>NZ_MQWB01000015.1 GCF_002257665.1 Rubricoccus marinus | reverse complement strand
GTCAGGACCGGGTGTGCTTCCCCTCGCAGGCCGAGCGGGCGACGGCGCGGTTCCCCGGCGCGCGGCTCGAGTGGCTCGACCGGTGCGGGCACTTCCCCCAGTGGGACCGCCCGGAGGCGGCGGTCCGCCTCATCCTGGCCGCTACCGGAGACGCCGCTACCGGAGACGCCGCTACCGGAGACGCCGCTACCGGAACGACCGAGGCGCGGGGCGTTCAGAGCCCGGCCGCAGGCCCTGACTCTGCGGCCTGACGCCCCCCTCACCCTGCCCGGTCCTGGACCCGCAAGGCCGCCCCTGTGACGCCGCCGTACACGAGGTGCCCGATGAACCCCCGGCGTGCGTCTGCCACGGGAACGCGAGCGGCCCGGGCGAGAACCCGAGCAGCGGGCTCAGCCCCTCGTCGACCACCAGCGAGAACCCGGCCCCGTAGACGACCCCCCGGCGGGGGCCGCTCCCGGGGACGCGGTCGCGGAGCACGGCGTAGAGGACGCCCCCTCCTATCCCCAACGTGGGGTCCGACAATCAATGGAACGGTACTGTACGATAGGCGGGGCATAAGGCGACGTTAGGCCAGCGTGGGCGTCCGCGTTATCGCAGGGTCCTGGCGCCCGACGTGGTCTAGACCACGCGACCACCGTTCACCCGTATTCACCCCTCGCTGGCTCCAAGGCCGCTTCCCAGCGGTCTCCGATGCCTCCGATTCCAGGCCGTTCCGGCGGGGTCTATACCACTGGACTCCCGATGACGCCGATTGTAGGAGGTCCCCGCAGCCGGCCCCTACCCGCCCTCACGTGAGGCAGGAGATCAGGACCCCTCACCTGCCTTCACGCGCTGGGAAGGGCTGTCGCGAGCGCTACCGTACAATCCCGTTCCATTGGTTGCAGTAGGCCTGAAACGGGAGAACGAGCGGGCCTACTTCCTCCCGTTCGTCGCCGCGGCCGGCTTGCTCGTGCTGCTCACCGACTACCACGCCCGGACGGCCGACGAGAGACGCAGACCCGCGGGTGCCCGTCGCCCGTAGGACGTGACTCCCCCCCCCCCGCACTATGGAACCCCGCACCCTAAGGACCGTCACCACCGCCCAGGCCACCGCCGTCCTCGACGCCGCCCAGAAAAAGGCGGAGGACATGGGCATCCAGCAAAACGTCGCCGTCGTCGACGCCGGGGCCAACCTCCTCGCCTTCCGCCGCATGGACGGCGCGTGGCTCGGCTCCATCGACGTCGCCATCACCAAGGCCAAGACCGCCCGCTACTTCGACATGCCGACGGGCAGTCTGGGCGAGATGAGCCAGCCGGGCGGCTCGCTCTACGCCATCGAGCACTCGAACGGAGGCCTGATCTCGTTCCCCGGCGGCCTCCCGCTCATGGACGGCGACGCCGTGATCGGCGCCGTCGGCGTCTCCGGCAGCACCGTCGACGACGACCACGCCGTCGCCCAGGCCGGCGCCGACGCCCTCTCCTCCTAACCCGACTCCTCCAATGGATACCCGACAGAAGAACATCGACGCGCAGAAGCGCTGGGGCGACGAGGTCGCCGGTCAAGGCCGCCTCGACGTGCTCGACGAGATCCTCGCCGACGACTTCGTGGACCACGACTCGGGCGACTACGCCCCCACGAGAGAGGGGCTGAAGGACTTCTTCCGCGACTTCCGCACGGCCTTCCCCGACCTGGCGCTGGAGGTCGAGGAGATGGTCGCCACGGACGACTACGTGGCGTTCCGCTACACCGCGCGGGGCACGCACACGGGCGAGTTCATGGGCCACGCCCCGACCGGCCGCTCGATCGAGGCCCCGGCGATGCAGCTCGGCAAGTGGCGCGACGGCCGGTGTACGGACCGCTGGGGCGTGACCGACCAGTCCAAGATCCTGGAGCAGCTCGGCCTCCTCGACGCCTGACTCCGACGGGCGGACCCGCCTGCCACGACCGCCGGCGGCGGCCGGCGGCGGCGGGCCTACCGATCCCATGTCCGTCTCCCTCAAACCGCTCGACCAGCAGACCCTCGTCGTCACCGGCGCCTCGTCGGGGATCGGCCCCACGACCGCCCGGAAGGCCGCCGAGCGCGGCGCCCGCGTCGTCCTCGCCGCCCGCAGCGGCGACGACCTCCGCCAGCTCGCGGGCGAGATCGGGACCGACCGGGCCCTCGCCGTCGAGGCCGACGTGACGGACCGCGACGACGTGCGCCGGATCGCCCAGGCGGCCCAAGACACGTTCGGCGGGTTCGACACCTGGGTCAACGACGCCGGGGCGTTCGTCTACGGCCGGCTCGAAGAGGTCCCCATCGAGGACATGCGCCAGCTCTTCGAGGTCAACCTCTGGGGGCTCGTCTACGGCTCGCTCGAAGCGGTCGCCCACCTCAAGGGGCGGGGCGGCGCGCTCACCAACGTCGGCAGCGTGCTGAGCGACCGGGCCATCGTCCTCCAGGGCATCTACTCGGCCTCGAAGCACGCCGTCAAGGGGTTCACCGACGCCCTCCGCATGGAGCTCGAGGACGAGGGCGCGCCGGTCTCGGTCACGCTCGTCAAGCCGAGCGCGATCGACACGTCGTACCCCACCCACGCCAAAAACTACATGGACGAGCGGGCCTCGATCCCCCCGCCCGTCTACGCCCCCGATGTCGTCGCCCGCGCGATCCTCCCTGCGCCGAGCACCCGCGCCGTGACGTGATCGTGGGCGGCGGCGGCAAGCAGATGTCCCAGCTCGGGTACTACGCGCCGGGTCTGATGGACACGCTGATGGAGACCGTCTTCGCGCCGCTCTCCAAGAACGACGGGTCGCCGCGACCCCTCGGCGAGAACAGCCTGGACGGCGCCGCCGGCGGGCTCCGGGAGCGCGGGCCGTACGGCGGCCACGTCATGGAGTCGAGCCTGTACACGGCGACGGCGCTCCACCCGTGGCGCGCGCTGGGGCTGGCGGCGCTCGCCGGGGCCGGCGTCGCGCTCGCCGCCCGCGCGCGCTAGCCGTGCCCGACCGCGTCACCGTCGCGTCCGAGCGCCGGCTCACCGACGCGCCGGGCGCCGACCTCCGGGCGGCGTGGAGCCCGGACGGCGCCTCCGTCGTTTTCGAGCGGCGGGAGGGCGGGCGCTCGCGCCTGCTCCGCGTCGGCGCCGGCGGCGGGCTCCGCGCGCTCGGCGAGCACGGCGACCAGCCGTGGCCCCTGCCCGGCGGCGGGCTCGTCTTCCACTCCGACCGCGGCGGGACGGACGCCGTCTGGCGCCTCGACGCCGACGGCGGCGGGGCGGTCCGCGTCACGCCGGGCGGGGGGACGGAGCACGTGAACGTGCTGGGCCGGTACCACTTCGAGCTCGACGGCCCGGTCGCGCGTGGGGAGCTCCGGCCGCTCCGGGACCCGTCGGTGCCCGCAGACGAGTGGTGAGCTGCCTTCCCTAATGAGGCCCCACGCCCCGCGTACCGTACAGCACCGTTCCATTGATTGTCGGACCCGGGGAATGCGTAGCACTGGAACAGATTTGGGCGCTGACCGCCGACCGGGGGCCTTGTCAAGAAGGGTAGGCGCTCAGGTCCCTCGTAGAGGGCGATTCGGAGACGAGGGGCGAGGTCGCTGGCCCTGTCGAGAAGGAAGTCCTTCCTGATGTCCCGTCCGTGTCGGATCGGCCTCTACGCCGCTCACAGCGCGGTCCGTCGTCCAAAGCGCCCAGATCGGGTCCGGCGCTACAAGAACCCCGACCCCTTTTCCGTGTGGCAGCGTCCAGGCGATGACGACGCGGGTGCGATCGGCCGCGCCGGTCACGGAACCACGACCGACGCCGTCCACACGTCCCCGCTCGGTCCGGCGTCGGCCGTCGGGCGGCCCCGGACGAACGCGAGGCTCCGGCCGTCCGGGCTCCACGCCGGGAAGCTCGCGTCTCCGGTCACGAGCGGCTGGCGGCCCGTGCCGTCGAGGCGCATGGTCCAGATTTGGAGGTCCCCGTCCACCTCGCGGCCGAACGCAACGTAGGCCCCGTCCGGCGACGGGAACGGCGTGACGTAGGCCGTCCCCTCGCTCTCGCCCCCCGGCGTCAGGCGCGAGGCCTCCCCCGTCGCCCGGTCGAGCCGCCAGACGGCGTCGGCCCCGTCGCGGTCGGAGTGAAACACGACGGTGTCGGTGCCCGGCACGGGCCACGGCTGGTCGCTTGAGCCGGGGGCGTCGGTGAGAGCGCGGACGTTGCCCTCCGGGTCCGTTTCGAAAAGCTGGACCCCGCCGGTCCCGGCCCGGTCGCTGAAGAAGAGGAGCCGGGCGGAGCCGGGGAACGCGGCGGGGCCGTAGTCGCGGCCCTCGCCGTCCGGAGCGGTGACCGGCGCGACCGCGCCCGCCCGGTGCCGCCAGAGCGCGAGCCGACCGCCCCGACCGCTCACGAACACGAAGTCGTCCAGTCCGAAAAAGGCCGGGCGGCCCTGGACGGTCTCGGCCCCCTGGTTACAGGCGCCGAGCGCGACGGGCGCGCCGCCGCCGGCCGCGACCCGGTAGAGGCGAGAGCGTCCGCCCTCCTGCCGCTCGAAGACGACGGAGCGGCCGTCGGCGTCCCAGTTCGGGCGGAGGTCGACGGCGGGGCCGGACGTGAGCCGGCGCTCGGCGTGGATGGAGAGGGCGGCGGCCATGATGGGGGAAGAGCTAGATGACGAGGAGGAGGGCGGCGTAGGCGGTCGCCCCGTCCGTCGCGGCTCGGGCTCGCATCTAGCGCGTCATGCCGTGCCGCTCGAAGATGGCGACCGCGCGCGGCGTCTTGAGGAACTCGACGTAAGCCGCCGCCGCCGAGTCGGCCTCGGGCGAGACCACCACGCTCACGTCGCGCCAGATCACCCGGTCGTCCTCGAACCGGACGAGGTCGGCCTCGCCGGGGTGGTCGATGGGCCAGTACGACCACGTGATCCAGGCGTCGGCCCCGTCCTTGAACGCCTGGAACCCGGCCCCGCTGCCCTGGGCGTAGGCCACGATGTTCTCGCGGAAGCGGCGGACGTCGCCCAGCGAGCCGAGCCGCGCGGCCACGTCCTCCCACACGCCCGTCCCCGACGTGTTGTAGATCCCGGCCCCCTCGACGACCACGATCGACACGCCGTCGCGCAAGAGGTCGTCGAAGCCCTGGATATCCTTGGGGTTGCCGGGCTGGACGGCGATCACGGCCTCGCGGAGGTAGAGCGGCTCGACGGCCTCGCTCGGGAACTCGGTGTAGGTCTGGAGGAACGCCGTCATGGCCTGCTCGGCCGTCCCCCAGAGCACGTCGGCGTCGCGCTGGGCGTCGGCCGACCACGAGCTCTCGGGGCCGAACGTGATCTCGACCGGCGTGCCCGTCTCGGCCTCGAACAGGTCGGCCGCCTCCTGGAACGCGTTCTGCGGCCCGCCCGCGCCGTAGACCCGGACCGTCCCGTCGCGCGGGGCGTAGCGGATCGAGGGGTCGAGCAGCGTGATGGCCGTCGCGTGCGGCGTGACGGGGTACGGGTCGGTCACGGCGAACGGGACCACGACGACCGCCCCGCCCTCCTTCACCGGCGTGTCGACGTCCGTCGAGCCCGGCCCGAACGCGTAGGCGCGGTCGCCGTCGGTGTCGGCGTGGAGCATGGCGAACAGGCGCGCGCCGGGCGCGACGCTCTCACTCAGCGGGACCCGGACGCTCTGGGTCGTCCCCTCCGGGACGTAGGCGTGACCGATGGACTGGGGCACGGCCGGGCCGCCGCCCTCGGCCGCCGCGTGGACCACGACGAACCCGGCCTGGTTGGCGTTGACCTCGGCGATCACGACGGCCCCGTCGCGTACGGGCTGGTCGGAGACCTCGATCCGGTTGTGGAGCGCGGGCGGAGCGGCGGGCGGGGCGCCGGCGGCGCAGGCCGACGCGGCGACGAGGAAGAAAAGCGCGGGGAGGACGGAGAGGCGGGTCATGGGGAAGGGTTGAAAGGAGAGGTTGAAGGGAGGTGAAACGAGGGGCGATGGGGCAGGCTCAGCCGTCGCGGGTGGCCTCGGCGGCCAGCCCGGCGAGGGCGTCGGAGATCGTCTGGAGCGTCTCGGCCTGCCCCTCGATCCCGTGCCGGGCCGCGAGGTAGACCGGGTCGTTGTAGGCCAGGAACACGTCGCCCGCGGCGTCCTCCCACACGAGCACCTTCTGCGGGAGGTCCAGCCCGATGGACCGCTCGGCCTGCATCAGCGGGGTCCCGAGGCGGGGGTTCCCGAACGCGAGCAGCCGCGTGGGCCGGAGCTCGAGCCCGACGCTCGCCGCGTTCGCCGCGTGGTCGAGCGCGAACACGACCGAGAGCGGGGGCCGGGCCTCGACCGCGCTCCGGAGCCGCCCGAACGTCTCGTCGACGGAGAACGCGCTGGGCACGACCACGAGCCCCTCGCCCTCCTCCACGCTCCCGGCCCCGGTCCGCTCGACGGCCCCGCCCGTGGCGCTCCCGACGATGGACTCGAGAGCGTCCGCAATGCCGCCCAGCGTCGCGACGCCGGAGAGTCCGTGCCGGGCCGCGAGGTAATCGGCCGTGTTGTAGAGGGCGTACACCGTGCCCCCATCCTCGTACGCGAGGACGTGCTGCGGGAGGTCGATCCCGGCCGTCTGGCTCCGCTGCATGAGCGGGGTGCCCAGCTGGGGGTTCCCGAAGAAGACGATGCGCGTCGGGGGGAGGTCGAGCCCGACGCCCGCGGCGTTGGCGGCGTGGTCGAGCCGGGCGACGACGCTGACCGGCGGGAGGCCCTCGACCTCGGTCTCGACGGCGCCGACCGTGGCCGCCACGGACCGGGCACTCTCGGCGTATCCGACCCCGGCGGCCGTCGGCGGCGGGGCCGTCTCGGCCCCCATGCTGGAGCAGGCCGCGACGAGGAGCGTGAGGGGGAGGAGGGCGACGCGAGCGAAGTCGAGGGGGGAGATCATCGGGACGGGAGGTGGAGAGTGAAACGGGATGGACGGACTCGGACGGGAGCGTGGCGGGGAAGCGGGCGACCTGCCCGCGCCCGGACGCGGCTCACTCCGGGCGGGGCGTCGGTCATGGGAAGAGAGGGAGGAGGGTCGGGGTTCAGGTCGAGCGCCCGGTGGTGCCGAGTCAACGGCGGGCGTCTGTCCTGGTTTGCCTCATTGTGCGGCATGAGATGTCCGGTAGAACCGGATGTTGCTCGCGACGTGCGGCACGACAGAGGCCCCCCCGCTCCGAGCGGAGGGGCTTCGCGGCACCGGAGGGGTTCGGCTGAGAGACCGTAGGCGTCGCTAGAGCGTGCCGCAGGCGACCGGGAGCGTCGCCGTGTTCGGGAGGCCCGGGATCGTGCCGACCGTCCCGGGCAGGGTCCGCGTGGTGCCGTGGACGACGATGGCGTAGTCGCCCAAATCCACCGAGGCCCCCGCGCCGAGCGTCATGATGGGGTCGTCCGCGTTGGGGTCGTCGCGCTCGAGGAGCTGGCGGACCTGGGCGAACGTGGTCGAGGCGCTGTACGAGATGGACGTGCCCTGGGGGAACCCGGGGGCGTTGGGCGTCTGATTGCTGATGTCGTCGTCGAGCGGGAGGAGGATGCCGCCGTAGCTCGGCGCGCCCTCCATGACGTCGACGAACCCGTCGCCGTTGGCGTCGGCCGCGGCCGACGGGCACGAGGCGACGGCCATGGCCGATCCGTGGATGTGCTGGGGGTGGCCGGTCGCGTCGAGGCCGGTCGCGTCGAGGGCGACGGTGAACGCGCCGTCGTCCCCGACGCGGACGGTGGCCGTCCCGCTCACGCCGCTGTCGTTGAGCGGCCGGAGCTGGACGGTGAAGGTCTCGGCCTCGTCAGTGCCGTCGGAGTCGCACCCCGAGAGCGGGGCGGCGGCGACGGCGAGCAGGGCGAGAAGGAGCGGGAGTCGGAAGGGCATGAGTAGAGGGGGTGAGAGATGAAGAAAAACGAGCGGCGCGGCCGGAACGGCTACTGCACCACGAAAGGCTGGACGACGGGGCCGCCGCCCTCGGTCAGGGGCTGGTCGGGCGTGTCGGCGCCGTCGAACTCGTAGGCCCCGGCCTCGCCGGTGTCGGCGTGGAGCATGGCGAAGAGGGTCTCCCCAGAGTCCACGGGCTCGTCGAGCGGGACCGAGACGTCGGCGTGGGGACCGGCCGTCAGGAACGCCTTGCCGATGATGGCGGGGACCTGGGGGCCGCCGCCCGCCGCCTCGCGGTGGACCACGACCCACCCGTCGGCGGGCACGTCGGCCTCGGCGATCACGACGGCGTCCCCGGCGACGGCCTGGTCCTGCACGGAGAGGACCGGCGTGCTGACGGTGGCGGGCGGGGCGTCCTGGACGGCGGGGGCGGGCTCGACGACCGCCGGGTCGGTCGCCGGGTCGGGGTCGCTGGCGCAGCCGGGGAGCAGCGCGAGCCCGGACGCGGCGGCGAGGACGAGAGAGCGGGTGCGCATGGGAGGAGCGGATGAGAGGGGACCCCGGACGCCAGCGTGCCCGGCGAGGGGGGGAAGAGTGAGACGCGGTGCGCGTGTTCGGGTTTCTCCGATATTTTCGGCCGACCCGTCCGACGTCGTCGAACACCCATGACCCTCACCCTCCGCCAGCTCGAGGTCTTCCTCGCCCTCGCCGAGCACGAGCACGTCGGCCGCGCGGCCGAGGCCGTCGCGCTCTCGCCGTCGGCGACGAGCTCGGCGCTGGCGGCGCTCGAGGACGCCCTCGGCCACGCCCTCTTCGACCGGGCCGGGCGCGGGCTCCGCCTCAACGCCGACGGCCGCCGCCTCCGCGGCCCGGCCCGCGCCGCGCTCGACGCGGCGCGCGAGGCCGAGACGCTCCTCGGTACCGACCGGGGCGGGCGGCTCATCGTCGGGGCCTCGACGACGATCGCCAACCACGTCCTCGCGTCGGCGCTGGCCTCGTTCGCCGCGGACCGCCTCGCGGCCGACCTCCGATTGGTCGTCGGGAACACGCGCGAGATCCGCGACCGGCTCCTCGACGTGGCCCTCGACCTCGCCTACGTCGAGGGGCCGACGTCCCACCCCGAGCTCGTGGCGACGCCGTGGCGGGAGGACCGGCTCGTCGTGTTCGCCGCGCCCGACCACCCGCTCGCCGGGGCGGGGCGGCTCGGGGCCGACGCCCTTGATCACCAATGGGTGCTCCGCGAGGAGGGGTCTGGCACGCGCGAGGTGTTCGTCCGGGCGCTCGGCGACGACGTGGACCGGCTCCAGTGCGTGCTCGAGGTCGGGAGCAGCGAGGCCGTCGCGCGGGCGGTCGAGGCGGGCGGCGGGCTCGGGGTCCTCTCGCGGCTGGCCGTCGCGCGCGACCTCGACGCCGGGCGGCTCGTCGAGCTGGCGTCGCCGTGGGACCTGAGCCGGACGCTGTGGCGGCTCACGCACCGCCACGCCTCGGCGGGTCGGCTCGTCGAGGCGTTCGTGGAGCACCTCGACGCGGACGCCTCGGGGGAGGGGGCGACCTGAACGTCCTGGCCAGTCGGACGCTGTGTGCCAAACGTCGCGCTGGACAGGACGTGAGGACCGGGCGACGTTGCCCTCCTCACCCGCCCGTGCCCCCGCCTTGACCGCTGCCCCGACGTCCACCGCCGTGCGTCTCAGCGCCCCCGCCCCGCCCGACGACGCGGCCGACGCCCCGTTCGACGCCGTCCTCCCGCCCGGTCCGCCGTCGCCGCACCCGGCGTGGCACCGGGCGCTGTTCCTCGCGCTCGCCGCGCTCGCGCTCGTCCCGGCCGTGTCGCCGGCCGTCGCGCTCGGCGTCGGCGCCGCGCTCGGGCTGACGCTCGGGAACCCGTACGAGGCCCGGAGCGCGCGCGCCTCGAAGGGGCTCCTGAAGGCGTGCGTGGTCGGGCTCGGGTTCGGGATGTCGCTCCCGGCCGTCTTGGCCGTCGGGCGCGCGGGCGTGGTCGTGACGGCGGCGGGGATCGCGTTCGCGCTTGGGCTCGGGCTCCTCCTGGGGCGGCTCTTGCGGGTCGAGCCCGTGACGGGCGCGCTCGTCTCGGGCGGGACGGCCATCTGCGGCGGCTCGGCCATCGCCGCACTCGGCCCGGCGCTCGGGGCCGGGGCCGAGGCGATGGGCGTCTCGCTCGCGACCGTATTCCTCCTGAACGGCGTGGCCCTCTACGTCTTCCCGGCCGTCGGGCACGCGCTCGACCTCAGCCAGCACCAGTTCGCCGTGTGGGCCGCCGTCGCCATCCACGACACGTCGTCGGTCGTCGGGGCGGCGGCGTCGTACGGGTCCGAGGCGCTCCGAGAGGCGACCGTCCTCAAGCTCACGCGGGCGCTCTGGATCGTCCCGCTCGCGCTCGGGGCGGCGCTCTGGCGGCGGCGGACAGCGGGCGGCGAGGTCCGGGTGACGGTCCCGTGGTTCATCGGGCTCTTCGCGCTGGCGTCGGCCGTCGTGGCGCTGTTCCCGGCCGGGGCGCCCGTCTACACGGCGCTCGTGGCGCTCGCGAAGCAGGGGCTCGTGCTCACGCTGTTCCTCATCGGGGCCGGGCTGAGCCGGGCGACGCTCCGGGCCGTCGGGGTCCGGCCGCTCGCGCAGGGCGTGCTGTTGTGGGCGGCGGTCGCGGGCGCCTCGCTCGCCGCCGTCCTCGCGTGGGCGTGAGGGGCCTCTAGGCGCGCAGTGAGCACTGAAGGGGGGGATGATACGCGCCGTTATCGGGAGTGCCGGTCAACGCTCTTCCCTCACCGTGCGCACTGGTCGACGAGTCCGATCAACGCGAGCACCAAGATGCCGAGGCTGAAGGGGCGAGGGGCGTAGCGGTACCAGCGTCGGCGCATGGGCGGGGCGGGGCGTAGACGGACAGCGTAGATGGCCCCGCCGCCAGGGGTACGTCACCCGGCCCGCTGGCGGAACACGCGGTCGGCGTAGAACGCGACCCGGCGCGCGAGTACCGGCTGCTGGCCTCGGACCAGGAGCAACTGGTCGCCCGAATCCAGCCGCCGCAGCTCGTCGGGCGTCGCGAGCGGGCGGCCCGTCTCGCGCGACCCGACGTTGGACGACCGCGATGTCCGCTTGCCCCGGCTCCGCCCGGACCCCGTTGAGCGGTCGAAGACGGTCGCCGTCCCGGCCATCTTCGAGAGGTACTCGGCCGTGAACTGGTCCGTCGTCCCGAAGGCCTGGACCACGTCCGAGTTGGCGACGAACGTCTCCCAGTCCTTCGGGTAGAGCCGCCGGAGCTGGCCGAGGTCCTGCAAGAAGGGCCACACCTGGACGCCGTACCCAGCCATGAGCGAGACGGCCCGGCGGACGGGCGGCATCGGGCCGAGCTGAGCGAACTCGTCCAACAGGAAAAGCGCGCGGCCAGACGCGGGTGGGGCGCCGCCGGCGAGCGGGCCGAGCCGGGCGACGGCCGCGAGCGCCGTCGCGACCGTGAGCCGGAGCCACCGCGAGAAGGCGTCGAGGCGGTCGGGCGGGAGCAGGAGGTACACCGAGAGCCGACCACCGCGGAGCGCCGCCGGGTCGAACGTCGAGCGGCCCAGGACGCCCGCCATCCGGGGTGAGTCGAGGAAGTGCGTGTGGCTTTGGGCCGACGACACGACGCCGGACCGTTCGCGGTCGGCCTTCTGGCGGAGCCGGTTCGCCGTCCGCTGGACGGTCGCGCTGCCCGACCCCGCCATCGCGCCCAGGAGCGCCTCGAACTCGTCGGGCGCCGCCGTGAGGTGCTCGCGGACGGTGAGCAGCGAGCGGCGGTCGCCCGTCTCCGTTCGCGCGACGTGGAGCACGAGTCCCGACAGGAGCGCCTTGGCTTCATCGGCCCAGAACGGGTTGCCCGAGTCGCCGTCGACGACGAGCATCTCGGCGATGAGCGACGCGTCGTCCGGGGCGTCCGGCGAGTCCGCGCCGATCAGGTCGAGCGGGTTGAGCCCGCCGGACTCGACGCTCCCCGGCCCGGCCACGTGGTCCAGGAGCCCAGCCGGAGCGAGGCCGAACGGGTCGAGGGCCACGACTTGGTGGCCGAGCGTCTCAGCCCGCCAGCGGGCAGTGATCGCGAGGTTCTCGCCCTTCGGGTCCGTCACCAGGACGGGTCCGGGGTGGTCGAGGAGGTTGGGGACGACGGCGCCGACGCCCTTCCCGGCCCGGGTCGGGGCGACGGTCAGGACGTGGCCTGGCCCGTCGTAGCGGAGGAGTGGACCGGGCTTCCGCCCTCCCCTCCTCTGCCGCCCCAAGACGAGACCGTCCTCCATCCGGAGCGACGCCCCGTCGTCCCACTCTGCCGTCCCGTGGCTTCCCGAGGCCTGGAGGGGGCCGGGCGCCGTGAGCGCCGCCACGAGACCGAGCGCGACGAGACCGCCCAGTGAGGCCGCGAGGAGCGCGACCTGGACCTCTGGCGAGTCGGCCCCAGCGTTCCGGGCGGCCTGGAGCGTCCAGCGAACACCGGCGCCCGGTCCGTAGACGAACCCGGTGCTGAGAGGTGCGGCAGCGACCACGCCGAGTGCGAGCGCGGCGGCCCCGGCCCTTCTCCCTCGAACCAGGAGCCAAAGCGCCGCCAGCCCGGCGACAGCGAGGCCAGACCGGACGACTACGAGTGGCAGGTCCTCAGCTGCCCACAGGGGCGGTCCGAGTGCCGAGTGATACCCGGCCTTCCAGGCGAGTGCCGTGGCGGCGTAGAGCGCCGCCACGGCGGCCGGGACCGTCAGGAGCACGACGAGCGCCAGCGGAGACCGCGTGGACCCCGTAGGCACCCCTGGTGCGCTCCCCGCGCCGACCGGCCCCACGGTCAGCGGGACGCCGCGCGGGAGAACCGCCCGACGTCGGCCCGATCGCGGTACGGGGCCGCGAAGGCGAGGTCGCGGGCAAGAAACACGTAGAACCGGAAGCCCGGACGGATCGTGACCGTCGGTTGCACGTCGAGGTCGCGGCGGACGACCTCGGTCGCCACGCGGGACAGCTCGATGGCGATCTGGCGGGCCACCGTCTCCTGTGGGCTCTCGCTCCCGAAGGCACCCCCGTCCGACGGGGCCGCGAGCTCGACGCCCGCGCCGACGGCGGCCAGCATCACGGCCGAGCCGAAGAGTCGGCCCGTGTGCCGGTCTACGCGGTCGCGCAGCCCAGCCTGCCCCCGAAGGTCCTGTGTGGGGAGGCCCGGCAGCGACACGCTCCGCCCGTCCGGGAAGAGGAGCCGGGTCCACGCCACGAGCGCCCGGTTCTGACCGTAGGCCACCTGGTCGTCGTACTCGCCGACCAGGCGGGAGCCCGCCGGGATCAGCACGTCGCGCTGGTTTCGGCTGTCGTAGACGTTCCGGGTCACTTGGGCCACGACGGCACCGGGAAGCTCGGAGCTGATCCCGGTCACGAGCGCGGCCGGGACCACGGTCCCCGCACTCAGCACCAAGTCGTGCTGGGGCCGCTCGGCACGGACGGCGTAGGCCGTCGAGCCAAGCGCTGAGGTCCGTTCGCGGAACGCCTCGCGCGAGCCCGCCCCCGGACGGCCTGAGGCGTTTGTGGGCTGCTGCGGCGCTGGGATGCCCACAGTGACCGGCCCGCTGGCGGCGTACGGGGTCGGACTGCCGGTCGGAGGCGCCCCTGTGCTCATCGACGGCGGGGCCAGCGCCGCCGCGATCGCTTGGAGCTCGTAGATCTCCTGCTCGGCCTCCGGGCTCAGGCCCTCGGGAAGCTCCGGCCGACCGTCTCCCTGCGGGCGGACCGGCGCACCCGTGCCGACGAGCAGCGGCGAGCCGATGGCGCGCTCGAACGAAGCCTCCTGGGGGTCTACGTCGCGGCCCGAGCGCCGAGACAGCGCCGGATTCCGGCCAGCCCCTCCGCTCGCGCTGACAGGCGCAGGGGTAGGCCGTGTAGCCCCGTAGTCGGTCGAGGGCGACCCGGCATACGGGTCCGCGTACGGATCAACCATCGCGTAGTCCCCGCCCACGAGGGCGTCGCCGTAGACAGGCGGCTGGGCCTCTGGCGAGCCGAGCCCGTCGTCGGTCTGCCGCTCGATGAACTCGGGCGCGGCCGTCGTCGGGCGGGGCACGTCAGCACCCGGACCCGCGTCGTCGCTGCCCGAGAACAGGACGAGCAAGAGCAGCACCGAGGCGCCAGCGATCAAAAGCCCCGCCAGCACGACACGTCGGTCCACGCGGACGGGGGCGTACCGCCCGTCGTCCAGCGGCTCCTCAGCGAGGCCGTCGTCCGCTGGCCGCTCGTTCGGCGGGAGTACCAGGCCGACGAACTCGGTCTCGGTGGGCGTATTTAAGGGGTCGTCCGCCGCACCGGGAGCGCCAGGCGGATCAACGGCGAACGAGACGCGGTCGTCGAACGGGGCGTCGTCGTCGGCGCCAGTCGGGAGGGAGTCGTCGTGCGACATCGGATCGGGGGCGAGGGTGGAACGGGGGTCAGTCGAGGCGGAGGAGGCGGGCGGTCCGCTCGATCTGGCGGCGCCCGCCGAGCCCGAGGAACCCGGTGCGGACCGTCGCCCCGAGCACGAGCTCGGCCTCGCGGACGGCCCGGTCGGTCACGTAGTAGCCGCCGCGGTAGGCGTAGTTGAGCACCTCGCGGTCGCCGCCCGGTCCGATGGCGTAGAGGACCGGCACCTCGCCGCCGCGCACGGCCTGGCGACTGAGCTTGACGTAGGCGTGGACGCCGTCGTCGAACACGCGCTCGACGGCGGCCACCAAGTCGGGGTCGCCCGTGACCTGGTAGTCGAAGTGGAGGTCGTCGAGCGAGGCGGGCGCATTGGCGTTGAGGACGCCCGCCGAGCTCGGGGCGGGGGCGAGACGCGCAGCGCCGGGCTGGACGTCGGCCGCGACGTCGTCGGGGTAGTAGAACCGGATGTGCCGGGCGTAGCGGGGCTGCGGGTTGACCTCGCCGTCCCCTCCCCTGCTCCGGGTCCGCGACGGGCGCGGGGCCGAGTCCAGCGTGACGTGGTAGACCCGGCGGTCGGTCGAGACCACGAGGTTCGTCGTCACGTCGTACGCCAGCGGCTTGACGACCACGAGCGGCGTCCGACCGCCCGGTCCGGTGTACGTCTGCTCGACGGCGAACCGCTCGGTGTCGCCCGCGACGACGCCCATCACCACCTCGCCCGGTTCGAGCTCGACGACGGACGCCCGGAGCGGGGCGCAGGCCAGGACCGGTTGGCTGTGCCCGAACGGGACCACCATCACCGTCGACTGGCGGAGCACGCCCGCGCGCCCCGTCCGGTGGTACTCGCGGACGAGCTCGCCGAGCGCCTCCGCCATCTGGCCCGGCGTGACGATGACGGCCCCCTCGGTAAACCCGTCCCCGACCGGCTGGCCGCTCGGGGCCGTGGAAGCGTCCGAGTCGGTCTCCGAGAAGTCGACGACGGACGCCGCCTCGGGGAGCGCGTCTGGGGCCTCCTGCGCGGAGGCCGCGTGGGAGCAGAAGAGGCCGACGGCGAGCGCGGCGAGGAGCCGCCAGCGGCGGTGTGGGACGGTGTGAGAGGCGGTCATCGGAGGTCTGAGTTGGGTGGAGGCGTGGTGTCGTCCGGCGCCCGGACGGTCTGGCGCGGACGGCGGGCGGGGCGTTCGGCGGGCGGCTCGGGCTCCGCCTCTGGCTCGTCGGTGTCGCGTTCGGTACGCGTGGTCTGACCGGCGAGCGGGCTCCACGAGAGGTCGGTCACGAACACGCCGAGCGGGTTCCGCTCGACGCCCTCCGTCGTCGTGGGCGGGGCGAGCGTGACCGAGGCGTAGCCCTCCCACGCCCGCTCCCGCTCGCCGCCCTGCGTCGAGGCGTCGGTCTCGTTCCACTGGACCCGGTACGTCCGGCCTGTGCCCTGGTCCGTGCCGGGGACCGGGAGCACGGCCGTGACCTCGACGGCCCGGCGGAAGTCCTTGCCGAGCTGGCGCGGGTCGTTCTGTGGGTCCGAGAAGTAGCCTTCCAGGAAGTCGCGGGCGTCGCCGGCGACGTGGGCGTAGGCCCGGTACACGGCGTCGCGCTGCGCGACAGGGTCGGCGTAGACCGTGCGGATGTTGGACACGAACGACGAGAGCGCGGCCACGACGACGCGGTCCTCGGCGACCGACGCGGCCTCGGCGGGCACGATGGCCTCGGCCCGCCCCACCCGGTCGACCTCGACGACGTAGGGGACGACGCGGCTCTGGGAGGCGAGCGTGACGAGCCCGGCGACCGCCAGCCCCAGCAGCACGAGCGAGAGCGCGGCCACCCACTGCCAGTTTCGCTTGCCACGGGCGAGGTCGGAGAACTGGCGGGTGAACTCGTACCGGCCCCGGAGGACTTCCGGCGGCGTCGGCCGCTCGTGCGACCATCCGGCGGGCGCCCCGTCGCCAGAGCCGTTACAAGGTGGAGCAGATCGAAAAAGGTGGGGCATGGGTAGAGGTCTAGGGGGCTAGGCAGGTAGGCGGGCGCTAGACCGAGTTCAACGCCTTCTCGAAGCCGACCGACAGGTCGCGCGTGAGCGACGTCGAGACCTTGAACGGGACGTAGGTCACGAGCACGGTGAACGTCACCGCTCCGCCGAGCACGGCCATCATGGCCCCGAGGTCGTCGGGGTTGGCCTGGATGATGGGGAGCCACCCCTGGGCCACGTCCGTTCCGATGGCGACGAGCAGGAACAGGCAGAACAGCCGGATCCCGAGGTTGAAGACGTAGGCCACGAAGCGGTCGGCGAGGTTGGCCGTCCCCCGGAAGGCTGAGAACCCAAGCACGAGCGCGCCAACGGCGAGCGCGATGAACGACTCGACCAGGACCACCACGACCACGGCTGCGATGAGCGCGAACATCAGCAGGACCAGGAGCGCCGCCACGGCAACCAGAACGGCCGTGACCAGCACGCTCACGGACACGTCGAGCAGGCCGACGCCGTCGAAGAACGCGGCCACCATCTCGACCGAGAGCTCGGTCCCGAGCCCCAATACGTCGCTCGGGCTTACCGTCCCGGCCGTCACCGTCCCCCCTGCCGCGACGAACCCGTTGAGGACGGGCGGGAACCACACGTCGAACGAGACGATGAGGCTGAACGCGAAGGCCAGCCATGCCAGCTTGACGACGAGCCCCGTGAGGACGCGGTAGGGGCCGTCCTCGCGGAGCGTCCACAGGATCGCCGACAGCGCGATCTCGATGATCGCCAGCGTCCCGAACGTCCCCCGCGCAATCGCGAGGAGTCCGGGACGGGCCGCGTCGACCGCCGCGCGGAAGTCGTCGACGATCGTGTCGAGGACGGGCGGCGCCTGGGCCGACGCCTCCGTGCTGAGGGCAAACGCAACGAGGGCCGCGACACCGGCCGCCCGGACCCAAACACCCGAGCCTCCGACGGCCCGTGTGGGCGCGTCGGAGGACGGGAGGCAACGGCGGACGCGGGTGCCCAAGGACCTGGAGGTACACAGCGGGGTCATAGAGCGGCGCGTCGAGCGTCGTCACAAGTGTGAGGTGTGAGGTGCGACTTCCGGGTTAGAGGATCGGACGCGATCCGTAGTCCCGGCCGCCGATGAGGCGGGCCGAAGCCCGGCTCCGAGCGGCCACGTCGCGGGCGACGGCCGTCGCGTAGGCCCGTTGGGCCGCCTGCGACGCCTCGGCCCGCGCTTGCTGGTCGACCTGGAGCATCGTCACCTGGCGGAGGAGCTGGGACTCCTGGACGCCGTAGGCCTGGACGGTCCCCTGGACCTCGGCGATCTGCTGGGCCGTGGTCGCCGACCGGATCTGGGACTGGAAGCCCGTCAGGTCACGTCGAGCGGCCTGGAGCTGGACGGCGTGCTCACGGAGCGACCGCAGGGTCCCGAGCGAGCCGTCGAGTTGGTTGGACAACCAGGTGTCGGTCGTGCCGCGCGTGTCGGACACGTCGACGCCGGTGTAGACCCGGTAGAAGTCGGACGGGAGCGAGGCCGAGGCGTAGGCCACCTCGGCGCCCGAGACGAGCGTGGCGTCGACGGCGGCCATGAAGCCCGTCACGTCGCGGAGGTTGTAGGACCGGAGCTTCTGGACGTTGTCGCGGAAGGCGCGGAGCTGGTCGCGCTGCGCGGTCAACTGGTCGACGATCTTCCGGCCGTTCCAGACGCTCTTGGCGATGTGGGCGGGGTCGATGACGGCCCACTGCGCCTTCGCCTCCTGGGCGGGCGCGAGGGCGACGAGGAAGATGGCGAGGGCGCAAGCGGCCCGGCGAAGGGATGTGGGCATGGCGGTAGGGGTGTGCACGGGGGGACACCGTGCAGAGGCGCGATCTCGCCCCGCCACCGGACACCGGTCGGTTCGCCGACGTGCTCGCCGTCCCTCGATCCTGGCCCGCGCCCTGCGCGAGGGGATCTGGACGGAAGGGCAAACGCCAACACTTCTGTTCCACTGGTGGAAGTTCCTCCGGTGGAACGTATCTTCATTCATGATCGAGAAGCCCTCCGACGTCATCGACCGAGAGGCCGAGTGGACGGACCTCCAGGACCTGTGGGCGCGCCCGCGTCCCGACCTCGCCTTCGCCGTCGGTCGCCGCCGCGTAGGGAAGAGCCACGTGCTCTCCCGGTTCGCCCGGGCCGTCGGCGGCGTGTATTACCAGGCCACACGGCGCACCGAGGCCGAGCAGCTCGCTGGGCTCAGCCGCGTCGTCGGCGCGCACCTGGGCGACGCCGCCCTCCGGCGCGGGAGCGGGTTCGCCACCTGGGAGGACCTGTTCGAGTTCGTGGCCGAGCGCGCCGGGGACGACCCGTTCCTCTTGGTCCTCGACGAGTTCCCCTACCTCGCCGACGCGGCCCCGGCCCTCCCGTCGGTGATCCAGAAGCTCTGGGACCACGACTGGGCAGGGAGCAAGATGAAGCTCGTCCTGAGCGGGTCGTACGTCACGGCGATGGAGCGGCTCGAAGCCGCCGACCAGCCCCTCTACGGGCGCCGCACGGCTCGGCTCACGTTCGCCCCGTTCGGCGTCCCCGAGGCGTCGCAGTTCGTCCCGTCATGGACGTCCCGCGACCAACTCGTGGCCTACGGCTTGTTCGGGCACCTCCCCGGTCACCTCGCCCTCCTCGACCCCGACCAGACGCTGGCCGAGAACGCGGCGGCGCACCTGCTCAGCGCCTCCGGACGGTTGGTGGACGACGCCCAGCACGTGCTCGACGCCTTCACCGCCGAGGCGGCCGTCCACTACTCGATCCTGGAAGCCATCGCGGGCGGCGAGACGACGTGGAGCGGGATCACGAACCGCGTCGGCCGCTCCGGCGGCTCGCTCTCACGCCCACTGGGCTGGCTAGAGGGGATGGGGTTGGTCGAGCGGGCCGTGCCCATCACCGAGAAGAGGCCGGACCGCTCGAAGCGAGCGGTCTACCGCGTCTCGGACCCGTACCTCGCGTTCTGGCACCGCGTGATCGCCCCGCTCGTCCACACCGGGAGCCTGGGTCTGGTCGACGCTGAGCACCTGTGGGAGGAGGCCGTCGAGCCTCGCCTGGACGACCACATGGGCAGCGTGTTCGAGGCCGTGTGCCGGGACTTCGTCGGGCGGCAGGCCCGTCGCGATCCGGGGGCGCTCCCCTTCCGCCCGCTCCGCGTCGGGTCCTGGTGGGACGCCGGACACCGAGAGGAGGTCGACGTGGTCGCGCTCGGCGGCGCCGGGCAACTGCTCGTCGGCGAGGCCAAGTGGGGACCCGTCACGGAGCGTCACCTCTCGACGCTCCGTCGTAGGGCCACGCTCGTCGAGGCGGACCTGGGTGGGGCGAGCGGGGTCCACCTCGCGCTGTTCACGGGGCGCGGCGAGGCGGACCGGGCGGTCCGGGCAGAGGCCGACGCGGGCCGGATCCTGTTCTTCTCAGCCGACGACCTCGTCGCTGGATAGAGCCGCCGTGCGCTAGAACACGGTCTCTGGGAACGGGTCACGCGGGTGGAGGCGGGGTAGCCCTGGTCTCGGGGGAGGGCAGGCTCACGGCTTCCGCCTCGGCGTCGAGGCCACAGAGCCGGAGCCACTCGGCGGGCCACCGCTCGCCCTCGGTCTCCGCCAGTCGGGCGGCCTCCCGGACCGTCTCGTCGGCCGAGCGGCCGGGGAGCGTGCCCAGGAACGCCATCTCGACCGGTCCCAGCGCCAGGTCGAACGTCCGCGCTCCCGACGGCGAGCGGACGTAGTAGTCCCGCTTCTTGCGCGCCCGCGCCAGCCGGGCGACCTCGGCGTCGTTGAGGCCGAGCCAGCGGTAGAGCGCGGCCGTGTCGGGCTCGGCGGCGTCGGGGTTGGGCAGGAAGATCCGCGTCGGGCAGCTCTCGACGAGGAGCTGAGCGCCCTTGACGCCGTCGCGGAACTGGGCCGGGCTATGGGCCACGACGACGACGGCCGCGTTCCGTTTGCGGAGCGTCAAGAGCCACTGGCGGAGCCGGTCGGCGAAGCGTCCGTGCATGAGCGCGGCCCACGCCTCCTCGATCACGATGAGCGTGGGCGAGCCGTCGAGCGACTCCTCGACGCGGCGGAACAGGTACGTCAGTGCAGGCACGAGCACGCGGTCGGACATCCCGACCAAGTGCGAGAGCTCGACCACCTGATGCCGGACGGCGTCCTCTCCCCCACCGCGGCCGTCGGTGGCCGCTTGCACGTCCGCACGTGCGGGTCGGGTGCCCGACCCGAATGAGTCGCGGTCGGCGTCGAAGAGCTGGCCGTACGGTCCTTCGAGCGTGTACGGACGCACGAGCGCCCGGAGCCGCTCGTCACCGAGGCCGACCAGGAGCGCCGTCAGCGTCCGGTCCTCGGGCGGGCTCTCCGCCAGCAGGCCGACGGCGTGTGCGAGTCGGCCGCGTTCATCGGGTGAGAGCCGCTCGCCCTGAACCTCGACCAGCCCCTCCAGCCAGTCGACCGCCCAGAGCCGCACGTCGGGCCGGTCGACGCCTCGGAGCGGCTGCATCGCCACGGGCTCCGTGTCTCCGGCGTCGTGGGCGACGGTGCCTGCGAGGTCGTAGTGCGCCGCGCCCATCGCGCGGCCGGAGACGTAGTGGCTGTACCCGACGTCGAACGTCACCGTCCGCGACCCGGCGTAGCGCCGCCACTGCGCGAGGATCAGGCCCACCAGGACCGACTTGCCCGCGCCCGTCGCGCCGACGACGAGCGTGTGTCCCACGTCGCCCTCGTGGAGGCACAGCCGAAACGGCGTGCTCCCGTCGGTTTTGGCCCACAGCAGCGGCGGCGAGCCCTCGGGGAACAGTCCGCTCGGGACCTCGCGGTGCCCGCCCCAGGGGGCCGTCAGCGGGAGCACGTCGACGACGTTCTCGGTCGACAAGACGGGACGGCGGAGGTTGGCGTGCCCGTGGCCGGGGAGGCTCCCGACGAAAGCGTCGACGGCGTTCACGTCCTCGACGCGGCCGGTGAACCCGAGGTCGCGAATCGCTTTCAGCACCGCCTGCGCGCGGTCGTCGGCCTCTCGTGCGTCGTCCGCCATCACGACGGCGCAGACGGTGAGGTACCCGAAGCGGACCTCGCCGCCCGAGTTGGCCGACCGAGCGGCGCCGGCGTCGTGGACCATCGCCGTCGCGTTTCCATCCTGGAAGGCGAGGTCGAGCTCCGTCGTCTCCCGCTTCTTCTTCGACGCCATGTCCTTGGCCCAGTCGCCAGCCCCGCGCCGTTTTTGGAACCATCCAAGCTGGCTCTTGCCGATCACTTTCGAGGCCGTCGCGGGCGAGAACGGCAGGAACCGGACGGACCAGCGGTACGGGAACGGGAGCCGCGTGAGCGGGTCGGCCAGGCCCGGCCGTGTCGTGTTCGGGTAGCCCTGGACGGCGATGATCCGGACGTGCTTGGCGCCGATCCGCGGCTCGAACCCGCCCACGAAGGACTGGTCGGCGAGCGCGTAGTCGAGGTACGCCCCGTGGCCGGGGACGCCGACGGCGTGGCCCAGCCCGGTCAGGCACTCGTGGAGGTGGCGAAGGAGGTCTTCGCTCCCGAACCGCTCCAAACGGAGCGCCGAGGCGAGGCGCCCCTCGAGGTCTCGCGCCTCGCGCTCGAACCGGCCCAGGAGCCGGTCCCAGTCCGGGCCGTCGTTGCCTCGGCCCTGGACGACGGCCCGTTCCATCCGCTTCGTGAGCGCGCCGGGCGGCGTGTACGTGAGCGTGAGCACGGCGTCGGTCTCGTAGTGCTCTTCGGTCGCGGTGTACCGCGCCCTTCGCACCTCGTCGACGAGCGCGCTCACGGGGTCCGGGAAGTGGCACCGCTCGCGGTCGGCGTACCCGACGGCCTCGCGTCGGACGGCGTCGACATGGACCATCCACCCGTCGCCGTAGGACGCGACGGCGGCGTTGACGTGCTCGGCCAAGGCCGCGACCTCGCCCGCTGTCGAGGAGGCGAGGTCGCGGCCCCGGAACCGCCAAGCGGCCAGGAACGAGCCGTCCTTCATCAGCACGACCCCCTCCCCTACCAGGAAGCCCCAGCCCAGGAGGTCGGAGAGCGCGCGGGACCCGAGGCCCTCCGCGTTGCGGTGTTCGCGGAGTCGGTTGAGACCAGCGGCGCCGAGCGCGCCGACGGCCGTGCCCGCTGCAGCGGCTAGAAAACTCATCGTCTGCTAGGGGTCTAGGTGCCTAGATGTCTAAGCTGTCGGGACAGATCGCGACGGCCGGCGGGGAGACGCGCTCGCGGGCGGGAGTGGACCGTAGGCGTCGGCCTGCATGAGCGTCCGGGCGAGGAGCTGGGGCAGGAGATCGTCGGCGTCCGAGAGCCGGACCATGAGCGGGTGGACCACACCGACGACGACCACCACGACGGCGGCCGTCGCCCACGAGAGCCCCATGAGGTAGCCGAGGCACACGACGAGCGTGACCTCGAGGACGAGGAAGCTCCGGTCGACGCCGGCGTAGCGGGGGACGCGGACGAGGGACTGGTGAACGGGCCGCTCGGGGAGCCGCCCGGCGGTGGGCGGCCTCTCCCCTCCCCCGTTCCTCTGGCGCGCGCTCACAGCGTGGCTCCGGAGATTCCGAGCGTGGCCGCGAACGAGGCGGCGCCGATGGCGACGCCCAGGCCCATCACGGCCTGCGCGATCCGCTTGACGCCCTCCTCGTTGCGCGTGAACGCCCAGATGATGCCGCCAGCGGCGAGCGCGATCACGGCGACCAGCCGGATGGTGTTGCCGGTCAGCGCGTCGGCGATGGTCTGGAGCGGGCCGTCCCAGGGCATCGCCGCGCCACCGGACGCCGCCGCCGGGTCGGCCAGGACGAGCGCGAGGGCGCAGAGCCCAGCGGCGCGCAGGGCGAGCGTGGGGAGGCGTCGCGGCCGGGGCGGGCCAGTCGGCTTGCGGACGATGTGGAGCGGGTGGCGGGTCATGGTGGGGGGCCTCGCGGCCGGAAGGGTGGGCCGGGCGTCCCCGGCGGGGTTGAGACGATCGCCAGCAGGCGTGCGGCGGTAGGTCTGAGCGTCCCCAGGGGTTTGGTCACACCGGCTCTAGCCGGTAGTCAGCGCCGTCGTGGCCGACGACGCGGACGAGCTCGCGGACTTTGCGGCCCGCGTTGCCGCCCTCAACGATGAGCGCGATGCCGACGGCCTCGGCGACGAGCGCGTGCTGGGGCGGCACGTTGGCGCGCTGCGCGAGTCGGTCGAGGCGGTGGAGCGCGCCGAGCGCCGTCGTGGCGTGGAGCGTCGCACACCCGCCGGGATGACCCGTCGCCCAGGCGTCGAGGAGGTCGAGGGCTGCGGCGTCGCGGACCTCACCGACGACGATCCGGTCGGGCGTGCAGCGGAGCGTGTGCCGGACGAGGTCGGCGAGCGACACGTCGTCGGAGGTCTGGAGCTGGAGGTGGTCGTCGGCCGCGCACTGGAGCTCGCCCGTGTCCTCCAGGACCACGATCCGCTCCTCAGGGAACCGCTCGGTCATCTCCTTCAGGAGCGCGTTGCAGAGCGTCGTCTTGCCGGAGCCCGTCCCGCCGCAGACGAGCACGTTCTCGTGGGCGTCGATGGCGTCGCGGAGCGCGAACCGGTGCCGGGCCGTCATCACGCCCGTGCGGACGTAGCTGTCGAGGTCGTACACCACGCGGGCCGGTTTGCGGACGACGAAGCACGCGCGGGGGACGAGCGGCGGGACGAACCCCTGGAGCCGGGCGCCCCCGAAGGTGCCATTCGGGAGTTCGGCCTGGACGGACGGCGCCGCGGGGCCGAGGGCGTCGCTGTGGAAGGCGGCCACGGCGCCCAGGAACTGCTCGACGCGCGAGGCCCGGAGGCGTGTGTCCGTGCGGACCTTGCCCTGGGAGCGCGTGTCGAGCCGGAGCCACCCGTCGTGGGGGTTGACGTAGACCTCGGTCACGTCGTCGTCGGCGAATGCGTCGAGCACGCGAGGGCCGAGGTAGCGCTCCATGAGCTCTCGGTAGCGGCCCTCACGCGGGCTCGGCGCAGGGCGACGGGCCGTCTCAGCCGGGAGGGCGGGACGTCCGGTGGTCGCAGAGACGGTGGGGGTCGGAGGGGCCTCCATCGGGTTCGGGTCGGGCCGGACGGCTTTCCGGCGACCCTCAGAGGCGCGAAACCACGATCCCACCGGACAAGTGACCCTGCCCTAGCTTCATTGCGCCTCCTAGGTATCTAGATGCCTAGGTGCCTAGTAAACCCCCTTTCCTGTCTTGCGCTACTCCCCCTCCACCCAGAGCGGCCGGAGCGTTCCCCTCACGTCGCTCACCGGCCCCGCGTACCTCGAGTCCACCGAGGTCGGCACGCGCCCCGAGTGGAGCCAGTACTCCCCCGGCCCGAGCACGTGTCGGCCGAGCTTCGGGGAGAGTGGTCGCCCCGACCGGTCGGTGAAGAGCGGGGCGCTATCCGCCAGGAGCCTCGCGCCCACTCGAACGCCTGCGCGGTTGACCGAGATGGTGTCGCCGGGGAGGCCCACGAGCGGCTTCCCGAGCTCGACGACGCCCCCCGGACAGGGACCGTTCGCGAGATAGGGGGCGAGCGCGACCGCGGCGTCCGCGCTCGGGCACGCCGTGACGACGTCGCCTCGCCGCGCGTCCGCGGGTTCGAAGGGCGACTCGGCGTAGAGCCCCCGTGGCAGACTCGACGTGTAGTTGAGGCGGACGCCGAACGCCCAGGCGGCCACCGCCAGCGCCGCGAGCACGGCTCCCAGGCCGACGGCCGATCGCGCCGTCACCCGCCACTTCCGGGTCGCCTCGGGCGTCACGGCTCTTACTCGAAGTGTCGGGACTGGACGGGGTAGGGCTCCCCCCTCCCCTTCTCCAACTCTTCCACGTACCGTTCCAGCGCTGCGGCGACCACCTCGTTCTGACTCGTGCCGTCGAAGTCCTTCACGGCGCGGACCTTGGCGCGGAGCCACGCGGGGACGTTCCAGTTGGCCTGGACCGTCCGGTCGTGGGCGGGGTCGCCGGGCTGGGGGACGCCCGGCCGCTTCGCGGCGGGGCTCTTCGCGGGCTCCGTCTCGGCAGGGGCGTCCGCGCCTTGGGCGGGCGGGTCGAACACGCCGTCGAAGGCGCCGCCCTGGCGGGCCGGTGTGATGCGGGGCTTGCGCTTGCTCATGGTTCTAGGCGTCTAGGGTGCTAGGTGTCTAGCTGTCATGCCGCTCGAGAAGAACCTCCACCTCGTCCACGAGCGTGGCGTAGTCCTGGGCCGCCGTGGAGCCGGGGGCGTAGAACGGGACGGGGACCCGGGCCATCTCGGCCTCCCGCACCCGGACCGTCTCGCGGACGAACGAACGGAGCGCGGGGCCACCGTCGGGGCCGGAGACCTGGGAGGCCACGTACTCGACGAGCTCGCGGTCGTGCAAGCTGGACGTGTTGACGCGGGTCACGAAAGCGCCCGTCACGGGCGCCGTCCCGAACCGCTCGGTCAGCTCGACCACGTCGCCGAACCCGTCGAGCGCACCGCGCCCGCTGGCGACCGGGACCAGGACGAGGTCCGTCGACGCCAGCGCAGCCGTGACGAGTGCCGACGCCTGGGGCGGCGTGTCGACGACGACCACGTCGTAGTCGCCCTCGACTAGGTCGAGGAACGCGAGGAGCCGCCGCGAGAGCTGGACCGGCGCCGTCCGTTCGAGCCGGAGCAGCCGCCGGTCGGCCGGGAGCACGTGGAGCGTGCCGCCGCCCAGCTCGGCATCACCCGACGCGTCGACCAGGCGGTCCACGGCGTCCTCGGGCGCGCCCTCGCCGGAGAGGAGGGAGGCTGCCGCCGGACCGGGGTCGAGCCCCGCCGAGGTTGTCAACGTCGCCTGGGGATCGAGGTCGATAGCGAGGACCGCCCGACCCCTCCGCGCGAGCTCGGCCGCGACGGCGAGCGTCGAGGTCGTCTTGGCCGAGCCGCCCTTGAGGTTGGAGAACGTGACGATGCGCATGGCCTCAGGTGTAGATGTACACGTCTAGGAGTCTAGGTCTAGGAGCCTAGACGTGTAGACTAGCACTCCCCCTCCACGATTGCAATGAGAGAAGGGGGTCTCTAGAAACCTAGGGGTCTAGGCTCTCACTCGCCGAGCGCTCCACCACCCAACGGCGGCGCCTGCCGCCGCACCGACGAGCGCGGCCCACGACGGGACCGCAAGCGCCGAGGGCCGAGGCTGCGGACGGTCGCTGGAGCGAGTGCTCACGCGCAGCGGCGGTGGGGAGTCGCCACGGACGACGGGGACCCTCGACCAGGCGACAGCGGCCGCAGCTTCTCGCACGTCCGCGAGAAGGGCGTCGACCGACTCGTACCGCTCGTCCGAGGCGGGGCGGGTCGCACGGATGATCACGTCGAAAAGCGGCATCGTATCGGGCTCAGACGGTCGCGTTCCGTTCCGCTCGGGGCGGGGCGGTCGCTCAGGGCACGACGTGACTAGGTCGCCGAGGACGGCGCCGAGCCCGTAGATGTCGGACGCGGCGGAGGGGGCCGCCCCAGCAAAGATCTCCGGGGCGGCGTAGGCGGGCGTGAACGGGCGGGGACCCGGCACGAGGGGACCGCTCGTCTCCTCGGCCACCCCGAAGTCGACGAGTCGCACGACGGGCTGCGGCCTCTGGGACCCGACCGGCGGCTCGCCCCTTTGCACGAGGACGTTGGCCGGTTTGACGTCGCCGTGCGCGAGCCCCCGCGCGTGGACGTGACGGACGACCTCGCAGAGCTGGACGAAGAGGGCCATCCGCTCTCCGAGGCCCCGGTCTCGGACGTGCTCATCGAGCGGGACGCCCTCGACCAACTCCATCGCGTAGAACGGGAGGCCGGTCGCCGTCTGACCCGCGTCGTAGATCCGAGGGACGCCGGGATGCGAGAGCCGCGCGAGGTGCCGGCGCTCGGCGTCGAATCGCAGGGCGTCGTCCGAGCTCGAGACTCCACCTACGACACACGACGTGGGCTCGTCCAGGACCTTGAGCGCCGCCTGGAGACCGAGGTCGTCGCGCTCGGCGAGGTACACGACCCCCATCCCTCCCCGCCCAATTTCCCGCACGACCCGGTACGCGCCTACGGTCTCACCGGCCGCGAGCGGCGACGCCAGCGGCGCGGCGGGAACGTCCGGGCCGGTGGCCCTCGTCGGCCCCCGCAGGGCGCGCGAGAGGTCGAACGCTAGCGTCCCGTCGAAGGCCCGGACGTACTGCTCGGCCCGAGTGGCGAGGCGGTCGCCCTCGGCACGTAGCCGCTGGGCGAAGCGGGCGCGGCCTGCCGGGTCGAGGTCCACGAGCCGCTCGACGAGCCACCCGTCGGCGTCGGACGGCAACGGGGCGGAGTCCCTGACAGGACCCGTCGAGTCGGAGGGGGAGGGGAGGGCCATCTCACGCGGCGACGGGCCGGGAGGCGGTGGACCGCCCCCCGACGAAGACGCGGAGGTGGGCTTGCGCCTTCACCCAGTCCCGTCGGACCGTCCTCGTGGTCACGCCGAGAGCCTCGGAGATCTGGGTGTCCTCGAGCCCCCCGTAGAACTTGAGCTCGACGACCCGGCAGGCCCGGGCGTCGACGCGCTGGAGCCTTTCGAGCGCCGCGTCGACGTCGACCGCGAGGTGGACACGGTCCTCGACGTCGCGGCCCGAGCCGCCTGCCGGGACGTCCCGGTCGGAGAGCGAGAGGGGCCGGACGCCCCCACCACGCTTGGCCCGCCCGCGACGCCGTGAGGCGTCGACGAGCGCGCGTCGCATCGCCCGGACGTAGAGGTCCGGCGAGGCGTCCGCGAAGGCGCCCGCGCCACGACCCTGGCCCAGCGCGCCCGTTTTCTGGAGGGCGAGGTAGGCTTCGTGGACCAGCCCCGTGGTCCTCATCGTCAAGTCAGGCCGCTCGCGTGACCGGAGCCAGCGGGCGGCCCGTCGGAGGCCCACATAGACGGCCTGTTCCGCGGCCGATTGGTCCGCGACAGGGGGCGAGGTCTCAGGAGAACGAGATGGGGAGTTGGACATGGTGCCTAGGGGTCTAGGGGGCTAGGTGATACGAGTAGCAGCTTCAGCGATAGGCTTGGACATCGAAGGCCGCGATGACGACGCCCTGGATCTGGACCGTGCTCGCGGGCACCAGACGGTCTGGGAAGTCGGGGTTCTCCGCGACCAGCCGGGCGAACTCGCCCTCGTCGATCACGTGTTTGAGTGTGTTCCCCTCGCCCTCGACGTAGACCGAGCACACGTCCCGCTCGGTCGGCACGACGTCCGGGCGCATGATGAGCGTCATCCCGGGGCGCAGGCCGGCCCCCAGCATCGACTCGCCTTCGACGACCAGGAGGTAGTCGCCGACCTTCATCTGAGGGACGAGGTCGGGCAGCGTCGTCACGAAGTCGTCGGCTTGGGCCTGGACGTCGGTGATGGGTCCGGCGGGAATGGACCCGAGCCGGGGCCAGGGCCGCGCCCGGCCCTGCCGCTCTCCCTTCTTCGTGAGCTCGATCTGGAGCGGGACGCCCCGCCCGCCGGACGTGAGCGTGACGAAGCCCGCGGCCTCCAGTTTGCGGAGGTGGGCGTAGACGGCCGAGACGTTGGCGAGCCCCATCCGCCCGGCGAGCTCACGGCCGTTCGGGACCGAGCCCGTCCGGCGGACGGCGTCGTCGATGAGCGCGAGGAGCTCGGTCTGTCGCGGGTAGAGCATTGTGAAGGAGGTGTGACAGAGTGTTTGTCAGTTTACACCTCTAAGTGACAACTTGGGTCCGTGCTCCGTAGAAGAATGGCACGCGCGGGTGTGATTCCTCCGCCTCATTGGCCTGTAAAGCCAGGACGAACAAGTGCGTGGGGCCATCGGGACGCACAGGGAAAAAGACGCGGTTGAAGCTCAAAGGGCCCCTGGAGGTGTGCCGACGGCGCGACCCCCGGTGACGCACCATCGGCACACCTCCTCATCCCTCTGCCCGTCATGAACCGCAGACCGATCACATTCGACTCCTCAGCCAGCCTCGGCCTCGCACGCGAGGTCGAGCGCTCCGTCGCGGACTCCCGGCCCTTGTCGGCCGCCGACCTGTTTAGCCTGGCGTCCAGCGCCTACGGCGGCACGCTCGCCGAGGGCGCCTACGCGCCCCGCGACGCCTACGACGCGGCCGAGCTGGGGCTGCACCTCCACCTCCTCCGCACCGTCGGACGGCTCCCGGCAGAGGCCGCTGGCGCCCGCGACGCGCTCGCCGAGGTCGAGCGGCTCTCGGCGCTCCTGCCCAGCCAGACGCGGCGAACGGCGGAGCAGAACGACTACCAGCAGTTCTCTACGCCCGCCGCTTACGCTGGCCTCTGCGCATGGGTAAGCGGGGTGGGGGAGGGCGACCGGGTCCTGGAGCCTTCGGCGGGGACCGGCGCGCTCTGCGCGTTCGCGCTCGCCGCTGGCGCCGCAGTCCACGCCAACGAACTCGCAGACCGCCGGGCCGACCTGCTGGCGGTGTTGCTCGCCGAGGCGGATCAGGACCCGGCCCAATCCCTCACCCGCGAGAACGCCGACCACCTCGACGCCATCGTGCCTGCGTCCGTCCGGGCGGACGTGGTGCTCATGAACCCGCCGTTTTCCCAGACGGCCGGGCGCCTCGGGAGCCGCCGCGTCCCAACGGTCGGAACCGACCACGTGCTCCAGGCCCTTCGACGCCTTGACGTGGGCGGGCGGCTCGTGGCCGTCCTCAGCGCGGGGGTGAGGCGGAGCAAGCCGACGCACCGACCGTTCTTCCAAGCCGTCGACGCCGGTCCGTTCAGGCTCCGCGCCGACGTCGAAGTCGGCGGAGCGGTCTACCGCCCGTACGGGACCTCCGTGCGCACGCGGCTTCTTGTCGTGGACCGGAGCACAGAAAGCGGGAGCGGCGGCGGCACAGGCCTCGTGGAGGCCGTCGTCGAGAGCGTGGCAGAGGCCGTGGACGTGCTCGCACCCGTGCGCCGGTAGACCGCACTGGAAAGGAACGGCTGACTGAAAGGTTGCGAGCCGCTAATCGAAAGGTTCGGGGACGCAGCCTGACACGAGGCGGCGCTAAGGGGAGTGGCGAGCGCGGCCTGCCGCGATGCCGGGCCGATGGGCGAGCCCGTCAACGCGGCGGGCCGGAGCCTCCCGGGGATTGTCTCAGGCACAGGCTCCGCACTCTAAGCCAGCCGGAAATCCCGTGGCTCCTTCTGCATCTCACGTCGCTTCTCGGGCGACGAACAACCCGGTCGAGCAACTCGACCTGTTCGCCCTCTTCGCGTCGCCGCCGTTGGCGACTCCCCGCGACGCCCGCCCGGGCGTCGTGACACCACGCCCCGAGCCGCCTCTTGCGCCACAGAGGACTACGCCCGCGTGGCCCTTTCCGGATGTCCAGCCTCTGGCGGTCGAAACCGCCGGGGTGGCAGCCCAGACCGGCGCGCTGACAGCGTCCGTGTTCGACGCCTACCGCCCGGCCGTCCACGTCCCGGGCGCCTGCCCGCACCCGACGCGGCTCGTCGAGTCGGCCGCGATGGCCGCCGCCAGCGCGCCACCCTGCGGCTATCGCCCGACGCTGCCCGAACACCTCGTGACCCAGGGCATCCTCTCCGACGCCCAGCTGGAAACCGTTTGCCGCGCGGGCGGCGCGCACGCCGCGCACCTCCCCGGCGAGGCGGGGGCCTCTGGCGCGCGCCAAGGGTTCTTCGTCGGTGACGGGACCGGGGTCGGCAAGGGGCGGACGAGCGCAGCCATCCTACTCGACAACATCCTCCAGGGCCGTCGGCGAGCGCTCTGGGTGTCCGAGAACCGCAACCTCATGCGCGACGCCGTCCGCGACTGGACGGCCCTCGGCGGCCCGGCGGACTTCGTGTTCGACCTCGGAGCCTGCAAGGGGCCGATCCAGCACGCCGAAGGCATCTGCTTCGCGAGCTACGACACGCTCAAGGGCAAGCCGCGCGAGCGGGACGGCGTCGAAACCGGCATCGACCGGCTGGAGCAGGTCGTCGCCTGGCTGGCGGGCGCCGGGGGCGAGGCCGCGTTCGAAGGCGTCGTCGTCTTCGACGAATCGCACAACATGGCCTCCGCCCTCGACCGACAAGGCGGCCGAGGCGTCCAGAAGGCCTCCCAGCGCGCTCTCGTCGGTGTCGAGCTCCAGGCCCGGCTCCCCAACGCCCGCGCCGTCTACGCAAGCGCGACCGGGGCCACCGAGGTCGCCAACCTCGCCTACGCCGCCCGCCTCGGGCTCTGGGGCCGGGGCACCCCGTTCCCGACCGTCGAGGCGTTCGTCGAGAAGGTGTCGGCGGGTGGCATCGCGGCGATGGAACTGGTCGCGAAAGACCTGAAGTCGATGGGGTTGTACCTCGCACGAAGCGTCTCCTACGACGGCGTCGACTACCGCACGCTCGTCCACGACCTCAAGCCGCACCAGGCCCAGACTTACGACCGCTGCGCCCAAGCGTGGCAGGTCGTGCTCCGCAACATCCACGACGCGCTCGAGGTCACCCGTGCCGACAAGTGCGGGAGAGCCCGGGCCGCGGCCTACAGCCAGTTCTGGGGCGCCCACCAGCGGTTCTTCCTCCACGTGCTCGTGGCGATGTCAGCGCCGAGCCTGATCCGGGACATGGAGGCCCGGCTGGCGGCGGGCGAGTCCTGCGTGGTGCAACTCGTGTCCACGATGGAGGCGGCCACCGAGCGGGCTTACGCCAAGGCCGTCGCCAACGGCGACGACCTCCGGGACCTCGACGTGACGCCGCGCGACCAGCTCCTCCAGTTCGTCGAGGCCTCGTTCCCGACCACGCTCTACGAGGAGTACGAGGACGACGACGGGCGTGTGAGATCGCGGCCCGTCAAGAACGCGGCCGGAGACTTCGTCCAGTCACCAGAGGCCGTGGCGGCGCGCGACCGGCTCATGCTGGAGGTGGGGGCCGTGTCCGTCCCGCACGGCGTGCTCGACCAGGTCGTGGCCCACTTCGGCCCGGACGCCGTGGCCGAGGTGACGGGGCGGGGTCGCCGGTTCGTCACGAAGACCGTCGATGGCGTCGAGCAGGTCGTCGAGGAGCGCCGGACGCGGCGGACGTGCAACGCCGAGGCCGACGAGTTCATGGCGGGCCGGCGCCGGGTCCTCGTGTTCAGCCAGGCCGGCGGCACCGGCCGGAGCTACCACGCCGACCTCGCGGCCGAGAACCAAGAGCGCCGCGTGCTCTACTGCGTCGAGCCCGGCTGGTCGAGCGCCCGGTGCGTGCAGGGGATGGGCCGGGTCCACCGCGCCAACCAGGCGTGCCCGCCCGAGCTCGTCTTGGTCACGACCAACCTGAAGGCCCAGCGCCGCTTCCTGTCGACCATCGCGCGGCGGCTCGATCAGCTCGGGGCGCTCACGAAGGGCCAGCGGCAGACGGCGAGCCAGGGGCTCCTGTCGAGCGAGTTCAACCTGGAGACCCCGCTCTCGCGCGCGAGCCTCCACAACTGGTTCGTGGACCTGTACCGTGGCACGGGCCGGGCGGTCGCCTCGGGCGTCACGCCGGCGCTCGTCGAGGAGCAGATGGGGATCCGGGTGCTGGACGCCGACGGCCAGCTCAACGTGGGGGCCGTTCCGGAGGTGCCGAAGTTCCTGAACCGCCTGCTCTCGCTCCAGACCGGAGCCATGGACGCCGTGTTCGACTCGTGGTACGCCTACCTCGAAGAGGCCACCGAGGCGGCCCGGGAGGCCGGCACGCTCGACCTCGGCGTCGAGACCATCCGGGCCGAGCGCGTGGTCAAGACCGACGAGCGGCTGGTGTATACCCACGAGCGGTCCGGCGCGACGACGCAGGTCGTGACGCTGGAGCTCACCCGACGGACCGAGATCACGTCGTGGGACGACATCTGGCTCGCCGCGAAGAAAGCGCAGCAGCTCGGGCAGTGGGTCGGATTCGTGCAGAACCGCCGGAGCGAGCAGCCCTACGCGCTGTTCCGGGCCGGGAGCCGAACCACCGAGACCGGCCGCGTCGTCGGCAGGCTCCGCCGGGTGGGTGTGCGGTCGAACCGGCTGATGGACGAGACCGAATTGAACAAGCCAGGGGAGGGGACGGGCTACCAGCCCATCCAGACCGTCGAAGCTCAGGCGCATTGGGACGCGGAGGTCCAGCACGCGCCGGAGTTCACGACCGAGCCCATCCACCTCGTGACCGGAACCATCCTGCCCATCTGGGACCGGATCGCAGGGCACCCGAGGATCTACCGTGCCCAAACAGATGCGGGCGAGCGCATGATCGGCCGGGCCGTCATGCCTGAGCATCTGAGCGCGACGCTCAAGGCTCTCGGAGCCGCGGGCGACCGCGTGGACATCACACCTGAGATGCTGGCGGAGCGTCTCATGGCGGGCGCCGAGGCCGACCTCGCCAACGGCTGGCAACTCCGCGTGCGCCGCGTGGCGAACGAGCCCCGGATCGAACTCGTGGGGCCTGACTTCGCTGCGATGCGAGAGCTGGAGGCCGACGGGGTCTTCGCCGAGGTGCACGCCTTCCGCACCCGGTTCTTCGTCCCGGCGGGCGAGCGGGCGGCAGGCGTCCTGCGGGCGGTGACGGAGCACCGGCCCGTGGTCGAGATCCGAGACCCTGCCGGATACAGGCGGGCCGCCTGAGAGTGGCGCCCCGTGAGGCGCCAGAGGCCCGCACCGGAGCCGCTCTGCGATGGCGTAGAGCGGCCCCGGCACTCGGCCGGAAGTCGCTCGGAAACCCTTCGCTCCGAGACTCATGTCGAGATCCATGCCTGGCCCTGGCGACTTCTGCCACGGGTGCAACCGACTGCTCTGCCGGTGTCTTCCCGAGGCCGACTACGACGCTCACTTCGAGGAGTCGTACCAGGCGGGCTACGACGCCTGCCTCGCCGACGGTTACTGCGAGCGTCCGCTGACCGAATGGGTCTACCGGACGGGCTCCCACGTCACGTGGGACGCCGAGGCAAAATGCCTCCGTCACCACATGACGTCGCTCCGCTTCGCCGGGCTCACCTGGCGGACCCACCACGCGAGCGCATGGGCCTACGGCCGGTGGTTCGAGCGTCAGTACGGCCACGACCTGGAGAGCTACCTCGCGGGCTACGACGACGCGGGAGCAGGCTTGCCATCGGCCATCCATGAAGCCCGAGCCCACGCGCGGGCCGAGACGGCGCTCGACGCCTACGAGCCGGTGCCTGACCTCGACGAGGAGCCGGACGCCGAGCCCATCCAGTCGCCGCCCGAGGCGGTCGGGGCCGACGACTGGATGCCGTTCTAGGTGCCGTCCCTAGCCCGCTACTGCGGGCGCGGCTTCGGGGTCGACCCGAAGCCATCAGAGGCGAGACCCGCCAGCCGGGTCTCGCCGCGAGCGACGGGACGCGGTCCCCCAGGGACCGGAGCCGTCCGCTTTTCCACCGCGACCGCGCTCCATAGGGGAGCGCGGCGCACCACCGAAGACCGGGGGAGGCCCCGATCACCATGACGACTCATGCACTCGCCCATCGTCCAAGCCGCACCGGCGGCATCCACACTCGCACGGACGTGTTGACGTCCGCCGGGACACACATCCCCGCCGCCGAGGTCCACGCACGCCGGATCGCGCGCGAGGCCGAGCGCTGGCTCGCGCTCGCGTCCGAGCGCACCCGGATGAAGCCCGGCACGCTCCTGGCGAAGGCCCTCGGGGCCTGCGCGTTCAGCGTGCATCGCCGAGCGTCGAGCCTGGCCGTGCCCTCGAAGCTCACCGGCACCTCGCGGCACCAGCCGAGGCTCCGCACGCTCGCGGGCGACGGAGCCCGGTGGGCGGCGCTCGACCTCGACGCGGTCGAAGACGGGCTCGTCGTGCGTCACGAGGGGGCACCGCTCGGGCTCGTCCAGTCCAAGCACCTCGGGTGGGTCCGGCCGCTCGTCCCGTTCGGTCTCACGGTGTACCTCGCCCGCGTGACGGGCACCGAGGGAACCCGTCGAGGCTACCGGCTCGGGTGCAACGTCGCCTTCGGCCACGTCGGGGAGGCCCTTCGCCGACTGGCAGACGCCGCCCACGGCATGAGCGGCGATGGGGCTCCGACGGTACCGTCTGTGGACGGCCGGAGTCCGCTCCGTCTCGTCGTCCCCGGTGAGGCTCGGCCCGTCGGCATCCCCGTACTGCCCGAGTACGAGGCGCTGACCGGCGACCGGGAGGACGTCGTCCTCTGGCGCACGTGCGACGGGGAGGCCCACGCCTCGGTGCCCCACGCGGTCCGGCATTCACCGACGGGCATCGAATGGGGGTACGGCGGGTCCGGCCCGGCGGACCTCGCGCGGAGCGTGCTCCTCTCGCTCACCGACGAGGAGACCGCGAACGCGCTCTACCACCGGTTCAAGCGCGAGGTCGTGGCCGCAGTCCCCGAGGACGGCGGCGTGCTCCGCGCAGCCGACGTCCGAGTCTGGGTCGAGAACGAGAGGCCACTGGCGGGGCGCGGGGTCACGGGTCGGGAGTGAGGGACTTCCAGAAGACGACCTTGTCGTCGCTGGGTCCGAAGTAGCCGCGGATACGGGGCTTCCTCGGTGTAGCCCAGCTTGTCGTAGAAATCCCGCGTCCGCTCGAAGCCGTCGGTCCCCGACGTCTCGATCAGGAGGACGCGCGCGCCGTCGCCCGTGAGCTCGCGCTCGACGTGTCCGACGAGCTCGGCCCCGTGACCGCCCCCACGAAGGGCCGGGTCGACGGCGAGGAAGAGGAGGTTCCAGACCCGGTCGGCGAGCGTCTCGGCGGCCGAGTACGCGACGCCGACGATGGCGTCCCCGGACTCGGCGACGTCCCACCGGTGACCGGGCTCCGGCCCCCCCTCGAAGTGGTCTTCGAGCGTGCCGACGACGTAGTCGGCCTCGTCGGGCTCGAACAGCCCGCTCTCTCGGATGAGTCGGCGCAGCGGTGGAGCGTCGTCTGGGCAGGCCCTTCGGGTAGTGGTCGTCAAGGGAGTGAGGGGCAGGGGGTCAACGAGGAGAGGAGGGCGTCCGTGGCCCGCCGGTAGCGGAGGTCGGCGTGGTCCGCGTCGGGTGCCGACCACGCCGTGAGCATGGCGCCCTCGACGGCGGCGAGCGCGAGCGCGGCGACGTCGGCCGGTTCGCCGTCGAAGGCGAGCGCGCCCGCGCGGCGGCCCAAGCAGAGCGTGTCGGCAAGCCAACCCTCGACGGACTCGAAGAAGGCCTCAACCTCGGCGCGGACGCCTTCGGGGAGCGAGCTGGCGTCGGACGCGAGCATCCCACAAAGGCAGAACCGGCCAGCGCGGACCCCCTCCCCGTAAGCCGCGACGAAAGCCCGGAGCCGCGTGGCCGGGTCGCTCTCGCGGTCGTCGAGGGCCGCCAGCTCTCCGAGGAGCCGCCGGCGGTACTGAGAGGCGAGGGCCTGGGCGAGGTCCGCTTTGGAGCGGAAGTGGTAGTGGACGGCGGCGTGAGTAAGGCCGAGGGGTCCAGCGAGGTCGCGGAAGCTGAAGGCGTGTATGCCGCCGCGCTCGACGTGCTCGGCGGCGAGGTCGAGGAGCCGGTCGGGGGTCGATCTATCAGCTGTCATACGAGCAACTTACCACATGGTAAGTTGGCTAGCAAGCCCCTTCACGTTATCGAGATTGATGGCCTGGCCGGTCACTGGGCAGCCGTCGCGGTGATGCCGAGACCCCTGGCGAGAGGCGCGAAAGCGGACGGAGCGGGGCTCCGACGTGTGGCCCTTCCGACGCCGACCCAGCGGCGTCGGCAGGAGGAGGGGCGGGGTGTTGGCAGCGGTTCCTGGCAATCTAGGCGACGGCCGGACAGCGTCAAGGTTGGTCGCCCCCGTGCTCGCGCTGCGACGACGAAATCGGCAGACCGATTTCCCCGACGGTCCCTCCGCGCGCGTGCGCTCCACCTCGGGCCGAAGACGGCCCTTTGACCCCGTAGTCCGGCCTTACGCCTGCTGGCTTTTTAAGCCGCTGGCTGCGGGGACCACTCGGGTCCCCTGGGTGCAGTGGCTCTCACGAGCTCTCCAAGAGGCCCTGTTATGATCCGCACTTACAACCGTCCGCACTACGCTCAGGCCCGGACCTGGTACCGCTTCGCGTGCTGGCTCCGGCGCACGTCGTGCCCCCAGTTCCACCCGCACATGATGAAGGAGGACGCCCTGAGGGCAAGCTTCGGGCTCCGCACGAAGAGCTTCATCCTCCCGTCGCGGTTGCAGGACTGCGAGGCCGCCGGGCTGGCCCGGCTCGCGGCTCGGGCCGAGGCTGGCGACAAGTACCCGGAGCTCGTAGCCCGGATCGCCCAGGTCGATCCCGACGACTCCACGGCCGACGAGGTCCACCTCTTCCTCGAAGTGGCCGACCGGACGGGCACGCAGACGAGCAAGCACCTGCTGGGCCGGCTCCCGCCGGAGGACGCCCTGTGGGTGGCCCCTCTGATCCGGCTGGAGTCCGACGCCTACGGCACGGGCCGAGTCCTCCGGTACCACGTGACCGGAGGCCAGGAGACGCAAGTCCACGTCGCGATCAGCCGGGCGCACGAGGCCGCGGCGGCCTGGCTCGACTGGGCCGACGACCGGAAGGCTTGGGCCGAGGCGCACGCCGTCGCCGAGGAGAGCCCGTACGCCTACCGGGCGAGCTACCGGGACACGGTGGCACCGGGGGCGAGTTACGGAGACTTCCTCTACGGCACCGACGCCTACGGCGGCAGCGCCGCCAGCGAAACCGACTGGCGAGACGAATAGCCCAGAACCGGAGGCCCTCAGCCCGGCGACCCACGAGGTCGCCGGGCTTCTTTTTTGCCGCAACAGGGGGCGGGGAGAGGCACCCCCGCCGACCGCGAGTGCGCGTCGGCCGACGGGGGCGCTCCCACCATGGCCGACGTGTGTCTGTGCGGAGCGATGCCAGAATTGACATGGCGACCCCAACTTCTGAGGCCGTGTGCCTCGCAGCGCGAAGCGGCTTGACGGCCCTGAACCTCCACGTGCTCCGCGACATCGAAGCCAAGATGCCCGAGGGCGGCGACCGCTACGGCGGCGATCCCGTCGTCCCTCAGCCCAAGCTCGACCGCCGCGAGCGGTACCACGCCCGGCGCCTCGCCGTGAGCGGGCGGCTCCGGCGGCTGGAGTCCGACGCGCCGTGGTTTGCGCGGCGGACTGTGCTGTACGGCTCGGTGACCGAGCCTCTGGCGGGGAGCCCTCAATCTGTCGTCCGAGAGCCTGCCCACGTGCTCCGCCAGCCCGAGGTGCACGTGGCCTACCGGGACGCCCTGTTCTCGGGCGTCCCGCTCTACACGACCCGGCTCGTCCGCGAGCGGACGTTCACGTTCCCGACGAGGGACCAGGTCCGCTCGCCCGCTGACGCGGCGGCCGTGCTGGCGGAGTACTTCTCGGACCGCGACCGCGAGGAGTTCGTGGTCGCCTTCCTCGACACTGCCAACACGCTGACCGGGCTCCACGTGGCCTCCGTCGGGGGACTGGCGGCGTCGATCGTCGAGCCGCGCCAGGTGTTCAAGGCGGCCGTGTTGGCGAACGCGGCGGCGGTGCTCCTCGCGCACAACCACCCATCGGGCAACCCGGAGCCGAGCCGGGAGGACGTGACGGTCACGCGGCAGCTCGTCGAGGCGGGCAAGGTCATGGGCATCCCGGTCCACGACCACCTCATCCTGACCGACCACGGAGAGGACGGTCGCCCGTCCTACACGAGCCTCGCCGAGCGGGGGCTGATGTAGCTGAGGAGTATTACCCGCAGCAGGTGGTGGCTGGGCTCTCCCGGCGAGGAGGCGCCGAGTGGCGAACGCCTCCACGCCGGGGGACCCATCCGCCTCAACCACCGCTGCCATGAGCACGACCGCTGCCAAGACGAAACGTCGCCAAACCCGCCCCGTCCGCCTTCCGCTCGGGCACGTGGTCGCCACGCCGGGCGCCCTCGAGGTCGTCCGCAGCCACAGCCTCGACGTCGTGGGGCTCCTCCACCGCCACCGGGCTGGCGACTGGGGCGCCGTCTCCGAGCACGACGCACGGGCCAACGACCGCGCTGTCGAGGAAGGCACCCGCGTCCTCTCGGCCTACGAGACGGCCGGGGGGCGGCTCTGGATCATCACCGAGGCTGACCGCTCCGCCACCACGGTCCTCCTCCCGTCCGAGTACTAGCCCTCACTGGCGCCCCCCTTCGGTGGGAAGCCCTACCCCGTCATGTTTGTGCTGTACCCAGGCGTCGCCCCGCTAACCGCTCCGAGCACTTTTATGGCCGGCGTCCAACCTACTGGGGAGAGGGCGGAGTCGACGCGCAGCCCGTGACCGCGACCCTCTCGGATTCCCCACCTTACGTCTACGACCTGGTCATCACACGTTTGGCAGCGCTCACGAGGCCCTTCGGCGCCGGAGGACCCATTGGAGGATGGCGTGCCCGTCGAAGAGTTGGACCGCGGGGCTAAGCTGACTGGCTACCCGCCTCGTCAGTTCGCAACATGTCAGAAGAGGGAGGCGGTGGAAGTGGGCGACGGCCAGCGCCTCGGCACACCCCGCACTCAGCCATTGAGGCGGCCGCTCCCGGTACCGTCCTGCAGTCACGAGCTCGAGGCCGTTCATCTCCGGGCTGCGGAGAGCCGCAGCCATCCCCGCCTCTCGCTCCCCGTACGGGACGGACACCCAGCCCGACCCCTCGGCGTGCACGAACGGACCCACGGGTCCGAGCCGTCCCGACGTCCGCTCCCGCGCTAGCGCGCGGAGGACTCGGCACCTCGGACGCGCCACGCCGACCTCGCCCGCCTCGAGCGCGTCGGGGGTGAGCCCGACAGGTCCGTCAAAAACGTCGCGGAGGCCGTCCACCAGCCCCTCCCGTACAAACCGGAGCACCGTGGAACCATCCGCGACCAACGCTGCTCGAGTCTCCACGCTGGCGCCTCAAAATTCGGGGTACTCGTCGAATTCCTCCGCGGCCTGGTCGTCACGGTCGTCCGGCGGCGCGAGTTCGTCCTCGAGGACGAGTTCGTCGACGTCGAGGACGTCGGCCGCCTGGCTCAAGTGCACCCGGCCCGTCCGCAGGGCGTGCTGGACGGCGTTCCGGACCGAGAGCGGGAACCGGTCGAGCTCGTCGTCCCCGTCGTCCGGCGCCCGGCAGAACGGGTCGGCCGGGATCCCGAGCCGGTCGGCGATCGCGGTCGGGCTGTACGTCTTCCACCGGTCCACGTCGGCCCGGGCGGCGAGCCCCTCGTCGAGCAGGCGGTACAGCATCATCGCGTAGCTCACCCGGAAGTGGGCCGCGAGTTGGACCGCGCCGTACTCGTCGACGTCCCCCCCGATCCACTGGCTCGTGAGCCGACGGAGCTCCTTGCCTGGCACGAGGAAGTGGGACGCGAACGCGTTGGCGAACCGCTCCTCCTGCGCGCGGTCCCCGCTCACGCTCACCGTCGCCCGCTCGGGGTAGTGGAAGAGGGCGTGGGCCAGCTCGTGCGCCAGCGTGAACGCCTGGCGCCCCGCGCTGCACTGGGTGTTGACGAAGACGCTGTACCCGAGCTGGGGGTGGTTCACGAACGCGCCCGAGACGACGCCGGACCCCCGGACCCGACGGAGAGAGCTGCTCCGGTACACGAGCACCCCGAAGGAGTCGAGGAGGGCATAGAGGTCGGGGACGGGACCGTCGCCGACCCGGAGGTGCTTGCGGACCCGGGCCGCGAGCGTCGGCGCCCGACGCGTGTCGCGGACCGGCCCGAGCGCGTCGATCGGCTTCGGCGGTCGACGGAGACCCCGCGTATGGCCGGCCCCGAGGTCGAGGAGCCGCCCGGCCCACCGGTCCATGAACACGAACCAGTCGGTCAACGCCCCCCTCTCGTCCGGCGCCAACGCGCCCCCGGCCTTCCGGAACACGACGGTCTCGGGCTCCCACAACTCGCCCTCCTCGAGTCCCACGAGGCGCTCGTACGACACCCCGTACACCTTCGCGAGCCGCCGGAGGTACTCGTCGGACGGCGCGCGCGCGCCCGTCTCCCACATCGAGATCATCTCGCGGGCGACCCCCACGCCCTCAGCGGCAACGCGCTGACTCGTCTCGCCCCGCGCGTTCTGCAATCGGTTTCCCAGCGTCATGTGGGGAGGGAAGAAAAGGGTGTCGGCATAGCCGAAGTAACAACATCTGCGGCAGAAGAGCAAACGGAAGCGCTTTCAGCCGTTTTGGCACTTGACTGATACGAGTGATAGCGTACCTTCTGTTACACATCGTCGTCCCCCCGTTACCCATGGAGACCAAAGGCGTCCTCCACCGGCGCTCGTTGCCGGACCCCGAGTTCGACCGGCTCTACGACCGGATCGTCCTCCCCCGCGAGCAGAAGTCCCGCGTCGTCTCCCAGATGCTCCTCGAGTTCACGCTCCGAGGCAAGCTCGACCGGGGGGCCGTCCCGCTCCACGGGGTCATCCTCCTCACCGGCCCCCCCGGAACGGGGAAGACGTCGTTCGCGAAGGGCGCGGCGTCCAAGGTCGCGGCCGTCCTCGGTCGGTCCGTCGAGTTCATCGAGGCCGAGCCCCACGCGCTCACGAGCTCGGCGCTCGGGAAGTCCCAGCGCGCCGTCCGCGACTTCCTCCACGGCGCCGTCGCCGAGGCCGCGCTCAAGGGGCCGACGATCGTCCTGCTCGACGAGGTCGAGACGATGGCGGCCAGCCGGACCAAGCTGAGCCTCGAGGCCAACCCCGTCGACGTCCACCGCGCGACCGACGCGGTCCTCGCCGGGCTCGACCGCCTCGCCGAGGACCACCCGCACCTCCTGTTCGTCGCGACGACCAACTTCGAGGGTGCCGTCGACGAGGCGTTCCTCTCCCGCGCCGACCTCGTCGAGCACATTGGGAGGCCAAACCCCGAGGCGTGCCGCGAGATCCTCATCGACACGCTCCATACGCTGGCCGAGAAGTGGCCCCCCATCGAGAGTCTCCTGGACGGCAACGGCCTCCGTGACGTGGCGGCGCTGGCCGAGGGCCTCGACGGTCGCCAGATCCGAAAGGCCGTCCTCCGCGCGCTCGCGCTCGACAAAGAGGTCGCCCTCGACCCCGGCCGGCTCTCGCTGGAGCACCTCCGCCAGGCCTTCGGCGGCGACCGCCGGTCCGCCCCCACCGTCAACGGCCACTCCGCCGGGGTCCCATCATGAGCGTCATCGCCCGCCGCGTCGCCGCGAGCCCCGCCCGGACCGGGACCCAAACCTGGGACCTCATCCGCGACCTCCTCTTCTCGGGCTGGAGCGCCCCGCCCAGCCTGACCGCCGCCGCCGGACCTGCCGCCTCGTCGATCGCCGAACGCGTGCCCGAGGCCAGCCCGTTCGTCCTCACCGGGGCCGGGCCGCGCGTCCGCGTGTACTGCCTCTACGGCGACGACGCCGTCGAGGGCGACGACGCCAACGAGGCCTCCGTCGACCTCGAGGGGGACGGCTCCGACTGGACCCTCTGGCTCCCGTGCCACGCCGACGACCTCGCGTGGGTCGAGAGCGCCCTCGCCGCCACGCCCCGCGTGACCGCCTACGACGCTGCGCAGGGGCTCCCCGAGGGGGCCTCCGAGTCGCGTACATCGCCGGGCAACACCGGGGACTTCCAGATCGACACCGATCTCTTCAACGACCTGTAGCGAGCCATGAGCGTCGTCGCCGTCAACACCTTCACCCACAGCGTCACGTACGTGAGCGACCAGATGCTCCGGTCGCTCAAGACGATCGTCGTCCGGAGCGGGCTCAGCGCCGCCAAGCTCGGCCGCGAGTGGGAGTCCATCGACCTCGCCCTCCGCACCTGGCTCGGCACCCGCGACCTCGAGCGCGTCGTCTTGGAGGTGCTCCACCCGACGACCGGCGCCCTCGTCACGCGGTGGGACGCGACCCTCACCTACAGCTACGACGGCGAGGGCGAGATGTGGGCCGACACCGACGCCCTCCGCTTCGCCATCGCCAAAGCCGGCGCCGTCGCCAGCACGTGCGACTACCGCGTCCTGCTCCACACCAAGTCCGGCCGGCCCGACGTCGCCGGGTGGTCGCCGACCACGTACACCTCGACCGACGGGTTCGTCCGGCACTCGGTCGGCACCACGATCGGGACCCACGCCATCGGGTCCGACTTCGCCTACTGGCGCCCACTCTAGCCCGGCACAGACGCCCCAACCCGATGCCCTTGATCTCCCTCGACGACGCCTTCGCCAAGTTCAAGTCCCGGCTCGAGCTCAACGACCGGGAGCAGAAGGACGCCAGCCGACGCCACTACGAGCTCCGCGACCACGTCAAGGCCGCGTTCACCGTCGACCGCGACGTCCTCACGGGCTCTTACGCCCGCCACACGAAGACGAAGCCGCTTAAGGACGTCGACGTCTTCTTCACGCTCAGCCGCGACGCCCACGGCGACTACCTCACCGAGAAGCCGAGCGTCCTCCTCGGCGACGTCAAAACGTGCCTCGTCGACGCGTACGGGCGGAGCTGCGTCGACCTCGGGCGGCGCTCCGTGGGGGTCGAGCTCGGCGTGGCGGGCCAGGACGACCGCGTGCTCAGCCTCGACGCCGTCCCGGCCTTCGCCGAGAACGGCCACTACCTCATCCCCGACGGGTGGGACGAGACCTGGGTCAAGACCGACCCCGAACGGCACGCGGCGCTGGCGACCGACGCCAACAAGGCGTTCGGCAAGCAGTGGAAGCCGGTGGTCAAGATGGTCAAGAAGTGGAACGAGCACCACGGCAAACCCATCAAGCCCTCGTTCCTCATCGAGGTCATGGCCCTCGAGCTCCTCCGGCCCCCGTTCAGCGGCGGCTACGTCTACGAGCTCAAGGCCTTTTTCGCCACCGCCCGTGACCGCATCCGCGAGACTTGGGACGACCCTGTCGGGCTCGGCACCCCTGTCTCCGACCGGATGGATGCGGCCCAGTGCAGCGTCGCCGAGGCCGCGCTCGACGACGCCGGCCGACACGTCGACCGCGCCGTCCAGGCCAAGCGCGCCGGCCGCAACGGCGACGCCCTCGACATCTGGCGCAACGACGTCTTCGGCCCGCTCTTCCCGCTCTCGTAACCCCACATCATGACGACAACAGAACCCCCGGCCGATCTCCGGGTCGAGAACAACAAGCGGGTCGACCTCCGCGAGCGCTTCCTCCGGCTCCAGAAGAAGATGTGCGCGGAGCTGGAGAACCACGAGGACGAGGACCATGGACCCACGAAGGGCGACGCCCATGAGGACCACTGGATCCCCTGGCTCCGGGACTACCTCCCCAATCGTTACAGCGTCGACAAGGCGTTCGTCATCGACAGCGACGGGTACAAGAGCGAGCAGATCGACGTCGTCGTCTACGACCAGCAGTACACGCCGTTTATCTTCCGAGAGAAGGCCCGGACGTACGTCCCAGCTGAGAGCGTATACGCCGTCTTCGAGGTGAAGCAGGTCCTCGACCGCGGCAACGTCCAGGCCGCTGCTCGGAAGGCCGCCAGCGTCCGGCGTCTCCGCCGCACGTCCACCCACGTCCATCACGTTGAAGGGACTGCACCCCCGAAGGAGCCCGGCAACATCCTCGCAGGCATCCTCACCTACCGCGGAACGGAGGACTGGGCGGACCCTCTGGGGAACCGCCTCGAAGCGGTCCTCCAAGAGCAGGACGACTACGGCCAGATCGACATTGGATGCGCGCTTCGCGTCGGGTCGTTCCGCGCCGTTTACGAGGAGGGGTTCGCGATGAGCCGCAGCACGCAAGAGGAGGCGCTCATCACCTTCTTCCTGAAGTTCCAGATCGCTCTCCGGCGCCTCGGTACCGTCCCGGCCATTGACCTGCTCGCCTACTCGGAGGCGCTGGAGTCGTTCTAGCTCTACTCCTGACCTCACCGCGACTCACTGCCGATGCGAGATCTCCTGCTCCTCGCCGTCGCTTTAGCAATAGGCGTCGGCGCGTCCGCCCAGTCCCAACCTGCCCTTCCAGAAGACGTTGCCCTCGTACGCGTGTTGGACGTGGGGCAGGCACTGTCCGTCGTAGCAGCCCTCCCGGGTGGGCACTACGTCGTCTTCGACGCCGGCGACGACGTCCGTGGCAACCCGGTCCTCGACGGCGTCCGCGAGGTCGTCCCGGACGACGAGGACATCGACCTCCTCGTCATCAGCCACCCCGACGTCGACCACCTCAACGACGCCCTCAGCCTCCTCGACGCCTACCGGGGCCGGGTCCGACGTGTCGTACGGACCGGGTTCTTGGAGGGGGCGAGCCAGACCTGGCGGCGCCTCGACTCGACGATCACCGCGCGCGCCGAGGCGGGCGAGCTCGTCGACGTCAACCTCCAGCGGACCGAGCTCCCCCCGGGGGCTACCTACCGGTACGGCGACGCCTTCGTCACCTTCCTCGCCGGCGCGCCCGAGCCGCCCGACGATTGGGGACTGACGGGCCGGAGCGAGCGGAAAAACGCGATCAGCGTCGCCGCTCGGATCTCGTACCGGGGCGGGTCGGTCCTCATCGCCGGCGACGCCTTCGGCCGGGCACGCGGGACGTCGGAGGCCGCCGAGAGCACGGAGCGCATGATGGAGGCAGCCGCGGCTACGGAACGCGACATGATCGCGTTCGCCCCGGTCGTCCCGCTCGCCTCCGACGTCCTCGTCGCGGCCCATCACGGCGCCGACGACGCGAGCTCGGCCGCGTTCATCGGGGCCGTCGATCCGACTTGGGTCGTGTTCTCGGCCGGCGAGGGCCACGGCCACCCCCGCCGGACGACGGCCGAGCGCTTCGTCGCCGCCGGCGTGGCCCCCTGGCGCATCCTCCGGACAGATGCGGAGGACCCCGCCGAGGACAAGGAGTGGGCGCGGGACGACTGGCCCCGGCCCGCTGGAGCCGGGGGCGACGTCGACGTCGCCATCACGGGGGGCGGCCATGTGTTCGTCCGCTACCGGGGGAGCGTCCGCGACTGAGCCCCGAGAGCCACCGATGTCCACCCCGTACACGGAGCGCCATGAGCAAGAACGTCGTCCTCTGCCTCGACGGCACGAACAACGAGTACGGGAAGCGGAACACGAACGTCGTCCGGCTCTTCGAGCTTCTCGAGAAGGACGACCCCGACCGACAGGCCGCGTTCTACGACCCTGGCATCGGGACCTTCAGCGCGAGCCCCGTCCTGAACGCGGCCACGCGCTCGGTGATGAAGGTGTTCGGGATGGCGTTCGGGCTCGGGCTCACGGCCAACCTCAAGGACGCCTACCGCTTCCTCATGGCGACGTACGAGCCCGGCGACCGCGTCTACATCTTCGGGTTCAGCCGGGGGGCGTACACGGCCCGCGTGTTGGCCGGTCTCCTCCACATGTGCGGGCTCCTCCCACGCGGCAACGACAACCTCATCGACTACGCCGTCCGGCTCTACGCGGGGAAGGAGTTCGACGTCGCGCTCGGTCACGGAGCGTCCGGGCTCGCCGGGTTCAAGCGGACGTTCGCCCGGCCCTGCCCCGTCCACTTCCTCGGCCTCTGGGACACCGTGAGCTCCGTCGGCTGGGTGTGGGACCCGAAGACGTACCCCTACACCGCGTCGCTCGATGGAGTCGGGACGGTCAGACACGCGGTGTCCGTCGACGAGCGGCGCGCGTTCTTCCGTCAGAACCGCGTACGCGGCCCCGAGGACCTCGTCGAGGTCTGGTTCCCCGGCGTCCACAGCGACGTCGGCGGGGGGTACCCGGCGGAGGAGGGGCACCTCGGCCGGATCGCTCTCGAGTGGATGCTCGTCGAGGCGCACCGGGCCGGGCTCGACGTGGACGAGGCCGCTGCCATAGAGGCCGTAGGGACGGTCCGGCCGTTGGTCGGCCCGTCGCACTCCGTCCACAACTCACTGACGGGCCCGTGGCACCTCGCGGAGGTCTTCCCAAAGATGAGGTGGTCGAGCCGATGGCGGAGGAGGCTGCCCCACCTCAATCTGTGGAAGTCCCGCACGCTACGAAGTAGGGAACGTGTTCACGAGTCCGTACAGCACAAGCGGGAGGACGATTCGGAGTACGACCCGCTGAACGTGCCTGAGAATCCCCGCGTCGTCCCTTGGATCCGCTTTGCGGACGTGGTCGACGGGCGAACGTCTTCGGAGCCGTGACACTTCGTTTGCCGTCTCGGTGACGGCTGTCGACGTGTGCGAACTTGGCCCCCCGCCAACCGTCCCCCCATGACGCCCAAGCAAGCGCTCGACGCCTACGCCGACGACGTCGCCCCCCTCGCCGCGGCCGACACCACGCGCGAGGAGACTTACTACCCCGCCCTCCGGACGCTCGTCCAGCGGCTCCTCGGGCACCTCGGACTCCCCGCTGACGTTCGCACCAACACGAGCGAGAGGCGTAAGGGCGGCCGCGACGTCCCGGACTTGGCCCTGTACGACGGCGGAGGCGATTTCGTCACCGTCTGCTTCGAGGTCAAGCGGCCCGACGCCGACATCCGCGACCTCGCCTTCTCGACCGGGACCAACGACCAGGTCGGCCGCTACCTCGCCCGGACCGGCGTCGTCGTCCTCTCGACCGTCCGCCAGTTCGCGCTTCTCACGCCCGACGCCGACTGGTCCGGCGACGGCCCCGTCCCGCCTGACCGCCGGACGCTCCACGAGGTCGTTGAGATCTGGGCCTCCGAGGACGCCCTAGCCGACGGCCGCCGCCCCGCCCGCGTCGCGGCCGAGGTTGCCGAGCTCCTCGAGCGGGCGGCCACGCTCTACGCGCCGATCGGTGAGCCCGAGACGCTCGCCCGTGTCCTCGCCCGCCAGGCCCGCCGCGCCAAGGCCGACTTTCCGGCCCAGTTCACGAACGCCGTCGGCGCGCTCGCCGACGACTTCGGCGAGGCCCTAGGCGTCACGTTCGCCGACGCCAAGGGCGAGGAGTTTTTCCGCTCGTCGCTTGTGCAGACCGTCTACTACGGCCTCTTCGCGGGGTGGACGCTCTCCCACCTCGACCGCGACGCCGACGGCGAACGCGAGTTCCACTGGCGCGACATCGCCGAGCACCTCCGGCTCCCGTTCCTCAGCGGGCTCTTCCACGAGATTCAGCACCCCCGCCGCCTCGCCGAGCTCGGCCTCCGGCCTTACCTCGACCTCGCCACGGAGACACTCGGGCGCGTCGACGAGGACCGGTTCTTCCGCCGCCTCGACATCCCCGCCCTCGCCCCGCTGGCGGACGGCGCCGACGAGGGGGTAGCCGGGGGAGAAGCAGGGGAGGGGGGAGGCGTCGGCGACCTCGGCCGGACCATCGCCTCGGCCGTCGTCTACTTCTACGAGCCGTTCCTCGAGACCTTCGACCCCGACCTTCGCAAGGAGCTTGGCGTGTGGTACACCCCGCCCGAAGTCGTCCGGTACCAGGTCCGCCGTGCCGACGCCCTCCTCCGTGAGATGGGCCTCGCCCGCGGCCTCGCCGACGAGTCCGTCGTCGTGCTCGACCCGGCCTGCGGGACCGGCGCCTATCTCATCGAGACGCTCGCGTGTATCGCTGAAACTCTCCGTCGCGATGGCGTCGAGGACGAGCTCGGAGACACACTCCTCCGGGCTGTCGAGCGACGGGTCCTCGGGTTCGAGATCCTAACCGCGCCGTTTGTCGTCGCCCACCTACAGATCCACCTCCTTCTCGCCTCGCTCGGCGCCGAGCCGGGCAAGGATCACCGCCCCGGCGTGTTCCTGACGAACGCGCTCACGGGATGGTCCGGGGGCAGCCAGCTCGACCTCAACTTCCCTGAGCTCAAGGAGGAGCGCGACGCGGCCCTCCAGGTCAAGACTGACGCCGAGGTCATCGTCGTCCTCGGCAACCCGCCCTACAACCGGTTCGCTGGCGTCCCTGTGGAGGAGGAGGCGTTCATCCTCGACGCCTACCAGGGCGTCACGCGCAACGATAACGGGAGGAAGGTCGGGTCCACCCGGCTCTACTCCGAGTACGGCATCCGCAAGCAGGTGCTCGAGGACCTCTACGTCCGGTTCTTCCGCGTCGCCGAGGAGCGCGTCGGGGTCCACGCCCCCCATGGTGTCGTCTCATTCATCTCGAACAACTCGTTCCTCCGCGGGCGGTCCCACCCACTCATGCGGGAGTCGCTGCTCTCGCACTTCGATGAGGTCTGGGTCGACAACCTGAACGGCGACAAGTACCGGACCGGCAAGCGAATCCCGGACTGGGCGCCCTCGGGGGCCGGCGGCGCCGACGAGAGCGTGTTCACGACGGCCCGCGACCCCCGTGGCATCCAGCCGGGAACGGCCATCACCACGCTCGTCAAGCGGCCCGACCACGACGCCGGCGGCCCCGCCGCCGTCCACTATCGCGACTTCTGGGGCCGCGCCGACGCCAAGCGCGCCGCGCTCCTCCGCTCGCTCGACGAACTCACCGAGGCGGAGGCCGACGAGGCAGCCGTCCTACCCCAAGGCCCCCGGTCCTACGATGCGCTGGCCGCCCCGACCCGCGAGCGGACCTACAAGCTCCTCCCGTACGAGACGACCGGCGGCTACGAGGACTGGTACGGCCTTGATGAGCTGTTCGAGCAGCGCGTGCAGGGCGTGAACCCGAACCGGGGACTCCAGGAGAAGAGCCTCGTCGACGTCAACCGCGACGCGCTCGCCGAACGGATGCGGGCCTACTTCTCCGACGACGTGTCGCACGATGACTTCGCGGCCGACCACCCGGGGCTCGCGAAGGACTGGGCGCGCTACGACTACGTGGCGGTTCGCGAAGCGCTCCAAGAGCACTCCGCCTTCGACTCCGACGCCGTCGAGCCCTACGTCGTCTTCCCCCTCGACGCCCGGTTCATTTATTATGAGCGGTCGTACTACGCCGACCACCCGGACGAGAAGGCGATCAAGCTCATGAATGAGCAGCGCCGGGTGGAGCTCGGCGAGAACATCCACGGCAACGAGCTGCTCGTCACCGTTCCTGAGGCCCGCCAGACGAGCGAGGGCCTCCCGCTCCTCGCCACCTCGCTCTTCGACCACCACCTCCACGACCGAGGACCAGCGGCCTTCCCAGCGGACGTGGACCACGTCGTCCCTGCCGTCGAGGGCGACATGTTCACCGAGGCGCAGCCCGAACGCGTCGTCCGTGCGGCCAACCTCTTCTCGGAGGTGTGGGACCATGCCCGCGAGACGTTCGGGCTTGACGGGGATCTCTCCGGCGAGGACGCCCGCGGCTTTGTCCGGCGGCTCTTCCGCGTCTCGCTCGCCCTCCTCCACGCGCCCGCCTACCAGGACGACCACCGCGACGCGCTCTCCCAGGACTGGGCGCGCGTCCCGGTCCCCCGCGACCCGCACGTGTTCGACCGGGCCGTCGCCCTCGGTGGCCAGATTGCCACGCTCCTCGACCCGCTCCAGGACGCCGAGCCCGTCGCCCGCGCCGTTCTTGGGGACGACCGACTCGCAGCCCTCGCCAAGCTCCGCCGTGTCGGCGGCGGCCCCGTCCGCGAGGGCGACCTCCGCGTCGAGATCCTCCACTTTGGCGGCTCCAATGGCGGCTGGCGCCCGGTCCCCGACCAGGCCGACGACGACCCCGGCGACCGCGACGGTGCGCTCCACATCAGCGACGAGGTCTACTTCGAGGACGTCCCCGAGGCGGTCTGGGATGTCGAGATTGGGGGGTACCCCGTCGTCAAAAAGTGGCTCGGCTACCGCGACCGGAACCGGCGCGATGGGCCGCTCACGCTCGCTGAGAAGGACCACCTCCGTGGCATCGTCCGCCGCCTGGCCGCCCTCGTCGCGCTCCGCGACCAGCTCGACGCCGCCTACGCTGACGCCATCGCCGACCCCTGGATTCCGCCGGACGTGGTCACCCTTGCGGACGGTGGGGCGTGATGCCGGACGCTCCCGACCCGCGCGCTGAGCCGCTCCTGTCCGCCGTCGTTGGTATCGTGCCGCAGTGGTACGACGCCGATCAGGGTCCACACCAGAAATCCCTGACGGTGGGGGGCACGACCCGGACGTTCCAGAGCACGCGCCGGCTGACCCCCCACCTCAACCGGCTCTGGGGTACCGCCCGTGCCTCCCTCGACGAGTGGTTGAACACGCTATCGGACCCTCCGCGCCCGCGCGAGATCGAGGCTGTTCAGGAGGCGCTCGTCTTGAAATGGCTCGACCTTATGGCCCCCCCCGTCGACTGGATCAAGCTCCTCTCGTACGTCGAGCGGCTCCGCCAGCGGAGCTACGAGAACGCGCCGGTCTCGGTCAACCTCGTGGTCTGTCAGGAGGAAGGGGACCAGGACGTCACGGACCCCGCGATCCAAAAGGTCCTCGACCCGCTCGCCACCTCACCGCACGTCTACCTCCGAGTTGGCCCGGCCCTCGGGTTTCTGAGTTGTGAGGACGTTCTCTGGACCGAGGTCGAAGACTCCGACGATTACAAGTTCCACCCAGAGTTTCTCCACCCCGTCTACGAGCACCTCGGCGACGGTGAGGTCTCGGTTCACCTCACGGCTCGCGGCGACCTCGTACTGATGGATCCGGACGGCCTCCTCGCGGCGCAGCGTAAGGGGGCGTGGTACGTCTACGACAACGCCACGTTCAAGAACGCGATCGTCGACGCCCTCGGGGGGAACGCCCACTACCGCGTCGGTGCCAACCTCTTCGAGGTCGTCTTCGACCTCAGCTACAAGCGCCATGGGGCGCTTCTGGTGTACGACCCCGACCACGTCGTCCTCCCCCACGTCATAAACCGGGAGGCCGTCCTGTGGGGAGAAGACGCCCGTCCCGACGCGGCCCGCGCGATGCTGGCCGACGTGGCGTCGGAGATCGCGATGGGCGCGATCGACCACGCCGAGCGACGGAAGCGCGTCCTCCTAGAACTGGCGAGCCTCGACGGTGCTGTCCTGTTCGACGCCGAGCGCGTCCTCGCAGTTGGCGCGATGGTCTCGCCTCACCCCGACGTCGGAGGCCACCCCGGCGCCCGAACGACGGCCGCTGAGTCCGCCTACCGATGGGGTGGGACTGCCTTGAAGGTTTCGTCCGATGGCGACGTCTCCGTGTTCTTCCGCAGCCGAAGTCGGGGAGGCGAGTCGGACGCCGTGATGCGCTTCGCCTGAGCGTCCGTGAGAGCTGTTCATTGGGTGGACACTTCCACATCAACGGACAACTCTTCTCGTCAGGCTGGCGTCGCCGGAGCAGGCAACAAGATGTTCTCCACATACTCGGCGCGTCGAGGTTGCCCAGTCCGATTTAGCACGTCACCGGACGTTGCTACGTGACTCAGCCTACCCAGCCCACTACTTCTCCTTCAGATCGAGCCGTGCGAGCAGCTCAAAGAACTCGTCTCGCGCTTCCAGGACGGCTGCGTCGTCGCCGCTCGTCGTTCCGACGAACCGGTCCCTGAACCCGTAGATCCCCACGACCACCTCCGAGAGCGGGATGGAGAGGTGGTCGGCCACGGCGTACTGGAGCAAGAGGGGCTCAATCCCCCCTAGGCGTTCCGGTGCCCCTTCCTGCGTCACGATCCAAGCGGCGTAGCCGCCATCAGGGACGATGTCGAAGCGGAGGACTTGTCCCGAACACCGGAAGTCGTCGCGTACCCAGGGCGGACTCGGGACTGTGACGTTCACTCTCAGGTCGGCGCACAGCCAGCCGCCGCGCTCAAGGCCTTCCCAGTGGTCGATGTACCAATCGAGCTGGTCCCTCGTCTCCTCGCTCTTTCGCCCCTCCTTGAACTTCTCTGAGAGCTGGGCCTCGAGGTACTCTCGTGCGTACGGGCCGTCTGCTCCTAGGCTGTGATAGTACCCTATCGCGTGGCGGAGAGCGTTCGACCGGGAGTAGGTCCTCGGATCCCCCTTGTCCTCTGCGAGGCGGCGCGCCCACGCAGCGGGGTCTCGGAGGGCGTCCTCCACCTGAGAGAGAGCTAGTCGCACGGGTCAGAAGAGCTTCGCGACGTTCGGGTAGGAGGAGAACACGGCTTTGGCTTCGGTGGCAAACCGCTTGTACATCCCGATGGCCTCGACCGGGTCGATGTGCTCGTTGATGAGGTCGGGGTACTCGTCCTCCAACGCCGCCTGGCTGCGCCCATCGATGGTCGCAACGAACTCGCAGAGCTCCACCAGATTCCGTTTCCCGTCGTCGTCCGGTCTGAGGTCTCCGACGTCCTCTGTGAGCAGGTCTCTGGCGTACTCGGGGAGGGCCGTACCGTGGGCCTCGATCGAGACCCTCCTGATGAGGCAGGGGACACAGTACCCGCAGTGGTTGTAGTCCTTGCGCACGCGGGACGCCTTCCAGCAACTCACGGCGTGGGCGAGCTGGTCCGCGTGGTCCCGGACCACGTCCGAGACTACCTCGGCCTTCGTGAGATAGAGGAAAGGGTTCGTGATCTCGATGGGGTACCCGAGGAGCTTGCTCATGATCGGTCCCATGGTCGCGACGAACTCGGGGTGCGCCGTGTGAGTCGAGAACGCGCTGATCCGTGCGGCGGTCAGGGGGAGGTGGATCGCCATCTGGCCGTTCTCCGCGATCATGACGACGTCCTGTATCCGGTTTCGCCGGGCAACTAAGGCCGCGAGCGACAGGAAGAGGAACGACCTCGTGCGCTGGGTCTCCTCACGGTCCGAGTCTGAGGGGAACGGGAGCCCGACGGAGCTCCGGTCGAACCCGCTGACGCGGAACGCTGCCCGTTCGAACTGACCGGGGTACCGGTCGTCCAAATGGGCGAGCAGGTTCTCCTGGGAGGACGAGACCGCCCGGTTGGCCGTGACGTGACTCACGAGCTTCACGGTCTCCCCGGCGTCACCGAATTTGACCGCGGCGGCGAAAGAGTCCAGCCCGCCCGAGAACAGGAGGGCTTTCCCTGGTGACCCCGCTTGGAAGGCGCCGTTCGCCTCGGGTGTCCCCTCCCGCGCCGTGAATCGAACGTCCCACGCATCGTGGCTAAGCGTCCAGAGCGCGAATTGGAGCTCTCGGCGGACCCGCTCGAACGCGGCCGTATTCACGACCGGGACTGTCAGGCGGATCCGCCGGGTGATGGCCTCGCGCTCGCCCCTCTTGAACGCGAGGTCGCACGCGAAGATGGCCGAAGCCAAGACGAGGAGGTCTTCTTCGAGGCTCGTCGGCGCCCCGAACTGCTCCTCGAAGTTCGGCAGGCCGTGTTTGAGGTTGGCCCCCGGCTTCAGCAATAGGCCGTCCCCTCCCACCTCGTCGAAGACGACGGTCGCGACGTGATCGGTGTGGGTCACGCTCATCTGCCTGCGAGCCTTTGAACGATGGCCCTGACGTAACCGGACCACTCCGGACCCGCCCCGGTCGGGGGCCGGGGTCCCTCCTCCACCACCGCTTCCACCCTCGATCGGACGGCTGCCTTCAGCTCCACGGCCTGACCGACGGTCTGCGCCCTCCCACTCGGCCCGACGAACCCAGGGAGGTCGCGCGAGACGAGGTAGTTGCTCGCCTCCGAGAACAAAGCCCGGGCGAACCCGAGCGCTCGGTCCCCTTCCGCCCCAACGCTCCGTACAGCCGCGCGTCGGGCGATGTCCGCTGCGAGCGAAGCCTCACCGGAAAACGCGACCGCAAGACCCGCAGAGGCCGAGGCCTCAGAGCGTGACCCCGCGTTTAGGGCCACGTCCAGACAGGCGGCGACTACGTCGGACGCGAGGCCGGCTGCAATGTCTCCACTAGGCTGGCTCGTTGCCGCTCTCCACAACTCCTGGGCTGCGCGCTCGACCGGAAACCTCTCGGACTCGTAAACACGGTCGACCACCTTCCACATCGTGGTTTTCGGTGACCGTTGGCTGACGGATGTACCCACGGGGCCTCAGTTGGACAGTGTGGGCCGGACGACTCCGTCCTTGCCGATCGCGTCGAGCTCAGACCGGACCCGAGCGGGGTCAACGACCACGTCGAGCATGACTCGGCTCCACCGGACGGCCCCCCGGGCGGCTGGGTAGACCGACAGCATGTCGATGATGTCCATGAGCGCTGGAGCGGTTAGGAACGTCAACGGTACGCCACAATCGGCTTGGAGGTCGCGGGACCTCTCGGCGAGGGCTTTCGCTCCCTGTTTGAACGACGTTGATACTACGAGGAACGAGTGGATCCGTGGCACGAACGCCCTGTACCTCGCGCGGAAGTCTTCGACGTAGTCAGCAAACTGCCGGGCGGTGGTTTTGGTCACGTCGTAGCCGTCGCCGCCGGCGGCCTTCGCGTCGTAGATGGACACGAAGTCGTCCTTCAGCACCAGCCCGTCTGCCCGCGCCTCAAACCGCCGGTCCTGCCCGTACCGGACTACTCGCCCCCACAGGGCGAACTCGAGGGCGACTCGCACGTGGGCCTCGAAAAGGTCGTCCGGCCGACCGACCACACCCGCTGGCAACTCGTTCCGCCCCAGCGTTACGAGGCGATCCCTGAAGGAGGGGTCGAGCGGGGACGCACTAAAGACCGGCCCTCCGAACAGGGAGATGAACCGGTCCCATGCGACGGTCTGGCGGCCGTCGGCCCGTTCTGCGACCAGGACGAGGTGCGCCCCGTAGTGATCGGCGGCGGTGGCAGCGGCGTCGGCTTGGGCGGCCGTCATCTGGCCCCTCTCCGAGATCGCGAACGCATACTCCTGCACCACTCCGAACTCGTCCATGCGGGACGCTCTGAGGAGGACGTAACCCGGTTTCCTGGTCGCACTCGCGATGTGAAAGCCGCCGACGAGCAGCGTGCGCCCGGCGACTTGGAGGTTCGGACGAGAGGGGTCGTAGGCCATGTATTTAGTGCCCTCGAACGCGTTGACTGAGACGCTACGAGCCTTTATCCGATCACTCTTCGGTGCTGGCTTTGTCGGACTCGCTCAGACACCGAGACACTAGGCGCGCGAACGTCTGGACTTACAACTCGCTGGTATCGAAAGCCGGATCGAACGGGTTGACGAACGTGACGCCCTCGACGGTCGAGCCCGAGGCGAAGTCCTCGCTGAGCACGACGGGCACCTGGTTCAGCTTGGCCGCCGCCCAGATCTGCGCGTCGTAGTACGGGAACTGGTGGTCCCGGACGCCCCGGACCGCCTCCAGCACGACGGCCGGAGTCAACGGGACGACCGGGAAGGTCCGCTCGTAGAGGCCGATCTGGTGGTAGACGCGGTCGGGTGGGACCGGCGGCCTGAGCCGGAACATGGTGACGCGCGAGAACTCGGCGAGGGCCTGAGCTGGGAGCGTAGCCGACGGACCGGTCGGTCCTGGCCGACCAACGCGGGCGAGTACATCGAGCGCGCGGTCCTGCTTATCAGGGTCGCGACTGTCGATGCCGTAGACGAGAACGTTTGTGTCGAGGAGGTACTGGGCCACCGCTACGCCCCGGCCGCGTCGTCGCGATCGCGCTGGTAGCCCCGGTCGTCATAGAGGCCCTCGCGGTCCCACCCACCCTCCAGGCGGCGACCGTCGCCGAGTTCTCTAGTATGAGCGAGAAGCTCGTCGAGTGGCGAACCAGCAGGTAAGGTAACTGAACCGTCGGCGAGCGCGGCGTCGAGCGCCCGGCGGACGAGCTCGGCCTCGGACACACCGAGCTCTCGGCTCCAGCGCTTGAGCGCCCGGTCCTGTTCGGGGGTGACGCTGAACTGCTTGCGGACGTACCGGCTGGGGGGGGAGGCAGGCATGTGGGCGCGGGGCGGAGGTCCGGCATGATACGGCCTCATTACATCAGTTGTGTTGCTCGATATTCTACTCGACTCGGATCGTCCTGACGGTTGCTACAGCCCGATCCCCTCGGAGGCGTTCTCGTCGAAGAGCCGTCCCTCGCGGACGTACTCGGCGAGCATGGCGGCGCTCTTGTGCCGGGTCTGCTTCTGGATGGCCCGGTCGGGCTTACCCGCGCGGGCGGCCGTCGTGGCGAACCCCGCCCTCAGCGAGTGACCCGCGTAGAGCGTCGGGTCGAGGCCGGCCGCCTCGGCGTAGGCCTTGACCACGTTCGCGACCGTCCGCCCTGTGATCGCTTTGCGTCCGAGTCGGCCCCAGCGGTCCACCGACCGGAAGACGGGTCCTGAGAGGGGGGACGGCCGTCCCTGATCCGCCAGCTCCCGGCTGGCCGCGGCGAGGTACGACCGCACCGCGCGCACGGGGCACGTCTCGGCCCGGCTCCCGTAGGCCACGCCGACGACCTGGCCCGCGCCCTCCTGGTCGCTTTTGGACTTCGGGATGAGGAGCCTCAGCCCGTCGGGCGTGAACGAGAGGTGCTCGGTCCGCACGGCCGCGAGCTCGCTCCGCCGGAGCGCCGCGGCGAAGCCCAGGAGCAGCATCGCCTTGTCGCGCCGGCCCCGGAGCGCAGTCCCCATCGCCGCCTCGGGGTCGGCCTCCCCGAGGCGGACGGCCTCGTCGCAGGCGGTGGCCATCGCGACCACGTCGGCCGCGAGCGCGGGGGCCACCTTCTCGCGCGCCGCGCCGAGCGTGCGCACGACGCCGGCCCACACGGAGTGGAGCGGCTCGCGGGACCTCAATGCCGGGCTCTCGACGCCGGCCAGCTTGTGGGCCTGGCTAATCGCCGCCATCCGGCGCTCGAGCGTGGCCACCTTGAGCGGCGCCGTCGGCCGCCCGTTATCGCCGTCGGGTCCGGCCCCGGCGCGGGACGCTATATATAAGGCGACGGTCTCAGGCGTCGCCGGCATGGCCACGAGCTGGCGGTCCCCGCACCACGCGGCGAAGTCGGCCCAGTCGGAGCGGTACGCCCGGAGGGTCGCGTCGGACCGGGCCGCCTCGGCGAACCGGCGGGCGGACTCGGCGTCAGCCGCGAGCGCGGCGGGCAGGTAGGCGACGTCGAGAGGGACAAGGTCGGAGGACAAGGTGTATAGCTGTTATTGCATACAAGGCCACTCCGCCTGCCCAGAGCAGCCATCCAAAAATAAGTCGGACCAGCCGGTCGGTTTCCGATAAATTGTCCTTATCGGAAGTCAGATCGTGAGGTGACGTAAGGCCCGTTATGTCGCGTTCGCCTTCCGAGCGCAGAACGTCCGGAGGGGACGTTGGCCTGGACAGGAATTGCAGCTCAATCAGAGGCTTGACGTACATTCTCCGTCTAGACTGTCAACCACTCGTTCGACATGCCCTCAACCCGAATCGGCCGCCGAGGCCAGATCACTGTCCCGAAGGCCGTTCGCCAGTCGATGGGCCTCGCCGTCGGCGACCGCGTCGCGTTCGTCGAGCGCGGTGGCGAGGTCGTCCTGCGGCCTGTCCGCCAGTCGCTCCGCGACCTCCGAGGCTCGGTCCCGGTCGACGGACCTCAAGACTTCGACGCCGTCCGCGACGCCACTCGACGCGTCCGTTCGGAGCGTCTGACACGGGACGCCGGTTCTGCAAACGCCGATGGCGAGACCGATGCCGACTGACCGCCCGCCCACGAGCGCGTCGGCCAGCGCGGAGACCGGCGAGGTTCGCGGCCCGCTCTTCCTCGACACCAACGTCTTCCTCCGCTACCTCACGAACGACGTGCCGGAGCAGGCCGACCGCGTCGAAGCCTTGCTCGACCGGGCCGAGGCCGGCGAGGTCCGCCTCGTCACCTCGGTCCTGGTCATGGCCGAGGTCGTCTGGACCCTCGGGTCGTTCTACGGCCGGACCAAACCCCAAGTCCGCGACGCCGTCCTGGTCCTCTGCCACACCCCAGGGCTCGATGTCGAGGACGCCGACGGGATCGTCCAGGCCGCCGAGTGGCACGCCGAGAAGAACGTCGACTTCGCCGACGCCTACCACGCGACGTGGGCGCTCGCGCGCGGGCTCACGGACGTCCGGACGTTCAACCTCAAGCACTTCCGGCGGTTCGACGGGCTCGATGCCCAAGAGCCATCCTGATTCCCACCGTCGACCCCAGAGGTGAGGCCCCCGACGGCACCCACCGCGACGGCAGGGTCATGGGCGGAGCCGTCGAGGCCGACCCTGCACACTGGGCAAACGCTATCGGCCCGCGCGCTCCAGAACACGTCTCCCTGCTCCATGTCTGATGACCTCCTCGTCCGCCTGCTCCAGCTCCAGCACCGCAACGGCGTGGCCATCGACGCCGTCGAGCAGCTGTTCGAGAGCGGAGACCTGTTCCACCTCGACATCCTGTCCGTCGTCCTCGACGACCTCGGAGCCCCGCCGGAGACGGTCCAGGAGAGCTACTGCGACCGCTTCGCTGCGACCGTGGTCGAAGGCACCGAGCGAGAATGCCGGGCGTTCCTCGACTGGGTGCGGGCGAGGTAGATACGTCGAGCCCGCTCAGCCCCCGAGTCATGCCACCGGCGACGCTTCGGCTCCTTGACGGGTCTGTTGCCCAGGCTGCCGTCTGTCCGGTAAGGTCAAGCTACATGGGTTACCATACAATAACGGAATAACCATTGGAGACGAGTCGGAGCCCAGCAAGACTGCACCTCCTCGGACAGTCGGGGCTGAGGGGGCTAGCTCGTCGCTCCCAAACCGGCCTCCCTACCCAGCGTTGGCTGATCCCTAGGCGCTGTGATGACATTTTGCACGTATCCCGAGAGATTCCCCTTAGGGATGTGTACTACGCAAAGTGCGTTACGCACTGCGCGTAACGGGCTGCCTGCTCCTTCGCGCTCAGGCGACCTCGCCCTCTCACGCCGGGGCTGCCTCCCGGAAAGTGCCTTGGAGCGCTGCGGGCGATGGCCCTTCACGACGGTCGACCCGTCTCTCGGTGCTGGGACGCTGCCCGAGAGGTTAAGCCGTGATCTCGAGGCTCACTGCTCTCGTGCCCGCATCACATCCCGCCGAGCCACCTGGAGCACAGACCGGACGGCGATTCCGAGGCCGTCGGTCTCGCCCGACGCCACGGCCTTCTCGATCTCGCGCCACCACCCGCTCCCGGACTCCCGGAGCAGGTCGACGGCCTCGGCGTCGAGCGCGGCCCGGTCCGTGTCCGAGAGCGCGTCGGTCGCCGCGTCGAGCTGGCGGTTCTCGGCGTCGTCCTCGTCCCCGAGGGACCGGACGGCGACGACGGCCGGTGACGGGAAGAGGGCCTGCTGCGCGGCCGCAGCCTTCTCGGCCGCCTTCTGCTGCGCGGTCGTCCGCTTCCGGTTCGCCGCCCGGCCGCTCCGCTCGTAGTCGCCGCGGACAGCGGCAACGGTGTACGCGGCCAGGTTCTTGACGTCGCCGCCCGAGGCTAGCTTGTCCTCGACGAACCCCAGGTTCCGGTCGACCCGGTCGGCGGCGAACTCGGCCGTGAGGTCAGACGCCTGAGCGTCCGTCAAACCGAACTCCGCGAGCCGGTTCCGGACGGCCACGTTCAGATCCAGGGCTTCGGTCTGGGGCGCCTCGGCAGCCGCGTCGATCACGACCGCCAGCCCGTTCTCCCCCACCAGAGCGTCCTCGTTCAGGGTGGGGCCGCGCTCGACCGAAAACCGGAGCGCGGCGATCCGGCGCTTCTCCCGCCGCGTCTCCATCTTGATGCGGATGTCGCTCTGCTCGTTGACTTGCTTGACCGACGGCGTGAGCACCTTCGACCGGAACCTCTTGTACTCGGCGTACTGCCCGTCGCCGACCCCGAGCAGCCCCCGCCAGTCGTCGAGGCTGATCCAGCCCGTCGTCCCCACTTTCAGGAAGCGGAGGCAGTTCTCGTAGAGCGCGAGCGCGGGGCCCGAGCTGAACCGGGTCTGGACGGCGAGGTTGACCCGGGCGTAGATCTGGGGGTTGTAGAGCAGCTCGCGGAGCGGGGCCGGATAAGCGTATCGGCACACGCCACCCTTGATCCGGGCCGAGGCCAGGAACGACCCGACCCCCCACTCCCGCTGCCCCGAGGGGTCGAGCAGGTTCCAGGTGATCTTGAGGTCGACGAGCGCCTCGAGCGTCCGCTTGAGCGTCTCGTGGTCGTTCGAGTCGTACCCGATCGCCGCGGCGAGGTCGGAGACCCGAACGGTGTGCTCCTTGACGGAGTCGTCCGGGAGCTCGTCGTAGGCGTTGAGCAGGAGCGCGTTGGCCGCCTTCCGCTGCAGCAGCAGGAGCGCGCCCTTGACGTGGATCGCCCCGACGTGCTTCTTGACCTCGACGTTGTTTCCGGCGATCAGCATGCCGAGCGGGCTTCGAGCGGGGGTCCGTGGAGCGGTGGACCCGGAGGCTAACGACTCCCCTCCTCCCCCGCAACCAGACCGGTCGGCGGCAGTGTCCGTCCGTTTCTCTCTCCCGACCGCTGAAACAGGCCCTGACGAGCCGGATCGGCACATCCCATCCTGTAAACGGGGACCTTTCCTAGCCGCTTGGGCACGGCGGCCATCCTGTAAACGGGGACCTTTCATCCTGTAAGTGGGGACCTTTCGGGCGTTCGACTCCTGAAACAGGTCCTGGCGGCTCGGAATGGGCGATTCTGACACCCCTGCACACTCTGGCGTCGCCCGTCCTGTAAACGGGGACCTTTCATCCTGTAAGTGGGGACCTTTCATCCCGTAGACGGGGACCTTTCGTCCTGTAAGTGGGGACCTTTGCAGCTGCATCGTGTTGGGGCACAGTCGTTTACTGGCCGTAAACGTATTAAACTCTTCTAAACGTTATAAACGACGACGAGGGGCGCCGCTCTCTTTGGGTCAGGTCATGGAATGCCTCTGTCAGGAGGACCGGGGCGGATTCCAGCACGGGTGCTGTGTCGTCTCGCCTCCCATTCGTGCCGGTCAGTCGGTCGCTTTCGAGCGAGCCTCTGTGTCCGGTGCGAGCGCGTGACAGACAGCACGTCGACGGCCACCCCGCCGACTCGGACCTCGTAGTGGACATGCGGCCCCGTCGACACACCGGCTCGGGGACCGACGCCCCCGCTCCACCCGACGACGGTACCCCGCCGGACGACCGCACCGACTTCGACTCCGGCGGGTACGGCGTCGAGGTGCGCGTAGAGCGTGGACAGGGTGGCGCCCGCGTGGGCGACCTCGACGGTGAGCCCGTAGCCCGAGCGCACTCCAGCGGCCGCAACACGTCCAGCCCCCGTCGCATGGACCGGAGTCCCGACGGGCACGGCCAAGTCGACGCCCCGATGGACCGACCAGCGGCCGGAGACGGGGTGGACGCGCGGCCCGAACGGCGACGAGACAGGACCCCGGACGGGGAGGCCGACCGGACCCCGCAGACGCCGAGCACCGGTCGGTCGCCGGCGTTTCACTGTGCTCGCTGGCACCCCACTGGCCTCTCTCGCTGGTGGCAAGAGTTCGACCTCCGCGGGTCCGGGTGGGGTGCCGTCTTCGCCCTCAGCTGAGCGGACCCGATCGAAGGCGCTGCCGACGCTGACGAAGGCTTGGCCGAGGGGACCGTGATGTGGCCGCGCCGCTGAAAGTGCGAGGACCGAGAGCGACAGGGCGCCCGCGATCCGGAGGGCTCGGGCGACCCCTCCTCTACGACGAGACGAGGCCCCGCCGACCGCTGCGCGGAGGACGGAGAACGAGCTCGGCCAGGGCGACTGAGCCGCAGCGTGGAGAGCCGCACGGACCTGATTCACCCGGCCTCCACCGTCGGATGTGAGGGTCGTGTCGGGCGAGGTGTCGGGGCTCTCTGGAAGCAAGGGGGAAGGGCGGGTCCAAAGAGCAACAGCGCCGAACCGGGCCGCGAGCGGACAGGCCCCTTTCCCTTTCCTCGCCCCGTGTCCGTCCACCCGTCGAAACGGCGCCTTCTCGTGTACCAACGGTCCGGCTATGGGCAGCGGGCAAGTAGTGTTTTCCTGTGCAGGAAAACGTCCCGGTCCACCGTCGGCTCTCTCCGTCCAACGGCTTTCGCGGTCGGCCGGTGGCCGACGCTCAGGCCGTGTCTCTTCCCCTCCCCATGCCCCCATCCGAACCCGAGAGCAGCCGCGCCGAAGACGAGACATCTCCGGCCCACGAGCCTGCTGCCCAGCGCGGCCGACGACGAGGCGGGCGGCCGAAGAAGGCCGAGGCCACCGGCCGGACGTCCAGAGTCCACGTGCTGCTGACGGCGGCTGAAAAGGCGCGCGTCCGACGGGAAGCGTCGGCGGGCGGTCTCTCGATCTCGGAGTACGCCCGGCGACGGATGCTGGGCCGCTCAGTGGTCCCGCGCGTGGACGCCGACGCCGAGCGCCAGCTGCGCCGGATCGGCGTCAACCTCAACCAGCTCGCTCGCGTCGCGAACACGAGCGGGCAGGTCGAACGCGGGGACGAGCTCGACCTGCTGGTCACCGAGCTCCGGCGGACCATCGCGGGTCTCCGAGGCGGGAGTACGCCTCTGGCGGACCCGTGATCGGAGCCGCGAGCACGGGCGCCAGCTTCCAGGCCCTCGGGACCTACCTCGTCGGCGACGAGAGTCGGGTCGGGTGGGTCGAGACGCGGAACACGCTGGCCCGCGACCCCCGCGCGGTCGTGGCCGAGATGGAGCGGGACGTGGCCCTGTCGCGGAGCCGGGTCGAGAAGCCGGTCTACCACCTCGCCCTGTCGTTCGACCCGACCGATGCCCCGACGCGGGACGAGCTCCGGGGCGCCGTCGACCGGACGCTCCAGGACCTCGGGCTGGGCGACCACCCCGCCCTCGTCGTCGCCCACACCGACACGGACCACGCCCACGTCCACGTGATGGTCAGCCGAGTCGGGGCCGACGGAAAGGCGTGGTCCACGTCGTTCTCCAACCGACGACTCCGGACATCCATCGAGACTCAGGAGCGCGAGCTCGGCGTCCGGTGGACCGGGCGAAACGCCGAGCTCACACGAGCGCCCTCCGTGGAGCGTGGCACGGCCGACGTCCCCACGGCGGAGACGCCGTCGGGGCGGGACCGCGGGTTCGCCGCGGACGTCCGGTCGCGGGCGCTCGCCGACCTCCGGACGGCGACGAGCTGGCGCGACCTCGACGCCCGGCTGGCGGCGCACGGGCTCCGCGTCGAGCGGAAGGGCCGCGGGGCCGTCGTGACCGACGGGACGCGGGAGGCCAAGCTGTCGTCGGTCTCCCGGTCCGTCAGTCGGCCGAAGTTGGAGGCCCGGTTCGGCCCGCTCCGTGCGCATGAGGAGGACCGAGAGGTCCTACCACGGCACGTCGAAGAGTCAGGCACCCGGCGCACGGCTCCATCCCTCGCGTCGTCACGGACGCGATCAGGTCGGTCGCCCCGACGGTCCGGTGCCGCCCTCCGGATCGGAAAGGGGATTGTCCGGTCGGTCGACCTCGACGGCGGGCAGAGTGGCGACGAGCGTATCGCGCGGGCTCCGAAGACCGTGGCGTCCCGATCCGTGCGACGCGTGGGACGGCGAGCGGCGAAGCGCGTCGTGGTCGGGAGCGCGAGGACCCTCACCCAGCGCACGCTCGCCAGACGGTCCGCGCATCGCGACCTCCGCCCCGGCGGCCGTCTCGACCGACTCGCGGCCATGGTCGCCGAGCGCAGCCGGCTCGCCCGGCTGAAGGGCCAGTGGGGGGCTGTACTCGGACTGGGGACTCGGGAGCGGGAACGAGCCGCCACCCAACTCGCCGGTCTTCGCGACACGGCGGAGCGGTCTGGGCAGTCGTTCGTGAAGGCTCTCGGGTCGGTTTATGCCGACCCCTCCGCCGCCGCTCACGCCTTCTCCCGCGCCGCCGTGCGCGACGGCCTCGCGTCGACGGCCGAACGGATGGCGGCGGCCCCAGACTCGTTCGGCCCCCTCCGCACCGAGAAGCGGCCCGGACTAGGGGGTGCGTTCCGCTCCGCCTCGGACGGCCCAGCACGCGCGGCGGCTCCGGCGGCGGCGGAAAGAGGGGCGGCGTACGTCCGCTCCAACGACGCCTACGCCGCGGCGAGCCGTCAGCGCGAGGCTCCGTCCCCGCTGGCGGCGGCGGCCGGACGCCGGGAGTCCCGTGCGCGCGCCGTGCTCTTCGCTGGGAAGAGCGGGCCGGGCTCTCGCGGCAAGCTCCACTCGCTCGATGGCAGGATCGGACGTGCCTTCCAGCGTCTCGGGCAGCAACCCGATCCGGCGTCGAGGACGGCCGCGAGCGCTCGGCGGACGGCGAAGGTCGCGCGCTCGGCCAGCGTTCGTCTTGGGAGCGTAGGGCTCGGCGTCGCGACGGCGGCTGCCCGGTCAGTCGTTCGTGGCCTCGGGCGTTGACAGTCCGGAAAGCGTAAGCGAAGTGAGGCTGACGGACTCTGTTTTCCGGACGTGATTCAGGACTCAGGACGCCCTTACTCGTACGGTTTGCCACACACAGCGCAGCCCGTCAGTATTGGGCCGTTTTCCGGAGACGCCGGCCAAGGCGTGGGGCACGCTCACGCCCTCCCGGAACGGCCCGCACGGCCTCTGCGTGAAAGCTTGTTGCCACAACTTCTAGCTCAGGTCCTGCTCGACACCCCCATGAACATGAACTACGTCCGTAAGGGGACCGGCCCCCCGCTCCTCCTCGTCCACGGGCTCGGCGGCACGTGGCGCTCCTGGGAGACGGTCCTCGACGCCCTCGCCGCCGAGCGCGACGTGATCGCCCCGGACCTCCCCGGCTTCGGCGAGACGCCGCCGCTCGACGGCGAGGTCTCC
>NZ_MQWB01000014.1 GCF_002257665.1 Rubricoccus marinus | reverse complement strand
GTCAGGACCGGGTGTGCTTCCCCTCGCAGGCCGAGCGGGCGACGGCGCGGTTCCCCGGCGCGCGGCTCGAGTGGCTCGACCGGTGCGGGCACTTCCCCCAGTGGGACCGCCCGGAGGAGGCGGTCCGCCTCATCCTGGCCGCTACCGGGAACGCCGCAACCGGAACGAGCGAGGCGCGGGGCGTTCAGAGCCCGGCCGCAGGCCCTGACTCTGCGGCCTGACGCCCCCCTCACCCTGCCCGGTCCTGGACCCGCACGGCCGCCTCTATGACGCCGCCGTACACGAGGTGCCCGATGAACCCCCGGGCGTGCGTCTGCCACTCAGTCCGCCGTCTGACAGGGCGCGCAGAAGCCCCCTGACTCGATGCGGCCCGACTCTCGGCAAGCGGCTTCCCCTCTTGCAGGTGGTCACACGTTTCTGCCCGCTACCCTCACTACGGTGGCAAGCAAGACGGCCAACCCCACTACGCACCGTGCGTAACGCACGGTGCGGAACGGTCAACCAGACGACCGCTCGTACGCCCTGACGTCCTCGACCAGACCCGCTCGGAACGAGAGCAGCGGGGCCATCGCCCGGTCGAGCTCCTGCCCGCTCAGGCCCGCCTCGGCGAGCGCCGCCCGCTGGCGGTGGAGGGTCTCGGCGTTCTCAGCGAGGCGCTGGAGCGCCCGTCGGTGCTCGGCGTCTGTCGCGATCACGGCTAGAATAGGCGGGCGGAGGGGAAGGCCTCCTCGAGCTCCGCGACCGTCGGCCCAACGACGACGGTGACCGGCCCCTCGTATGCCGGAGGGTACGAGGGGCCGACCGGCAGCGTGTTCCACCAGCCCTCCTCCTTGTTCTCCTCGCCCTTGCGCAGGGACACGAGGACGCCCGCCTTGAACTCCAAGACCAGGTCGAGCGACTCTTCGGTCTCCGAGTCATACTCGTAGACGTGGGCCGTCCCCGTGTACGTCACGCGGTCCCACGTCCGGTGGGTCTCCACACTCTCGTAGCCGTTCTCGATCGCATATCGCTCGTGGAAGGCGCCGAGCCCCTCCCCTTTCTCTTCGACGTACGCCTGAAGCTCCTCGCGGCGCTCGTCGGTGAGTGGCCTCTTCTCCCGGTGCACGGTCTCCTCCTCGAGCACGGCCCCGTCGCCGACCCGGTACGTGCTCATCGTCGAGCCGAGGTCCTTGGTCTGGTACCCGTCCCCCTCGAAGGGGCCAGACGTGATTCGGAAGTGGTCGAACAGCCCCATGATGCGTCGTGTGTCTGGGGCCTCATTCTACGTCGGGCACCGCCCCCTGAATCCGTGACGCGACCCAAGAGCCATCGTGGTTGCTCCACGGGCAGACGACGGCCTCATCGTGGGAGGCCCGTCCCTCGCCGCCTGCCGACGACTCGCCGGTGCCGCCCCGCAACGACGGCCCAGACCCCTCGGACGCTCCCGCTGGGGTTAGTAACCCAAATGGGAGCGACAGCTCCTCGCCCCCCGGAACGCCGCGTGTCCCCACCAGATGGTGCCCCACCGGGCGGTCGCGGCCCGTCGGGACCGAGGACGTGAGCGCTGGGAGCGGTTGACTAAATGGGCCGAGTTGCCAAGACGGTCAACTCGGCCCATTTAGTCAACTCATCCCTGTAGAGGCCACGCGACCTCCCCGCCGCCGAAGGGTGCCCACGCCGCAACCGAGATCCGGGAACGCCTCTCGGCTCGCCGCGCGTGGAGCCGAGGGGCTCACGCCTCCCGCTCCCGCATCACGTCGCGGCGGGCCACCTGGAGCACGGACCGCACGGCGATCCCGAGCCCGTCCGTCTCACCCACCTCGACGGCGCCCTCGATCTCGCGCCACCACCCGCTCCCGGACGCCCGGAGCAGGGCGACGGCCTCGGCGTCGAGCACCGCGCGGTCGGCGTCCGAGAGCGCCGCGACGGCCGCGTCGAGTTGGCGGTTCTCGGCGTCGTCCTCGTCCCCGAGCGAACGGACCGCGACAACGGCGGGCGACGGGAAGAGCGCCTGCTGCTCGGCCGCCTTGGCGCCTTTCGCCTTGGCCTCCCCCCGCTTCTTTCGGGCCGACCGGTCCCCCCGCTCGTAGTCGCTCCGGACGGCGGCGACCGTGTAGGCGGCGAGGTTCTTGATGTCGTCGCCGGCCGCCAGCTTGGCCTCGACGTAGCCGAGGTTGCGCCCGACCCGGTCGGCGTCGAACTCGGTCGAGAGGTCGAGGGCCTGGGCCTCGCTGAGCCCGAACTCGACGAGCTTCATCTGGACCGGCGCCAGCAGCTCCGCCGGCTCCGGCGCCAGCTCGCGGGGGTCGGGGAGCACGGCGGTCCCGAGCGCCTCGGCCATCTCGGACGTGCCGCCGCCGAGACCGCCCGGCGCCTCGGCCACCAGGAACTTGACGGCGACCACCCGGCGGCCCTCCTTCCGGGTCACCATCTCGACCCGGATGTCGGAGTGCTCGTTGACGCCGGCGACGGCGGGCTTGAACACGCGCTTGTTGAGGTACTTGTACTCCTCGTACTCGCCGTCTTCGACGCCCAGGAGCCCGCGCCACGTGTCGAGCGCGAGAAAACCGGTCGAGCCGACCTTCCGGAACCGGACGCAGTTCTCGTAGAGCGCCAGCGCGTAGGAGCTCGCGAAGCGGGTCTGGACCGAGAGGTTGATCCGGGCGTAGATCTGGGGGTTGGCGAGCCGGCGCCGGAGCGGGGCCGGGTACGAGTACGTGCACACGCCCGTCCGGCGCTCGACGCGGGCCGAGGCCAGGAACGAGCTCACGCCCCACTCGCCCTCGTCGTCGCCCTCGCCGAGCACGTCCCACTCGATCTTGTAGTCGACGAGCGAGCGGAGCGCGTTCTTGAGCAGCTTCGAGTCCTTCGAGTCGAACCCGACGACGTCGGCCAGGATGGGCAAGTTGATCGAGTGCTCAGCCACCGACGGGTCGTCGAGCTCGTCGTAGGCGTTGAGGAGCAGGACGTTCGAGACCTTCCGTTCGAGGAGCGAGAGCGCTCCGCGGACGTGGACGGCCCCGACGTGTTTTTTGATTTCGGCGCCGTTCACGTGGCCAGCGAGGAGGTTCTGGAGGCGGTTGCCCCCCGTCGGTCGGGTGGGTGGACGCTTGCAGGGTACGGACGCCCCCACGTCCAGGCAACGCGCCGAGGCCTCGGTACCCGGACCGGCCCCTGTAGCATCCTGAGCGGCGATTTGCGGAGTCCAGCTCATGTCGACTGGAACCCCTCCCCCGTAAACGTCCACCTAACGCCCCGCAAACGTCCACCTATCTCCAGCGGCTCGCCGGACGATCCGGCGACGGTTCGCAGAAAACGGCTCCTAATCTCTCCGGTGGCCGCTTTTACCACGATCAGCGCTCGCTGGAGAGCCATCGAGAGCGCTCCCCGTATCCGTCCACCTATCTCCCCGTAGGCGTCCACCTGTCGCCCCGTATCCGTCCACCTATCTCCCCGCAGGCGTCCACCTGTCGCCCCGTATCCGTCCACCTTTGGTCCCGGATCTCGTTGCGCCGCAACAGGATGGGCACCCCTAAACGTATTAAACATGTTCTAAAGGTTATTAAACGACGACGGGGCGCGCGCGTCGGAGAAGGATGAGTCTGTTGAAAGCCAAAGGCCCCTAGACCGAGAGCGCAGTCGCAAGCGTGGGAGGCTCACCGCGGGTCACCTTCTCCCCGCAAACGTCCACCTCAGAGCGGATCAACAGTCGCAGGCCACTGCCCAGCGATGGCCGCCTCGGGCTCCGCCACGGAGGGGTCTGTTGCTCGCCGTCGGCTCCTGGCGCTCCACGCACCCAACGGTACTCTCTGACCGCCGTCTCGCCCTGAGAGCCTGGCAAGTCGATAGGTGGACGTTTACGGGGAGCACTGCTGCCCATCCCGCCCGAGGATGGTCCCCCGTAAACGGGTACCTTTGGGGACCAGAGGGCGACCACCTACTGGTGCCGGAGAACCGGGAGCTGGTCGACCGTCCACCCGACGACGGGGGCCAGGTGCACGGGGCGGCGTCTTCAAGGCGTACACGCTCAGCGTTGGGGTGCGTAGGCCGTAGGCACGGTGCCGCCCGTATGGAGGCCCTGTAGAGTGGTACCTCTCGCCCCGTAAACCGGTACCTCTCGGCTGGATCGCACGGGCAGGAACCGAAGATCACCCTCGACGATGGTGTACAGCCGGATGTGAGCGACCTTGGAACGGGCACAAGCAGACGCCCTGTAAACGGGTACCCTTCGGTGAGGTTGAACCCGTGGAGCAAGGGTGGCCGTCGAGGCTTTTGTCCCAACACGTGAGCCGCCGCAGATGCGGAGCGCGCTGGGCAAGGCGACGTGTCATGACGCTGCCCGTGCCCACCCCTACCCGCCCCTCTCCGCGACGGCTCCGTCTGGCCTCAGGCGTGCTCGTCCTCGGGGCGGCTCTGGCGACGCCTTTCGCGGCCCCCTCATCTATCGCGGACGCGGAGTCTCCACGCCGACCCGCGTCCGTGCTCCGCCAGCTCGGACTCGCGGCAGCGGACTCCCCCACCGAAGACGCCCAACCGGCTCCCCTTGAGGCTCGACCCCGAAGGGCTCACCGGCGTCCTGCGATCCAGCGAGTGCCGCTGGTCGTCCGACCCGCCAGCGGCCCGGTGAGCTCCCCGTTCGGGTGGCGGCGGCATCCCGTCTCGGGACGCTCCCGCCACCACGACGGCGCCGACCTCGCGGTCCCACTCGGCAGCACCGTTCGGGCCGTAGTCTCTGGCGTCGTCCGCTCCGTCGGTCGCCGATCCGGATACGGGCTCGTCGTCGAGATCGAGCACCGACCGGCCCCTGGGCGCGCGCCTTTCCGGACGCTCTACGCCCACCTCGCCGAGGCAGACCAGAGGTTCCGCCGCGGCACCCAAGTCCGAAGTGGGCAGCCTGTCGGAGCCAGCGGCGGCGTGCCCGGCCGCGACGGCACCTCAACCGGCCCCCACCTCCACTTCGAGGTCCGCGACGCCTCCGGGCGAGCGCTCGACCCGGCCCCGTTCCTCGGCGCGCCTCCGGCTCGCCACAAGGCAGATGAACAGCGGTGGCAAGTTATGTTTTCGTCCGGACGAAAACCCCTGACGGCCCAGCAGGCGCGCCGCCTGCGACGGCCCACCCGGGCCGCATTCGCACTGCCGCCAGCGGCAGGCTCAAGGGGCACGACGAGGCGGCCGAGATGACGACCGACTCCACCTCGGGCAGCGCCCAGAGCGCCAGCCCGGCACCGCGGAAGAAGGGTGGCCGACCGCGAGGAACCCGACGCAGCGCCAAGGTCGAGGTGCGTGTGAGCGCGGCCGAGAAGGCCGCCCTCCAGGGCTCCGCTCGCGAGGCCGGACTCACCGTCTCCGAGTACGTCCGCCGACGGTCTCTCGGCCAGCCCGTCACGGCGCGGGCCGACCGCGAGACCCGAGTGCTCCTCCGCCGGATCGGGGTCAACCTCAACCAACTCGCGCGGGTCGCGAACACGTCGGGGGCGACCGCCGCCAGCGGCCCGCTTGAGGAGGCGCTCGCACAGCTCCGCCGCGTGCTCACAGGGCTCGGCTGAAATGGTCGCGAGCGCCAGCACGGGGTCCAGCTTCGCCGGCCTCGCCGACTACCTCGGCGGCGGCGAGGAGCGCGTGGGATGGGTCGAGACCCGGAACGTGTTCGCGGACGACGTGCCCGGGACGGTCGCCGAGATGCGCGAGCAGGCCGGGCTCTCGGCGCGGTGCCAGAAGCCGGTCTACCACGTCACGATCGCCTTCGACCCGTCCGACAATCCGACCGAGGCGGAGGTCCGGGAGGCCGTCGACCGCACGCTGCGCGACGTTGGGCTCCAGGACCATCAGGCCCTCGTCGTTCGGCACGTCGACCGGGACCACGCGCACGTCCACGTGATGGTCAACCGCGTCGGGCCGGACGGCCGCGCGTGGTCGACGTCGCAGGACCGGCGGCGGCTCCGGGCGTCGGTCGAAAGCCAAGAGCGGGAGCTCGGCGTCCGGTGGACCGGCCGGAACGCCCGCGCCGCTGGCGTCGCCCACGAGACCGACCGGGGCTTTGCGCGCGAGGTCCGCGACCGAGTACTCGTCGATCTCAAAGACGCGCCGACCTGGGCCGACCTCGACGCCCGGCTCCAGGCGAAGGGGCTCCGCATCGAGCGACGGGGCCGAGGGGCCGTCGTGACCGACGGAAAACGGGAGGCCAAGCTGTCGTCGGTGAGCCGGACGGTCAGCCGCCCCCATCTGGAGAAACGCCTGGGGAGCCTCACGGCTCATCAGCGGGGACGGGGAGCAGGAGCTCCAAAGGGACAGAGGCGCTCGCTTGAGACGCCCGCCAAGGGTCACGCCTCACGCCGACGGGCCTCTGGCGCCGCGCGTCGCTCGGTCCTCCGTGCCCGCCGCGTGGGTCGGTCCGTGGGGCGCGCCGTGGCCACGGACGGAGAGCGCGACGCCGACGAGGTCTTCGCCAGGACCATCCTGCGAACGGGGAGCAGGGCGGCGCTCCGCGCCGCCGGTCGAGGTGGACGGAAGGCTTCTGGCGAGAGCCCACGTGCTCGGGAGACGCCTTCGTCACACGCTGGCCGGAGCTACGAGGCCCGCGCGCGAGCCCGGGACGTGCGCCGAGGAGGCCGCGTCGACCGGATGGAACGGGCCGTCCTCGACCACGCGCAGACGGCTCGTCTGGTGGCCGAGCGCGAGAAGGTGCTCCAGGCGGTCGCCCGGATCGAGGGCACGGCCGCAGCGGCCGTCACGCGCGCGCAGAAGGGACTCGCCGAGGCCCAGGTGCGAGCATCGGACGGGAGGCGCGCGTTCGGGGCCGCGATGGCGGAGACGTACGCGGAGCCCGGCGCGGCTGCGCAGGCGTACCTGAAAGACGCCGAGGCGGTCGGAGTCGGCCGGGCGACCGAGCGGATGGCCGTCGATCCCGAGCGGTACGGGGTGCTCAGGGCGACTCCGGCGCGGTCGAAGTACAGCCTGGTCAGGGGGACGACGACGGAGCCTGCCCGCACGGCCGCTCCGCTGGCGGCGCGCCATGGACGCGCATTCGTGGAGGCCCGCGAGGTCGTGCGGACGGCGGAGGCAGACGTGAAGCGAGCCGGGGAAACGCACCGCACGGTGGCCTCCGAGCTCTCGGGCCTCCGCTCGTCTGATCCGGCGTCCAACGCTCACGGGTTTGGCCCCGAAGCGATCCGGGCGCGGCTCGAACGGTTGGACCGGACGCTGCGGGAGAAGGGGACGCGGGCACCCGGCGTGCGGCTCCAGGCCCTCCGGTCGGACGGCGCCGTGGGCCGGGCGCTCCAGGCCCGCGTCGGATCTGTGGGGGTGTCCGTCGCCCAGGCTGCGGCCAAGACGGCGGCCAAATCGGTGGGACGAGAGTGAACCCAGCGCGAATCGTGTGTTGGCTCCGAGTCGTCCTCCGAGCCGTCCGTATGTTTGAGCTGTGACTCAAACGTCAACCGATTCCGACGCCTGCACCGTCCGCCGTGTCCACCCCGACGCGGTGGAGGCTGCGGCCGACCATCTGTCTGAGCGCGCCGACGTGCTCGACGGCGCCCGCGCGCTCTTTGCCGCGCTCGGCGACCCGACCCGGCTCCGGCTCCTCGCAGCCCTCCAGACCGGCCCGCTCTGCACGTGCGACCTCGCGGCCACGCTCGGCGTGACCGAGTCGGCCGTGAGCCACCAGCTCCGCGGCCTCCGCGCGCTCCGGCTCGTCGCGAGCGAGCGCGATGGGAAGATGGTCTACCACAGGCTCGACGACGACCACGTGGCCGCGCTCCTGAGCGTGGCCGCCGAGCACGTCGCCGAAGGAGCGGTTGAGAACGAAACGTCGGCTGCCGATACTCCGTTGGCTCTCGACGCATGACCACGCTCCGCCGCCTCCTGCCCTCGCTCGCCGCGCTTCTCGCGGTCCTCGTCGTCGTCCAGACGACGGACCTCGTCGCGTGCGCCGACGAGGCGCTCGCGGCCGAGACCGGTGAGACGCACACCGACGCCCGCCTCGCGCAGGGCGGCCACGACGTGCCCGCCCCCGGCGACAGCCACGACGAGGGCGAGCACGAGCACGAGGAGGGCACCTTTGCCGACTGCTTGTGCCACGTCGTGTTCACGCCGACCGGGATCGTCCCGGCCGCCGGCGTCCGACCGGCGTCCGAGCCCACCGAGTTCGCGTACGTCGCGGACGCCCCGCCTGAGGTCGAGCCGCTGGGGCTGGACCACGTCCCCCTCGCCTAGGACCGTCCGCACGAAGGGATAGGTCTGTCCGCGAACTGAGGTCTTCGGCCTCGGTCGCGTAGAGCGCCGACCCGTGTGGACCGCCACGTCTGTTGGAGACGTGGCCCGAACCCACCCCGCCCGCCACTGGCGGACGCACGCCCGTGCGTCGCCGTGCGGCTGGCGGGACCCCGTCCTCCCCGGTTCTCGGTCCCCCCATGTTTGATCGCATCGTCGCGTTCTCGCTCCGCCAGCGAGTGCTCGTCTTGTTCGCCACCGTCGGCCTCGTCGCCGCCGGCCTCTACGCCGCCACCCAACTCCCGGTCGACGCCGTCCCCGACGTCACCAACAACCAGGTCCAGGTCCTGACGCAGGCCCCGGCCCTGAGCCCGCTCGAAGTCGAGCGGTTCGTGTCGGTCCCCGTCGAGCTGGCGCTCAAGTCGCTGCCCGACTTGGTCGAGCTCCGCTCGCTCTCGCGTCAGGGCATCTCGGTCATCACCGTCGTCTTCGAGGACGGCGTCGACACCTACTTCGCCCGCCAGCTCATCTTGGAGCAGCTGAGGGGCATCGAAGACGAGCTCCCGCCCGGCGCCGAGACCCCCGAGCTCGGGCCGGTCTCGACAGGCCTCGGCGAGGTGTTCCGCTACACGCTCCGCGACACGACGGGCCGGTACTCGCCGATGGAGCTCCGCACGATCCAGGACTGGATCGTCCGACGCCAGCTCCTGGGCGTGCCGGGCCTCGCCGAGGTCAACTCCATCGGCGGGTACCTCAAGCAGTACCAGGTGCTCGTCGACCCCGACCGGCTCGCGGGCTACGGGCTCACGCTCCGCGAGGTGTTCGACGCGACGGCCGAGGCGTCCGGGAACGCGGGCGCGGCCACGATCGAGACCGGCCCCGAGCAACTGGCGGTGCGCACCGACGGCCTCGTGCAGTCGATGGACGACCTGCGCCAGTCGGTCGTCGCCACGCGCGGCGGCACGCCGGTCACGCTCGGCGACGTGGCCGAGATCACGCTCGGCCCCGCCGTCCGCTTCGGCGCGGCGACGCAGGACGGCGAGGGCGAGGTCGTGACCGGGTTCGCGTTGCAGCTCAAAGGGGCCAACGCCCGCGTCGTGGTGTCGGCCGTCAAGGACCGGATCGAGGAGATCCAGCGGGCGCTGCCGGAGGGCGTCGAGATCGTGCCGTACTACGACCGCACGGCGCTCGTGGACCGGACCATCGCGACGGTCGGCAAGCACCTCGCCGAGGGCGCGCTGCTCGTCATCGTGGTGCTCCTCATCCTGCTCGTCAACCTCCGCGCCGGGCTGGTGCTCGCGAGCGTGATCCCGCTCGCGATGATGGTCGCCTTTATCGGGATGTGGCTCACGGGCCAGAGCGCGAACCTCATGAGCCTCGGCGCCATCGACTTCGGGCTCGTCGTCGACGGCTCGCTCATCATCGTCGAGAACATCCTGAGGCGGATCGGGGTGATGCAGAAAGACGGCGGCGGCAGGCTGTCGAAGGAGGCCTTCCGCGACCTCGTCTACGAGGGGACGCTGGAAGTGCGGAAGGTGGCCCAGTTCGGCGAGGTCATCATCCTGGTCGTCTACCTCCCCATCCTCTTCCTGCGCGGCATCGAGGGCAAGCTGTTCGCGCCGATGGCGATGACGGTGAGCTTCGCGCTCCTGGGCGCCGTGATCCTCTCGATCACCTACGTGCCCGTCATGTGCTCGCTGGTGTTCGACCCGTCGAAGCCCGTCAAGCACTCGCCCATCATCGAGTGGCTCCACAAGATCTACCGGCCGCTCTTGGACCGTGCGATCGGGATGCGCGCCGTCGTGGTCGGGGGCGCCGCCGTGCTCTTCGCCGTGGCGGTCGCCAGCTTCGGCGGGCTGGGCGCCGAGTTCGTGCCGCGCCTGGACGAGGGCGACATCGCCGTCCAGATCATCCGGCTCCCGAGCGTGTCGCTGACCGAGTCCGTCGAGATCGCGGGCGACGTCGAGCAGCGGCTGATGGCCTTCGACGAGGTCGAGACCGTCGTCGGCAACACGGGCCGCGCCGAGATCTCGACCGACCCGATGGGCGTCGAGATCACGGACTCTTACGTCATCCTCAAACCCAAGGACGAGTGGCCCGAGGTCGACGGCGACCGGCGGACGAAGCCCGAGCTGGTGGCCGCCATGCAGGAGGCCGTCGAGGACGTGCCGGCGGGCGTCCAGTTCTACCAGCCCATCGAGATGCGCACGAACGAGCTCATCGCGGGGGCGCGGGGCGACGTCGTGGTCAAGCTCTTCGGCGAGAGCTACGACGAGCTCACGCCGCTCGCCGAACAGGTGCAGCGGATCGTCCAGGAGACGCCCGGCGCCTCGTCGGTGTCGATGGACCAGACGACCGGCTCGCCCCAGCTCGTCATCCGCCCCGACCGCGCGGCGCTCGCGCGCTACGGGCTCACCGTCGACGCCCTCAACCAGATCGTCCAGACGGCCGTCGGCGGGTCGGTCGCGGGCGAGGTCTACGAAGGCGAGCGCCGCTTCGACCTCGTCGTCCGGTTCGCTGAGGGCACGCGGTCGAGCCCGGCCGCCGTCGAGGCGCTGCCCGTCGTCACGCCGACCGGCGCGCGCGTGCCGCTCTCGGCGCTGGCGTCGGTCACGGTCGACTCCGGGCCGGTGTCCGTCTCGCGCGAGGAGGGCAGCCGCTTCGTCTCGGTCCAGTCCAACGTGACGGGCCGCGACCTGGCGTCGTTCGTCGAGGACGTCCAGACCCGCATCCGATCCGAGGTCGCGCTCCCGCCCGGCTACCGGGTCGACTACGGCGGGCAGTTCGAGAACCTGGAGGCGGCCACCGCCCGACTCGCGCTCGTGGTGCCGCTGGCGCTCGTCTTGATCTTCGTGCTCCTGTTCCAGACGTTCGGGTCGATGCGCCTCGCGGCGATCATCTACCTGTGCGTGCCGATGTCGATCGTCGGCGGGGTCGCGATGCTCTACGCGCTCGGGCTCCCGTTCTCGATCTCGGCGGGCGTGGGCTTCATCGCCCTCTTCGGCATCGCGGTCCTCAACGGGCTGGTCATGGTCGGCGCCATCCGCAAGTTCGAGGGGCACGGGCTTCCGCTCCGCGAGGCCGTCCTCGCAGGGGCCGACGAGCGGCTCCGCGCCGTCGTGACGACGGCTACGCTGGCGGGCATCGGGTTCATGCCGATGCTGCTCGGCAGCGGCGCCGGGTCCGAGGTCCAGCGGCCTCTGGCGGCCGTCGTGATCGGCGGCCTGCTCACGAGCACGGTCCTGACGCTCTTCGTGCTCCCGACCGTCTACGCCTGGATCGGCTCGGGCCAGGCGCCCGACCCGCTCCCGCAGGGCGAGGGCGCTGACCTCGACCGCCAGCTCGACGCCGAGGTCGCGTCGGACTGGGCGCCGACGGCTCCGGCCGTTCGCCGCGCCGACCCACACGGCGACGGCGACGCACTGGGGGATCCGGCGCCCCGGCGCCGCCCAGGGCTTGGACCCGCGCTCGCCATCGTGCTCCTCCTCGGCGCAGGAACGGCGCAGGCGCAGGACATTCCCCGGCTTCCTACGGGCGGTCTGACGCTCGCCGAGGCGCTCGACCAGGCCGAGGCCGTCGCGCCTGAGCTCCAGATCGGCACGGCCGCCATCGCGCGCGAGGCCGCCCGGCGCGAGAGCGCGGGCATCCTGCCGGCGACGGAGTTCTTCCTGGGCGTCGACCGCGTCCCGACTCTCGACGGCGGATTCGGGGGAACGGAGACGAGTGTGGGCGCGGCGCAGTCGTTCCGGCTCCCGGCCTACTACCAGGCCCAGCGCGGCGCGGCCGACGCGCTGCTCCAGCAGTCCGAGGTCGAACGCGACGCGCTCCGTAGGGGCGTCCGGCTGCGAGCGGCCCTCGCCTACGTCGAGGTCGTCTTCGCGGACGCCCGGCTGGCGCTCGCGGACTCGTCGGTCGCCGTCGCCCAGGGGTTCGCCCACGCCTCGAACCGCCGGTTCGAGCTGGAGGCCACCGGCGCGCTGGAGCCGCTCCAGGCCGAGGTGGCGCTCGCCCAGGCCGAGCGCGCCCGCGCTCAGGCCGCCGGGCAGGCGCAGTCCGCGCGGTCCGTTCTCCGGACGCTTCTCGCCGCCCGCGACCCGGTCGAGCTCGCAGACACGCTTCCCGACGGGCCGCTCGACGCCGGCCTCCCCGACCTCGACCGGCTGGCTGCGACCGGTGCGCTCGACTCGCTTCTGGCCCGGGCCAACCCCCGGATCGCCGCGGCCGAGTCGGCCATCGGCGTCGCCCAAGCGGAGGCGCGGGCCGTCCGCACCGAGCGGCTGCCGTCGTTCGGGGCCGAGGCGGCGCTCCAGACCGAGGGCGGCGCCGTCGGCTTTCTCGGGGGACGTGTCGGCGTGTCCGTGCCTCTGGCGCGGCGTGCGAACGACGCGCCCGACCGGGCCGCCGCCGCGGCCGTCGAGGTCGCCCGCTTCGAGCGCGACCGGCTCCTCGTCGGGCTGGCGGTCGACCTCCGCACCCGCGTCGCCAGGCTCCGCGCTGACGCCGAGCAGGTCCGGCTCTACGACGAGCGCCTGGTGCCCCAGGCCGAGCGCGCCTACGCCATCTCCATCCGGCTCCGCCGCGAGGGCGCGGCCACCTACCTCGAAGTGCTGCAAGCGCAGACGGCGCTGCTCCAGACGCGCGCCGACGCGCTCGACGTCCGCCTCGACGCCGCCCGTCTGCGGACCGAGATCGACGCGCTCCTCGACCCCTCTTTCTAGATCCTCCCGAGGCCTCTGGCGACCCAGACCTCTGACCCCGACTCCGATGAACCGACTCTTTCTGCTCGCTCTCCTTCTCGCCGTCCCCCTCGCGGGGTGCGGCTCCGACACCGAGGCCATCGACGACCACGCCGGTGAGGCGCCAGGCGCCCACTCCGACGACGAAGCCTCTGGCGAGGCCGACGACCACGGCGACGAGATCACGCTCACCGAAGCGCAGGCCGCGGCCGTCGAGATCGAGACCGCCGTGGTCCAGGCGTCGCCGCTGGCGGCCGAGCTCCGCGTGCCCGCGCGCATCGTGCCGACCGAGACCGGCCGTGCCCAGGTCGGCGCGCTCGTGGACGGCCGCGTCGTGCAGCTCCTCGCGGCCGAAGGCCAGGCCGTCCGCCGGGGCGCCGCCGTCGCCGCCATCGAGAGCCCCGAGGTGGCCCGCTTGCAGGGCGAGTACCTCCAGGCCCAGGCGCGCGTGACGCAGGCCCGCCAGCAGCTCGACCGCTCGCGCCAGCTCGCCGCCGAGGACCTCATCTCGGGCACGCTCCTGGAGCAGGCCGTCGCCGACGCGAGCGCGACCCAGGCGCAGGCCGCCGCGCTCGCGGGCGAGGTCCGCGCCCACGGCGGCTCGATTCCGTCGGGGCCGGGCGGCGTCACGGGCCGCGTGACGGTCGCGACGCCCATCTCGGGCGTCGTGTCCGAGCGCCAGGCCGAGCTCGGCGCCTTCGTCCAGGCCAGCGCCCCGCTCTACGAGGTCATCGCGCCCGGCCAGGTCTACGCCGACGCCAGCATCGACCCGGCCGCCGCGGTCGCCATCGGGCAAGGCGACGTGGCCGTGGTCGAGGCGCCCGGCGGGCGGCGCTACCGGGGCGTGGTCCAGTTCGTCGGGGCCGAGGTGGCGGGCGAGACACGCACGGCGACGGTCCGGCTCCGCGTGACCAACGCGACGGCCGAACTCCGGCCCGAGACGTTCGTGACGGTCGTGTTCGACGTCGAGGCGGGCGAGGGCGCTGAGGCCGGGCGTACGGCGATCACCGTCCCGACGGAGGCCGTCGAGCGCGAAGGCGCCCAGGCGTTCGTCTACGTCCCCGTGGACGGTGAGCCCCGCACCTACGCCCGTCGCGCGATCTCGCTAGGACAAGCGACCGGCGACCGCGTCGAGGTCACGGCGGGCCTGGAGCCGGGCGAGCGCGTCGTCGTGGACGGCGTGTTCGCGCTCAAGAGCTTCCGCAGCCGAGGCGAACTCTCCGAGCACGAGCACTAAACCACAGCCCGAAACCCCGATGAAGCGCATTACCCCTCTCGTTCTGGCTGCTGCCGCTGGCGGAGCCCTCCTCTGGCGCCGCGTCCGGCGCTCGGCCTCTGGCGAACCCACTGTCCTCGGACCCGACGCCGTCCGCCGACTCTACGACCGCCTCGCACCCGTCTACGACCAGGCCGCCACCGCCTACGGGCTCGTCGGGGGCGGACGCTACCGACGCCGGGCCGTCGAGTCGCTCCAGCTTTCGCCCGGCGACACGGCCGTCGACCTCTGCTGTGGCACGGGTGCCAACCTCCCCCTCCTCGTGGAGGCCGTCGGTCCCACCGGCCGAGTCGTGGGTGTGGACCTCTCGCCCGGGATGCTCGCCCAGGCGCGTCAGCGCGTCGAGGCCGCGGGGTGGGAGAACGTGGAGCTCATCGAGGCCGACGTTCGGGCGTTCGCGTTCCCCGAGCCCGTCCACGGCGTCCTCTCGACGTTCGGGATCGAGATGGTCCCCGAGCACGCCGACGTGATCGCGCGCGCCGTGGACGCCCTCACGCCTGGCGGCCGGGTCGCCGTCGGCGGGCTCCGCCGCCCCGACGGCTGGCCCGAGTGGCTCATCCGCGCGGGCGAGATCGTCAACCGACCGTTCGGGGTGAGCCGGGCCTACGAGGACATCCAGCCGTGGCGCTCGGTCGAGGCCCACGCCGAGGACGTCCACTACGAGGAGCACCTCCTCGGGGCCGCCTACCTCTCCACCGGGCAGGCTCCCGATCCCTCGTGACGATCCCGCTGCCCTCCGCGAAACCAATACACCGAACGTTTGCACGTCGGCTCAAATGTTCTGTTAGTTTGAGCGCCTGCTCAAACGTATCGAGCGCTGCCCCTCCTCATCCCCTCGTAGACCGCTCGTGACTCGGACCCGCTACCACGTCGAGAAGATGGACTGCGCCGCCGAGGAGCGGCTCGTCCGCATGGCGCTGGCCGACGTCGAGGGCGTCGGGCCGCTCCGCTTCGACCTCCCGGCCCGCCATCTCGACGTCGTCCACGAGGGCGACCGGGCGAGGGTCAGCGTGGCGCTCGACGGGCTGGGGCTGGGCGCCCGCGAGATCGAGAGCGGCCTGGCCGCCCCGGGCGACCTCCGCGCGGAGCCGGCCCAGGAGCGCGGGCCGCTCTGGATCGCGCTCGCCATCAACGCCACGTTCTTCGTCGGCGAGCTCACGGCCGGGCTCGTCTCGGGCTCGATGGGCCTGGTGGCCGACTCGCTCGACATGCTCGCCGACGCCCTCGTCTACGCGCTGAGCCTGCTCGCGGTCGGCGGGACCGTCCTCCGCAAAAAGCGGCTCGCGCGGTGGAGCGGGTACTTGCAAGCGGGCCTCGCCGTCTTCGGGCTCGTCGAGGTCGTCCGCCGGTTCGTCACGGCCGAGGCGCCGCCCGACGTGCCGACCATGATCGTCGTGGCCGCGCTCGCGCTCGTGGGGAACGTGGCGACGCTCCTCGTCCTGCGCCGCGCCCGGGGCGGTAGCCCGGGTGAGGCTCACGTCGAGGCCTCATGGATCTTTACGTCCAACGACATCAAGGTCAACGGCCTCGTGATCGCCTCGGCCCTCGTCGTCTGGGCGACGGCCTCTCCGATCCCAGACCTCGTCGCGGGCGCGCTCATCTTCGTCGTAGTGGCGAACGGCGCGCGGCGGATCCTCGCCCTCTCCCGGTAGCCATGCCCGACCACTCGACCTTGTGGGACCGCCTCCGGTACACGCTTTACGCGCCGGTCTACGACCCCGTCGTCCGCCGCCTCGACGCCGGACGCCGCCGGTCGCTCGCGCTCGCCCAGGTCCAGCCCGGCGAGCGCGTGCTGATCCCCGGATGCGGGACCGGGCTCGACTTCGCGCACCTCCCGCCAGAGGCGGATGTCATCGCCGGCGACGTGGCGCCGGGCATGGTCCGCGCCGCGCGCGCCGAGGCGGCCCGCCTCGGGACCGGCATCGAGGTCCGGGAACTGGATGCCCACGCGCTCGATCTCCCCGACGCCTCGGTCGACGTGGTCCTGCTGCACCTCCTCCTCGCCGTCGTGCCCGACCCCGAGGCCGCGATCCGAGAAACCGCCCGCGTGCTCCGTCCCGGAGGCCGCGTCGCCGTCTTCGACAAGTTCCTCCCCGACGGCGAGCGACCGTCGCTCCGCCGCCGCCTCGCGGGGGCCGTCGCTCGCGTCGTCGCCACCGACCTCAACCGCCAGCTCGGACCGCTCCTGGACCACGCCGGGCTCGTCCTCGTCCACCGCGAGCCCGCTCTCTTCGGCGGCCTGTTCGAGGCCGCCCTCGCCCGCAAGCCCCTCTCTCCCGACCCTTCTCCTGATGCCTGACCCTCTCCGCCTCGACCTCCCGGTCCTTCTCCCCGACGCGCCAGACGCTCGCGACGCCTGCGTCACGCGCTTGACCGACGCGCTCGCGGCCACCTCCGGCGTCGAACGCGCCCACGTCGTCCCCGCCGAGGGCGGTCGTCCCGCTCAGCTCTGCCTGCACTACGACCCGAGCGCGGTCGCGCTCCCTCGCTTGCGGCGCACGGCCGAGGCCGCGGGCGCCCGCATCACGGAGCGCTACGGACACGTGCTCTGGCCCGCCGACGGGCTCGGGCACCAGCGCCGCGCCCGGACGGTCACCGAGCTCATCCAGAAGACGCCCGGCGTGGTCGAGGCCGAGGCCAACGCGACCGGCCCGGTCCGCATCGAGTTCGACCGCGAGGCGACGAGCGAGGCCGACCTGCGCCGCGCGCTGGCGGGTCTCGGCGTCACCGTTCGCGGCGACGATCCGCCGGAGGTCGCCGCAGCCGAGGGCGATGACCACGCCGGTCACGACCACGCGCCCGGCGAGGGCCACGACGACCACAGCGGGCACGACCACGCCCCAGGCGCGCACGGAGGGCACTCCCACGGCGGCATCTTCGGTGAGCGGACCGAGCTCATCTTCGCCATCCTGAGCGGCGTCTGTGTTGGGCTGGGCTGGGCGCTGGCGACGTTCACCGGCGTCGCGGAGACCGTCCCGTTCGTGCTATTCCTGGGCGCGTACCTCTTCGGCGGCTGGTTCACCGTCCGCGAAGCCTACGATTCGATCCGGGCGGGCCGCTTCGAGATCGACTTCCTGATGCTGGTCGCCGCGGCAGGCGCCGCCGCGCTCGGCGAGTGGTTCGAGGGTGGGTTGCTGCTGTTCCTGTTCTCCATCGGCCACGCGCTCGAGGGCTACGCGATGGGCAAGGCGCGCCGCGCCATCGAGGCGCTGGGCGAGCTGGCGCCGGCGACCGCCCGCGTCCGGCGTGACGGCGTCGAGACGGAGGTGCCCGTCGGCGAGCTCCGCGTCGGCGACACGGTCGTGGTGCGCCCCGACGAGCGGATCGCGGCCGACGGCATCATGGCCGTCGGCACGAGCGCCGTCGACCAGGCGCCCGTCACGGGCGAGAGCGTGCCGGTCGACAAGCAACCTGCGCCCGACCTCGACGCCGCGCTGGCGGACCCCGAGGGCGCCGCGCCCGAGCACCGCGTCTTCGCGGGCACGCTCAACGGCTCCGGCGCGCTCGATGTCGTCGTGACGCGGCCCGCGGGCGAGACGACGCTGGCGCGCGTGGTCCAGATGGTGGCCCAGGCCGAGACCGAGCGCTCGCCCACGCAGCGGTTCACCGACCGGTTCGAGAAGATCTTCGTGCCGTCCGTGCTCGCGTTCGTGGTCGGTCTGATTGTCGTGCCGCCGCTCCTGGGAATGCTCGACGTCTGGTCGGAGCCGTTCTCGGAGAGCTTCTACCGCGCGATGGCCGTCCTGGTGGCGGCGTCCCCCTGCGCGCTCGCGATCGCGACACCGTCGGCCGTGCTCTCGGGCGTGGCGCGTGCCGGACGGAGCGGCGTGCTCGTCAAGGGCGGCGGCCCGCTGGAGGCGCTCGGCGGCGTGACCGCCATCGCGTTCGACAAGACGGGCACGCTCACCGAGGGCGAGCCGCGCGTGACCGACGTCGTCCCGGCCTCTGGCGCGACCGATGCGGAGCTGATCGAGGCCGTGGTGGCCGTCGAGCGCCTGAGTGAGCACCCGCTGGCTCGCGCCGTCGTGCGCGACCTGGCCGACCGGGCCACGGGCGCGGCGAAGGCCGAGGACTTGCAGAGCGTGACCGGCCACGGCATCCGCGCGACGCTCGCGGGCGAGGCGGTCGCGGTCGGCAAGCCGGACCTGTTCACGCTCGACGGCGGGACGGCGGCGCCCCCTGCCCTCTTGGAGCGCGACCGCGTGCTCAAAGCCGACGGCCGCTCGACGATGCTCGTCCAGCGCGGCGGCCGGTTCCTGGGCGTCGTGGGGCTCATGGACACGCCCCGCGAGGCCGCCAAGGGCGTGATCCGCCAGCTCCACGCGCTCGGCATCGAGACCACGATCATGATCTCGGGCGACGCCCAGGTCGTCGCCGAGTCGGTCGGCCGGGCCGTCGGCATCGACGAGTCGCGCGGCGACCTCCTGCCCGACGACAAGGTGGAGGCCATCAAAGCCCTCCGCCAGCAGGGCGAGGTGGCGATGGTGGGTGACGGCGTCAACGACGCGCCCGCGATGGCGAACGCGACGGTCGGCATCGCGATGGGCGCGGCGGGCTCCGACGTGGCGCTGGAGACGGCCGACGTGGCGCTCATGGCCGACGACTTGTCGAAGCTGCCGTTTGCGGTTGGCCTCTCGCGGAAGACGCGCGGGATCATCCGCCAAAACCTGTGGATGAGCCTCGGCATGGTCGCATTCCTCGTGCCAGCGACGCTCTTCGGGCTCGGCATCGGCCCGGCGGTCGCGCTCCACGAGGGGTCGACGCTCATCGTCGTCTTCAACGCCCTCCGGCTCCTCGCCTACAAGGAGCCGGGGGGACTCGCTGCGAGCCCCTCGAACTCACCGTCCTCGTAGAAGCGGAGCTTGTGGCACTGGAGGGGCCGGTGGCCGCGCACGAGGAGCAGTTGCTCACTGTCGTCCATCAGCCGGAGCTCGTCCGGCATCACGAGAGGGCGGCCGTGCTCGCTCATCGACGCCCCCTCGCTCCGCCCCGACGACCGGCTCTTGCCACGGCTCCGGCTCTTGCCCGTCGTGGCCCCGTGCGAGAACACGGTCCGGGTCCCGGTCATCTTCGAGAGGTACTCGGCCGTGAACTGGTCCGTCGTCCCAAAGGCCTGGACCACGTCGGTGTTCGCGATGAACGTCTCCCAGTCCTTCGGGTACGTCTGCTTGAGCTGGCCGAGGTCCTGGAGGAAGGGCCACACCTGGACCCCGTAGCCCGCCATGAGCGAGACGGCCCGGCGAACGGGCGCCATCGGGCCGAGCTGGGCGAACTCGTCCAGGAGAAAGAGCACCCGGCTCTCTCTTGCCCCGCCGCCAACCGTCATGGGCCGCGCTCGCGTCACGGCCACGAGCGAGGTCGCGACGACCAAGCGGAGCCAGCGCGAGAACGTATCGAGCCGGTCGGGCGGCACCACGAGGTAGACCGAGAGCCCGCCACGGGCGAGATCCGCTGGGTCGAACGTGCTCTCTCTCAGGACCGTCACCATCCGGGGCGAGTCGAGAAAGTGCGTGTGGCTCTGGGCCGACGAGACGACGCCGGACCGCTCGCGGTCGGCCTTCTGGCGGAGCCGGTTCGAGGTCCGCTGGACGGTCGCGTCGGGGTGGCCGCCCATCGTGACGAGCAGGTCGTCGAAGGGCTCGGGCGCGAGCGTCAAGAGCTCGCGGACGCGCGGAAGCGACCGCTCGGCTCCAACGCGCGAGAGCGCGACGTAGAGCACGAGCCCCGCCAGGAGCGCCTTCGCCTCCTCGTCCCAGAACGAGCCCTCGGCCCCGCCCTTCTGGGGCACCACGAGCATGTCGGCGATCATGGCCGCGTCGTCGGCCGCGTCCGGGCTGGCGGAGTCGATCAAGTCGAGCGGGTTGAGCGCGCCGCGCGCCGCCTCGACCTCGGCCTCGGGGAGCCCGAGGCGGCCCGCCAGCCCGAACGGGTCGAGCCCGACCACGCGCTGGCCGAGCCTCTGGCGCCGGTGCCTGGCTGTAATGGCGAAGTTCTCTCCCTTCGGGTCCGTCACGACGACCGCGCCGCCGTGGTTGAGCAGGTTGGGCACGACGGCGCCGACGCCCTTGCCCGCACGGGTCGGGGCGACCGTGAGCAAGTGGCCGGGTCCGTCGTAGCGCAGGACCGGCCCCGGCTTCCTCCGGCGCTTCGGCTGCCCTCTCCCGATGAGCACGCCGCTCGTGGCACCAGCTAGCGCGGCGCCGTCGCCCCAGGCGGCGGACCCGTGGCTCGACGACGCTTCGCGAGGCTCGGGCTTGGTAAGAAAGGCCATCGCGACGAGCGCGAGCGCCCACGCAAACCCGAACGACCACCCGGCCACCTGGACGGGCGTCGACCCGATGCCCTGCGTTCGGATCGCCTGGGCCACCCAGCGCGCGCCGTCGGAGGGCTCGTAGAGCGGGCCGACGAACACGGGCGCCATCACGACGAGCAAGAGCACGAGCGCCCACCCGCCCCGGTTGCGGTCCACGAGGACGGTGTGCCCGATCCCACCCAGCGCGCCCGCCGCCACGGCGAGGAGCAGGGCGTACGCCGGTGGGTCCGCGCTCCAGACCGGCTCGCCGAGCGCCGGGTGGAACTTGGCGTACCACGCCAGCGCGTGCGTCGCGACGACGCCCCCGACGCCCACCGGGACGGTGAGGAGCACCAGGAGCGCGCCGCCGGAGCGCGAGCCGGGGACGGTGTCCTGCGCCTCCACGCTACCGCCCTGACGGCGAGCGGCGCGGCACGGACGGCCGCACAAAGCGGAGCTCCGCCGGAGGCGTCTTGTACGGCCCGGCGAAAGCGAGGTCGCGCGCGAGGAAGACCGTGAACCGGTGGCCCGGCGCGATCCGGAGCGTCGGCTGCACGTCGAGCCCGCGCTCGACCACCTTCGAGGCCACGCGCGAGAGCTCGAGCGCGATCTGGCCCGCGATCACCTCCTGCGGGCTCTGCGCGTAGTCCTCGCCCCGCCCGCCGTCGGGCAGCGCGAGCTGGGCGCCCGCGCCGACGGTCGCGAGCAGGACGGCCGAGCCGAACGTCTGCATAAAGTGGCGGTCGACGCGGCCCCGGAGGCCCGAGTAGCCCCGGAGGTCCTTCGCGTCCAGGCCGGGGAGCGCGACCGAGCGGCCGTCGGGGAAGACGAGCCGCGTCCAGGCGACGAGCGCTCGGTTCTGGCCGTAGGCGATCTGGTCGTCGTACTCGCCGATGAGCCGGCTCCCCTTCGGGACGAGCACGTGGCGCTGCGAGCGGCTGTCGTAGACGTCGCGCGTGACTTGGCCCGTAACGGCGCCGGGCAGCTCGGAGTCGAGCCCGGTCACGAGCGCGGCCGGGATCACCGTCCCGGCCTGCAGCACGAACGGCGTCTCGGGCGACTGAACGCGGACGCCGTAGCGGCCCTCGCCGAGCGTTGACGTGCGCGCCGCGAACGCCCGGCGGCTCTCGGGGCCGGGCGAACCGCCAGAGGCCCTGCGCGGCGCCTCTGGCGCGACCAGGCCTCCGGACGGGCTCGCCGTCGGAGGAATAGCCGCCGTCGCCAGAGGCGCACGCTCCCGGGCCTCCGGCGCAGCGGTCGGCGGCGCGAACTGCTCGGCGATCAGGCGGATCTCGTCGACCTCGCGCTGGAGCTCGGGGTCGAGAGGCACGGCCTCGGGCGGCGGCCCACCGAATGGCGAGGCCGCGTCGAGCGTGAGCGCGCCCGCGCGGGCCACGACGGGCGAGAGCAGCGCGCGTTCGAAGGCGTCGGCCTCTGGCGTCGCCGTCTCCCCCATCGCCATCGCGCCACCCGAGGCGTACGAGGGCGACGTGTACGACGGAGCCGCGGCCGTCGGGCTGACCGACGCCGTGGAGCCGTAGTCCGGCGTGTAGGGCGGAGTGACGTAGGCCGCGCCATAGGGATCCGCGTACGGATCGGCGTAGAGCACGTCCGGCTCAGCCGCGAGCCTGGCGCCGTCGTCGGTTGCATACGGGTCGCCCCGCTCCAGGAACTCGGGAGGTGCCGCCTCGGGCCGCTCGACCGTGAGGTCGGCGTCGGGCGTGGCCGGGTCGCCCGAAAGCACGAGGAGACCCAGGAGCACGGCGGCGCCCGCGATCAGGAGCCCGCCGAGAACCAGGCGGCGGTTGACGCGGACGGGCTCGTAGCGGCCGTCGTCGGTGCCCGAGAGGAAGTCGCCGCGCGGGGCCTCGGGCTCGTCGGCGTCGAACGAGAATGGCTCGTCGGAATCAGACGGAGCTGCGTCCGCCAGCTCGAAATCGTCGAGGGCGGGATGGCGAGGGGCGTCGCCGTCGGGGGCGTCGAAAGGGTCGTGGGCCATCTGGATGGGCGGTTGAGTGGACGGCGTCGGCTAGCGCGGGACGCGGGCGATGCGGACGAACCGCTCGACCTGGCGGCGGCCGAAGAGCCCGAACGGCCCCTTCTTGACCGTCGCCCCGACCACCAGGTCAGCCCGGTCGAGCACCCGGTCGGCGACGTAGGTCCCGGCGCCCGCACGGCCGGGGCGGTAGGCGTAGTTGACGATCTCGCGCGAGCCGTCCGGTCCGATGGCGTAGAGCACGGGGGCCTCCCCGCTCGGGTCGGCCGAGAGCTGGAGGTAGGTGTGGACCCCGTCGTCGAACACGCGCTCAAGGCGCTCGCGGAGCTCGGGCGAGCCCGACCACTCGTAGCCGAACGACAGGTCGTCGAGCGAGACGCCGTCGCCAGAGACTGGCGGCGCTGCTCGGACGGGCGCCCCGCTCTCGGCCGCCGCGAGGGCGGCGAGCGCGTCGTCGGGGTAGTAGAACCGGACGTGGCGGGCGTAGCGCGACTGCGGATTCAAGTCCCCTCCCCTGCTGGGGCGGGGTGCCGAGTCGAGCGTGACGTGGTAAACGCGGCGGTCGGTCGAGACGACGACGTTCGTCGTCACGTCGTACGCCAGCGGCTTCACGACCACGAGCGGCGTCCGGCCCCCCGGCCCCGTCGTGGTGAGGTCGATGGCGAACCGCTCGGTGTCGCCGGCAACGACGCCCAGGACCGTCTCGCCCTCCTCGAGCTCGACCACGGACGCTCGCAGCGGCGCGCAGGCGAGCACCGGCTGGGTGTGCCCGAACGGGAAGACCCATACGGCCGACTGGCGGAGCACGCCCGCGCGGCCCGTCCGCTGGTACTCGCGGACGAGCTCGCCGAGCGCCTCCTCCATCTCGCCCGCGGTCACCACGACGGCGCCGCCGTCGAACCCGTCGCCGACCGGACGGCCGACGGCGCGCTCCGCGACGCCAGAGGCCGGTGTGGCGCTGAGGTCTACGACGGTCTGAACGTCTGGGGTGGCCTCTGGCGACTGCGCTGACGCCGAGGCGGCGAAGACGAGGAGGGCGGCGAGAAGGGGGAGTCGGGCGAACATGGAGCAAGGAGTTGGCTAGGGTCTAGACCCTAGGTGGCTAGGGGCGGAGGGTGTCTGGGCGGGCCGCCAGTCGGGGGTCGGGCGTCGGGCGCGCGAGGACGCCCCGGAGCGCAGGCGCCTCGTCGGGCTCGGCCTCTGGCGCCTCGGGCTCGTCGCCCTCCACCTCGGTCGCGCCCGCAAGTGGGCTCCACGACAGGTCGGTCACGAACACGCCCAACGGGTTCCGCTCGATGCCCTCCGTCGTCGTCGGAGGCGCGACGACGACGGACAGGTAGCCCTCCCACGCCCGCTCGGTGTCGCCGCGCTGGGGCGACGACTCGGTCTCGTTCCACGTCACGCGATACGTCCGGGCACCAGAGGCCGCTCCGGGTACCGGGATCACGGCGACGACCTCGACGCTCCGCCGGGCGCCCTTGCCTAGGCGCCGCGGGTCGTTCTGCGGGTCGGAGAAGTAGCCCTCCAGGAACGCCCGCGCGTCGCCGCCGACGTAGGCGTAGGCCCGGTAGACGGCGTCGCGCTGCGCGACGGGGTCGGCGTAGACCGTCCGGATGTTGGAGACGAACGCCGAGAGCGCCGCGATCACGACGCGGTCGGCGACCGCCGGGACCGCCTCGGCAGGCGCGATCGCGGACGCCCGGCCGAGCCGGTCAACCTCGACGACGTACGGGACGACCCGGCTCTGGGCCGCGAGCGTCACCAGCCCGGCGACGGCGAGCGCGAGCACGGCGAACGCGAAGAAGGCGGCGACCTGCCAGTTCCGCTTGCCACGCGCGAGGTCGGAGAACGCGCGGTGGAACTCGGACCGGCCGCGGAGCACCTCCGGCGGCGTCTTCCCGTCGTAGTCCCAGCCCTCGGGCTTCGGGCTCTGCCGCGTCGACGGAGCGGTCCCGTTGGAAGACGGGCGGCGTAGACGAGGCAGCGGCATGGACGGCGGGAGGCTTCTGCTCCCTGAGCGCGCTCGCAGGGTTCGGAGGCTCACTCCCTCTCGCCCATCTGCTGCGGGCGCTAGCCTCAACCCGCTCATTACGTAGATTGGCGTAACGTTGATCGACGTAACCCATGAACAACCCCTTCGAGTTCGGCCGCGAGCTCTCCGCCACCGAGATCGTCGACCGGACCGACGAGGTCGACACCGTCGTCCGCGCGCTCCGTGGGCGCGAGCGGCTCTTCCTTATCGGCCCGCGCCGCTTCGGCAAGACGTCCATCCTCCGCGCCGCTGCTGAACGGGCGGAGGTCGAGGGCGTCGTCGTCCTCCGGTACAACGCCGAGGGCTACCCGTCGCTCACCGCGCTCGCCGAGCGGATCGTCGCCGACGGCGCGAAGCGGCTCACCGGGCCGGTCCAGAAAGCGGGGCGGAAGGTGCAGGAGGCGTTCGGTGCGCTCCGCCCCCAGCTGAGCTACAACCCCCTCACCGATACCTTCTCGGCCTCGCTCGCCGCGGAAGCGCGCAGCCCCGACGCCACGCTCATCGCCGACGCGCTGACGGGCATCGACGCGCTCGCGGCGGACGCCGAGCACCCCGTCGCCGTGGTGATTGACGAGTTCCAGCGCGTCGTCGAGGACGGTGGCGTGAGCGCCGAGGGCCAGGTCCGCGCTGCCGTCCAGACCCACGACCACGTCGGCTACGTGTTCGCGGGCTCGAAGACGCGGATGCTGGCCGAGATGACCGGCGACGAGAGCCGCCCGTTCTACCGCTTAGGCGCGCGGCTCTTCGTCGGCCCCGTGGCCCGAGAGGACTTCCGCCCCGCCCTCATGTCCGGCTTCGCCGACGCCGGGCTCGACGTGTCCGACGACGCCGTCGAGGCGATTCTTGACCTCGCCGAGGATGTCCCGTACAACGTTCAGCGCCTCGCCCATGAGGCGTGGGCTGAGGCGCTCGCCACGGGCGATCCGGTGACGGCCGAGCGCGTCCGGGCCACGCTCGAGCGCTTGGCGAGCCGAGACGACCCGTTCTACACCCAGACGTGGAACGGGCTCAGCCGGACTCAGAAGCAGGCGCTCCTCGCCGTCGCGCGTGAGGGGGGGACCGGGTTGTACGCCGGCGAGCTCCTCCGCGCCTACGACCTCTCCTCGCCGAGCACGATGCAGGCGGCCATCGCTGGGCTCGTCAAGGCCGGCGTCGCGCGCGAGGAGGAGCACCAGGGAGGGGTCCGGGTGCGGCTCGAGGACCCCTTCTTCGCGGCCTGGCTCCGGCTTTTCGTCGCCGGGTCTTGAAGCCCGCAGCATGAGAGCGCTGGGTCACGCCACAGGGTGTACCTACGATTCCATGGAATCACGATTACACCCTGCGGGCCAAGCCAGAACGCAGGGGGCGCGCCGGGGCCTACACGGACGCGAGCGCCTTGACGAAGCCGGGCTGGAAGTCGCGCGTGAGGAACGAGGACGCCTTCGACGGCAGCACGATCACGAGCAGCGCGAACGTGATCGCCCCGCCCAGGACGGCCAGCATCGGCGCCACGTCGCCCGGGTTCGACTCGATGATGGGGAGCCACGCCTCCGCGATGTCCATCCCGACGGAGACGAGCAGGAAGAGCAGGAACAGCTTGATCCCGACCGCGAACACGTAGGCCACGAACCGGTCGGCGAGCGACGCCGTCCCGCGAAACGCGGCGAACCCGAGCACGAGCGACCCGCACGCCAAGACAAGGAACGACTCGACGAGCACCAGGACGACCATGCCCGCGATGACGGCGAAGAGGATCTCCATCACGAGCGCCGCGATGGCCACGAGCACGATGTTGGTCAGCGTCGGGCCGTCGATGTCGAGCAGCGACAGCTCCTCGAACATGGCTCCCACCATCGACGTCGAGATCTGCACGCCGAGACCCAGCACCTCACCCGGGCTGAACGTGCCCGGGGAGGCCGACTGCCCCGCCGCGAGGAACCCGTTGATGACCGGCGGAAACCACTGGTCGAACGTCGCGATGAGCCCGAAGGCGAACGCGAGCCACCCCAGCTTGACGACGAGCCCGGTGAGCACCTTGTACGGACCCTCGGCGCGGAGCGTCCAGAAGAGCCCGCTGAGCGCGATCTCGATGATCGCCAGCACGCCGAACGTCCCGCGCGCGATGGCGAGGAGCGCGGGCCGGGCCGAGTCGGCCGCCGTGCGGAAGTCCTCGACGATCGTGTCGAGCACCTCCGGGGGCGGGAGCTGCGCCGCGGCCTCTGGGGCGAGCGCGAGGGCGAGGGCCGCGAGACCCGCTCCACCGAGCACGCGGCGCGCGCGAGGCTGCTGGCGGTCGGCGTGGAGAGGTCGGAGGGGCAGGCTCGTCACGGGCTAGTCGATGGTCTGAGGGACGTCCGGGCCGGGGTTGGCCCGCATCCCGTCGATGAACGTCTGGGAGCGCTGGCGTTGGAGCGCGATCCGAGCCTTGGCGTACCCGCGCCGCGCCTCGGTCTCGTCCAGGCGCCCGCCCAGGTCGGAGCGGACGCCCTCGGCGACGTAGGCCTGGTAGACGTCGACGCAGGCGCCCTCGCGGGCTGCCCTGTGCCCGTCGATGGCGGCGCGGAGGCAGAGCTCGGCGGCGTCGAGGTAGGCCACGCTCTGCGCCTCCTGCTGGGCCGTCCAGTAGGCCCCGTCCACATCGGGGTTGGCGGGGCACGGCTCGGTCGGCGCGTCGTTGAGACACGCCTGGAGGTGGGCGACGCCCGGCGCGGCCTCGCTCGGCGTAGCCTCTGGCGCATCGCCAGGACCGCAACCGGCAGCGAGGATGACGAGAGCGGCGAGGAGCACGGAAGGAACGGAGCGGGGCATGGGTCTGGAAATGAGTGAGAGGGCCATCGCCACCGACGCTAGGCGACGGCGGTGACGGCCCTCCCGTCATCCGGCAGTGCCGGGCGCTACTCGATGACCGGGCCGCGGCCGTAGTCCCGACCGCCCATCCGGCGGGCGTAGTCGCGGCTCCGCGCCGTCTGCGCCTTGCCGACCTCGCGGGCGTAGGCCTGCACGGCCGCCTCGCTCGCCTCGGCGCGCGCCGCCTGGTCGACCTGGAGCATCATGACCTGCCGGAGCATCTGGGTCTCCTGCGCCTGGTAGGCCTGGATGGTCCCCTGGAGCTCGGCGACCTGCTGGGCGCTCGTCGCCGAGCGGACCTGGCTCTGGAACCCCTGGAGGTCGCGGCGCGACGCCTGGAGCTGCGTCGCGTGCTCGCGGAGCGCTCGGAGCGTGTTGAGCGAGCCCGAGAGCTGGTTCTCGAGCACGCGCCCGATCTCGGCCGTCGGGTCGGCGAGGTCGAACGAGCGGTACGCCTGGTCGAACTCGCGCCCGAGGTTGGCCGACGAGTAGGCGAGCTGGCCGCCGGAGGCGATCGTCCGGTCGAGGTGCGACATGAAGCCCGTCACGTCGCGGACGTTGTAGGACCGGAGCTTGCGGACGTTGTCGCGGAAGGCCCGGAGCTGGTCGCGCTGGGCGGCGAGCTGCTGGACGATCTGGCGGCCGTTCATGACCGACTTCGCGATGTGGGCCGGGTCGACGACGGCCCACTGCGCCTTCGCCTCCTGGGCGGGCGCGAGCGCGACGAGGCCGAGCATCGCCGCGAGGCCGACGGAGCGCCGGAGGCGGAGGATGCGCGCGAGGCGCAGGGACAGGCTGGGACGGAGCATGGTTCTGGGGGCTCGTGGGAGTGGCGTCACCCCGAGAGCGCGGTCCGGGCCTCTGGCGGCTCACGCGGGACTCCGAGGCCTTGCGCGTGGTCGATGCGCTCACCCCTGGACGTGCTGCGCCAGCCGACCAGGGCGTAGGACTCGAGGCCGCCCACTGAGGCCGACCCCATCGGGGTGGGGAGAGCGAGTCGAGAGACGAGGTGCACCGGGTTCGATTGATTATCTTTCGCGATACGAAAGACAATCGGTCCCATGGTTGGTGCTATCCCTCTCGAACGAGCCCTCACGGCTCTCGGCGAGCTCCTCGCGGCCGACGGGGAAGCCGCGCGCTTGGTGGCCGTGGGGGGCGCCGCGCTCCGCCTCCTCGGGCTCGTCGACCGGACCACGACCGACGTGGACGTGATCGCGCGCGTGTCGGCATCGTCCGGCCGCGGGGTCGAGCACCCGGAGCCGCTCCCGGAGCCGGTCGTGCGCGCCGCCGCCGCGGTGGCCCGCGACCTCGGGCTCCCGTCGGACTGGCTCAACACCGAGATCGCTGCGCAGTGGCGGACGGGCCTCCCGCCCGGCCTGGGCGACGACCTCACGTGGCTCCGGTTCGGCGGTCCCCCGGGCGGCCTGGAACTCGGCCTCGTCGGGCGGCGGACGCTCGTTGCGCTCAAGCTCTTCGCGGCCGTGGACCGGGGGCCGAGGAGCGTCCACTTCCAGGACCTCCGGGCGCTCGCCCCGACGCGGTCCGAGCTGGCGGACGCGGCGGCCTGGGTGCGGACGCAGGACGAGAGCCCCGTTTTCGGCGACATGGTAGACCAGGTCGTCGACCGCACCCTCGAGAGCGATGACTAGCACGGACGCCTCTTCAGACCTCGGACGGCAGGCGCGCGAGGCCGCCCTCGACGCGGCGTGGCGCCAGTGGGGCGCCCTCGGGGCGCTCGCCAGCGGCCCCCGGTCCCGGACGGTCCTCGATCCCGAGGCGCTCGTGCTCGCCTCGCTCGCGCTCGTCCCGCACGAGCGCCGCCTGGGCGACGTCCTGCTGTGGTGGGCGTCCGCCGGGTCAAGGCTCCTGAGCGTTCAGCGGATCCGGTCCTTGTCGGACCGCTTCGCGACGGGGGACGCCAAGAGCTCACTGGGGGCGTTCGCGGCCTCGGCCGTCGAGGCCGGGGACCGCCGGTGGAAGCGGCTCGCAGGACCGCGCGGCCTCGACGCGCGTCCCGGGAAGGGGGCGGACACGCCGGACCTCTCGGACCCGTCGGCCGTGGTGCTCCGGCTCCGGGCCGCGTTCGGCGTGAGCGCGAAGGCGGACCTCTTTGCCGCGCTCCTCGGGCGAGAGCGGCCCTCGACGGTCCGCGAGCTGGCGGAGTCGCTGGGGTACTCGACGGTCGCCGTCCGCGTCGCGCTGGGCGAGATGACGCTGGCGCGCGTCGTCGTGCCGACGGGCGCGTCCCCGGCCGCGTACCGAGCGGCCGACGTCGCGGAGTGGTCGGCCCTCCTCGCGGGTGGCCCGCGGCCTCGCTGGGGCGACTGGGCGGAGACGTTCCCCCTGCTCCTCGCTATAGCCGACTGGGGCGAGGGCGCGGCAGGGTGGACGCCCTACGTGGCCTCGTCGAAGGCGCGCGACCTCTTGGAGCGCCACGCCCGCCCGCTCCGCCTCGTGGTCCCGGAGGCGCCGAGTCTCGACGGCCACCGCGGAGAGGCCGCCCTCGTCCCGTTCGCCGCGACCGTCCGCGAGCTGGTCAGCGCCGCGTCGGCGCGGTAGCGTCGCTCGCGCATGGGCCAAGACGAACCGGATACGAACGCTCCAGCGCGTCGGCTTCGGCATCGAGGCCGCAGAGACGGAGCCACTCGGTCAGCCATTTCTCAGGGTCGGCGTCCGCCAGCCGCGCGGCTTCGCGGACGGTCTCGTCGGCTGAGCGGCCGGGGAGCGTGCCCAGAAACGCCATCTCCAGCGGCCCCAGCGCGAGGTCGAACGTCCGGGCGCCCGACGGCGAGCGGACGTAGTAGTCCTGCTTCTTCCGTGCCCGCGCGAGCCGAGACACCTCGGCCTCGTTGAGACCCAGCCAGCGGTAGAGCGCCGCCGTGTCGGGCTCGGCGGCGTCGGGGTTGGGCAGGAAGATCCGCGTCGGGCAGCTCTCGACGAGGAGCTGCGCGCCCTTGACGCCGGGGTCGCGGAACTGGGCCGGGCTGTGGGCCACGACCACGACGGCCGCGTTCCGCTTGCGGAGGGTCAGGAGCCACTGCCTCAGGCGGTCGGCGAAGCGGCCGTGCATGAGCGCCGCCCAGGCCTCCTCGATCACGATGAGCGTCGGCGAGCCGTCCAGGCCCTCCTCGACGCGGCGGAAGAGGTACGTCAGCGCCGGCACGAGCACGCGGTCCGACATCCCGACCAAGTGCGAGAGCTCGACGACCTGGTGCCGGACGGCTTCCTCTCCACTGCTGGGGCTGTTACCGGCCCCGAAGGAGTCGCGGTCGGCGTCGAAGAGCTGGCCGTACGGGCCTTCGAGCGTGTAGGGCCGGACGAGCGCCCGGAGCCGCTCGTCGCCGAGCCCGACCAGGAGCGCCGTCAGCGTCCGGTCCTCGGGCGGGCTCTCCGCCAGCAGGCCGACGGCGTGGGCCAGGCGCCCCCGCTCGTCGGGCGAGAGCCGCTCGCCCTGGAGCTCGACGAGGGACTCGACCCAGTCGACGGCCCACGTCCGCACCTCGGGCCGGTCCACGTCGCGGAGCGGCTGCATCTCGACCGGGCGGCCTGCTGCCAGAGGCCCGGCAAGGTCGTAGTGCGCCGCGCCCATCGCGCGGCCCGAGACGTAGTGGCTGTAGCCGACGTCGAACGTGACCGTCCGCGCTCCGGCGTAGCGGCGCCACTGTGCTAGAATCAGGCCCACGAGCACGGACTTGCCCGCGCCCGTCGCGCCGACGACGAGCGTGTGGCCCACGTCGCCCTCGTGGAGGCAGAGGCGGAACGGCGTCGAGCCGTCCGTCCTCGCCCACAGAAGCGGCGGCGAGCCCGGGGGGAAGAGCCCGCTCGGGACCTCGCGGTGCCCGCCCCACGGGGCCGTGAGCGGGAGCAAGTCGACCAGGTTGTCGGTCGACAAGACCGGGCGGCGGAGGTTGGCGTGGCCGTGGCCCGGCAGGGAGCCAATGAGGGCGTCGACGGCGTTCACGTCCTCGACGCGGCCCGTGAACCCGAGGTCGCGGACGGCCTTGAGGAGCCCGGCCGCCCGGTCGTCCGCCGCGCGCCCGCTCTCCGCCATCACGACGGCGCAGGCCGTGAGGTAGCCGAAGCGGAGCTCGCCGCCCGTGTTCGAGGCCCGAGCGGCGCCGGCGTCGAGCACCATCTGGCTCGCGTTCGCGTCCTGGAAGGCGAGGTCCATCTCGGTGTCCTGGCGCTTCTCCTTCGAGGCCATGTCCTTCACCCAGTCGCCCGCGCCGCGCCGCTTCTGGAACCACCCGAGCTGGGCCTTGCCGATCACCTTGGTCGCCGTCGCTGGCGAGAACGGCAGGAACCGCAGGCTCCACCGGTACGGGAACGGCAGCCGGAGCAGCGGGTCGGCGAGGCCGGGCGTCGTGGTGTTCGGGTAGCCCTGCACGGCGACGACGCGGACGTGCTTGCCGCCCACGCGCGGCTCGAAGCCGCCGACGAAGGGCTGGTCGGCGAGCGCGTAGTCGAGGTACGCCCCACGCCCCGGCACGCCGACGGCGTGGGGCAGCCCTGTCAGGCACTCGTGGAGGTGCCGGAGCAGGTCCGCGCTCCCGAGCCGCTCGATCCGGACGGCCGACGAGAGGCGGTCGCGGAGCCCGCGCGCCTCGCGCTCGAACTGGCCGAGGAGCCGGTCCCAGTCGACGCCGCCGCGCGAACCATCGCGCGCCCCGTCTCGTCCGGCGACGACGGCCTTTTGCAGACGGCCGACCAGCCCCGGGGGCGGCGTGTAGGTGAGCGAGAAGACCGACTCGGTCTCGTAGTGCTCGGCGGTCGCCGTGTAGCGGGCGCGGCGCGTCTCGTCGACGAGCGCGCTCACGGGGTCGGGGAAGTGGCACCGCTCGGGCAGCGCGTAGCCGACGGCCTCTCGGCGGACGGCATCGGCGTGGATCATCCAGCCGTCGCCGTAGGCCGAGAGCGCGGCGCCGACGTGCGTGGCGAGCGCGGCGACCTCGCCCACCGTCGAGGACGCGAGGTCCCGGCCCCGGACGCGCCAGGCGGCCAGGAACGATCCGTCCTTCGTGAGCACGACCCCCTCCCCCACCAGGAAGCCCCAGCCGAGCAGGTCCGAGAGCGCACGCGGCGCCTTCCGGTGCTCGCGGAGCTTCCCGAGCGCGGTGGCACCCAGCGACCCGGCGGCCAAGCCGGCGGCGGCAGAAATCAAACTCATGATCTAGGGTCTAGACGCTAGGTTCTAGCCGTTTCGGCTAGGGCGTGGGAACGGCCGGGCTCGGCTTGCGGCCCGAGCCAGAGGCGTGCGGGAGCGCGTCGTAGGCGTCGGCCTGCGTGAGCGTCCGCACGACGAGGTGCGGCAGGAGCTCGTCGTCGGCCGAGAGCCGGACCATGAGCGGGTGGACCACGCCGACGGTGAGGAGCACGACGCCCGCCGTCGCCCACGAGACGCCCATGAGGTAGCCCAGGCAAACGACGAGCGTGACCTCCAAGACGAGGAAGGTCCGGTCGACCCCGGCGTAGCGGGGCGTCCGGACGAGCGACTGGTGGACGGGCCGCTCGGGGAGCGTCCCCCCTCCCCCGCTGCGGACCGCGCTCAAAACGTCGAGCCTGAGATGCCGAGCGTGGCGGCGAACGAGGCCGCGCCGATGGCGACGCCGAGGCCGAGCACGGCCTGGCCGATCCGCTTGACGCCCTCCTCGTTCTTGGTGAATGCCCACACGATGCCGCCGGCGGCGAGCGCGATCACGGCGACGAGGCGGATGGTGTTGCCGGTGAGCGCGTCGGCGATGGTCTGGAGCGGGCCGTCCCACGGCATGGCCGCGCCGCCAGAGGCCGCGGCGGGGTCGGCGAGGACGGCCGCGAGGGCGAGGAGCGTGAGGGCGCGTCCGACGAGGACGCAGCGGCTGGGGTCGGGCTGGAGCGAGCGGGGCATGGGCGCGGGGTGGAGTGAGAGGTCGCGGCGGCTCGCCAGAGGCCCTGGAGGGCCGCCTACTGCGCGAGAGCGCGGCGGGCCGCGTCCGAGGCTCACCCGGGCGACGTCGCGCTCACAGCGGCGCTTAGACGGGCGAGAGCTCGTAGGTCCCTTCCGTCTGTCCGTCGACGCGGACGAGCTCCGTCACGCGCCGCCCCTGGTTGCCGCCCTGGATCACGAGGACGACACCGACGGCCTCGGCCACCAACTCGTGCTGGGGCGGCACGTTGGCCCGCTGCGCGAGCCGCCCGAGCCGGTGGAGCGCCCCGAGCGCCGTGGTCGCGTGGAGCGTCGCGCAGCCTCCGGGGTGGCCCGTCGCCCAAGCGTCCAAGAGGTGGAGCGCGGCTTCGTCGCGGACCTCTCCCACGACGATCCGGTCGGGGGTGCAGCGGAGCGTGTGCCGGACGAGGTCGGCGAGCGATACGTCGTCGGAGGTCCTCAGTTGGAGGTGGTCGTCGGCCGCGCACTGGAGCTCGCCCGTGTCCTCCAGGACCACGATCCGCTCCTCTGGGAATAGGTCGGTCATCTCCTTCAAGAGCGCGTTGCAGAGCGTCGTCTTGCCCGAGCCGGTGCCTCCGCAGACCAGGATGTTCTCGTGGGCGTGTACGGCGTCGCGGAGCGCGGTCCGCTGTTTCGCCGTCATCACGGTGGGGACGTAGCTGTCGAGGTCGAACACGCGCGAGGCCCGCTTGCGGATCACGAAGCACGAGGCCTCCGCCAGTGGCGACAGGAAGCCCTGGAGGCGGGCGCCCCCGAACGTGGCGTCGGGGAGCTCGGCCTGGACGGTCGGCGTGCCGCCGTGGAGCGCGTCGCCGTGGAAGGCGGCCACGGCGTGCAGGAACTGCTCGACGCGGGCGGCGCGGAGCTGGACGCCCGCGAGCACCTTGCCCCGTGAGTGGGTGTCGAGCCGCAGCCGGCCGTCGCCGTTGACGTAGACCTCGGTTACGTCGTCGTCCGCGAAGGCCTCGACGACGCGCGGGCCGAGGTACCGCTCCATGAGCTCGCGGTAGCGGCCCTCGCGCCCCGCTTCGGCGCTCCCGTCGGCGCCAGTCCGGGTCTGTTGAGGGCGGGAGGACGTGGGCACGGACGGGGTTGGGGAAGTCGGGACCCGCCTCGGGCTACGCTCACCGGGCTGTCACCTCGTTCGGAGAGGTGGCCGGGCGGGTCCGACGGGTAGAGCGCGCCCCGGCCGCGCCGAGGCTCAGTCCTCCGTCCAGAGCGGCCGGAGCCGTTCGAGGACGACGCGGACGGGTCCGGCGTAGCGGGAGTCGATCGACGTGGGCACCCGCCCCGAGTGGAGCCAGTACTCGCCAGGTCCGAGGACGCGCACCCCGAGTGCGGGCCGGACGGGTCGTCCCGCACGGTCGCGGACGAGCGGCGCGCTCGACGGCAGGAGCCTACCCCCTACCCAAACGCCGCCGCGGTCGACGCGGACGGTGTCGCCTGGGAGGCCCGCGACCGGCTTCGCGAGCGGCCGGACGCCGTTGGGGCGACCGGTGCCGCCGGGACACCGCCCGTTCGTCCAGTACCGGCCGAGACGTTGGACCGCTGCCGTGTCCGGGCACGCGGCCACCAAGTCGCCCCGCGCGACCGGCTGCTCTCCCAGTGCCGAGGCGACGTAGAGCCCTCTCGGGAGGCTGGGCGTGGTGTTGACGCGGACGCCGAGCAGCGCCCCCACAGCCACGGCAAGGACCGCCCCTCCGACCGCGACGAACCATAGACGCAGGCGGCGCGCCCAACGGGCGTCCTCGCAACGCTGTGCTTCATGTCGTTCTAGCATCTAGACCCTAGGCTCTGTTCGCTCCGTTCAGCGCCTCGCTGCGCCGCGACGGCTCACGAGAGTCCTATGTATCACGACTAGTGTCTAGACTCTCGACAATAGACCCTAGCCGGTAGTATCTAGGGGCTAGGCCATCCCCCCTCCCCCGTGCGCGTCATCGCCTTCAGCAACCTCAAGGGCGGCTCGTCCAAGACGACTTCCTCGCTCGCCGTCGCGGCCGAACTGGCCCGCCGTGGCCGCCGCGTCTTGCTGGTCGACCTCGACCCGCAGGCGACGCTGACCAAATCGGCCGGGCTCGACCCGTCCCACGCCGCGGCGCAGTACCTCAAGGGCGAGATCGAAGCCGCCGCCGCCGTGCTCCGGCCCGAGGGGCTCTGGGACAAGCCGCTCGCCGAGAACGGCGGCGCGCTCCACCTCGTCCCGGCCAGCCGCCAACTCGTCCAGTTCGAGGGCCAGGCCGTCGCCCGGCTCGCCAACCGGCTCGTCGCGCTGCTCGACGCCGTCGAGGCGGACTACGACTTCGTCGTCATCGACTCGCCGCCCCAGGCGTCGGCGCTCGTCACGGCCACGCTCGCGTCCGCCGACGAGGTCTACGTGCCCGTCGCGTCGGGCCGCGGCGCGCTCGACGGGCTCGTCGACGTCGTCGAGCTCTCGAAGCGGTTCGGGACGACGCCCGTCTCGGGCGCCTTCGCCACGCGCGTAAACGTGTCGAGCCACCACGACCTCGACCTCGCCGAGTACGTCGCGCAGCAGGTGGCAGGCCCGGACGGGGAGGGGGGGCTCAAGACCTACATCCGGGAGACCGTCCGCGTGCGCGAGTCCGAGATGGCGCGCGTCCCGCTCCCGTTCTACGACCGCGCCTCGACGGCCGCCCAGGACTACGCCGCGCTGGCCGACGAGATCGAAGCGCGCCCGTCGCCCCGAATCATCTAGGACGTAGACTCTACACCCTAGCATCTAGCGTCTAGACCTTAGATCCATGGCATCATCCCGCAAGCCCCGTCTCAACATCGAACCGGCCACGACCGAGGGGACCGCGTTCGAGGGCGCCTTCACCCCGGCCCCAGCTGAACCGGCTGGCCCAAAGCAGAAGGCGAAGAAGGCCACCCGAAAGCCGGCCTCGGGCAAGGCGGCACCGGGCAAGGCAGCCTCCGGCAACGCCATCGGGCCGGCCAAGCCCGTCCAGCGACCCGAAGCGCCAGCGCCGGGCGAGGAGGGCTACGAGCGGATCGTCCAGGGCAACTGGAACGTCCCGGCGTGGATGCGCGCCAAGGTCCGGGCGGCGGCCGAGGAGGGCGGCGTGAGCCAGAACGACGTCGTCCAAGAGGCGCTCCGGCGGCACATGGAGCAGACCGAGAAGGGCAGGGGAGGGGGCTTCGCGCTGGAGGCCCGTCACTTCGGCACACGCCGCGGGGGGCGCTAGCCTCGACCCCGCAGCCGCGCGAAGACCGCCGCTCCGGCGAGCGCGGCGAGGGTCCCGAGCGCGGCTCCGAAGGCCCACGATTCGGCCTGCTGCGCTGGCCGGGGTCTCCACGTAAGCGCTCGGAGCTCCGCCGAGAGGTCTGCCACCGTCGGGGGGCGGCGTCCGACCTCCGCGCTCGTCGCCCGCTCGACGAGCGACTCGAGAGCGTCGACCACCGCTCGGGGCGCGCTGCGGCTCGCGGGTGGCCGGACCAGTTCGCGGAGCAGCACGCCCAGCGAGTACAGGTCAGACGCGGGCGTCGGTTCTCCACCGGCGACGATCTCGGGCGCCGCGGACCCGTACGTGAACGGCTGGCACGTCGAAGACTGGGCGCCGCTGGCGCCGTCACCCCAAGATCTCCAGCGGGTCGCGACGCCGAAGTCGAGGAGCTTGGCGACCGGGCGGCCTTCGTCGTCGTCGGCCACGAGCACGTTCTCGGGCTTCACGTCGCCGTGGACCAGGCCGCGCCCGTGGACGTGCCGGACGGCCGCGCAGACCTGCTCGAAGAGCGCGAGCCGGTCGCGGAGGCTGAGCCCTCGGCGGTCGGCGTAGGCCGGGAAGGGCTCGCCGTCGACGTGCTCCATCGCGAAGTAAGGACGCCCGTCTGCCGTGTGGCCGGCGTCGTAGAGCCGGGCGACATTGGGGTGGGAGAGCGTCGCGAGATGGCGCCTCTCGTCCAAGAACCGCTGGGCGTCGGGGTCTTCGACCCCGCTGGCGACGACGGGGCCGGACAGCACCTTGACCGCGGCCCGGAGCCCTACGTCCGACCGCTCGGCGAGGTACACGACGCCCATGCCGCCGCGCCCGATCTCTCGAACGACGCGGTAGTCGCCCACCGTGTCGCCCGGAGCGAGGGCGGGATCGGCGACGCAGGCCGCGAACGATTCTGCCGCCGGGCGCGAGAGGAAGTCGGCCTCTGGCGCGGCGGAAAACGCCCACGCGAGACGCATGGCCCGTTCGCCCAGGTCGGGCGAGAGCGCTCGTGCCGTCTCGATCACCGACGCCCGGGTGGCGGAGTCAGCGTCCATGAGGAGGTCGAGGAGGACCCCGTCGACCCGGACGTGCTCGCCGACGGGGTGCCCCTCGGCCGCCTGCTCTACCAGGAGGCGGAGCGTGTCGAGAGAGGTCGGTCCGGCGGCGTCCCCGCCGTTCGAGAGTGGGGCGGGGGGCTGCGTCATCCGGCTTGTGGCGCGTCGATGGTCTCCTGCGACGTGGAGTCCTCGGAGACGTAGGCGTAGAGCAGCGCGCGGGCCTTCTCCCAATCCCGCTTCACGGTGGCCGGGCTCGTCCCCGTCACCCCCGCGATCTCGGCGATCTCGAGGCCGGCGAAGAACTTGAGCTCGACGACCCGGTGAAGCCGTTCGCTCGCGCGGCGGACCCGCTCCATCGCCGCGTCGAGATCGACCGTGAGGTGCGCCCAGCCCTCAACGCCCGTCGGGTCGGCGCCCGCGCGGACGTCGTGCTCGGAGATCGGAACGGTGGCCGCCCCGCCGCCTCGCTTGTCGGCGCGCCTCCGGCGGGCCGCGCTCACGAGCACGTTCCGCATGGCCGTGGCGTAGAGCCCGAAGGACACCTCGGCGTTCCAGCCGATCTCGTATCCGGCCCCGTGGCTCCGCTGGAGCGAGAGGTACGCCTCGTGGACCAGGCCCGTCGTCGCGAGCGTGATCCCGGGGCTCTCCCGCGAGCGGAGCCTCCGGGCGATCTGCCGGAGGTCGGCGTAGACCGCCCGTTCGGCGTCGGCCTTCGTGCGGATCGTTCGGCGGCGGGGCGGGAGGGTCGTCGAGGTCATGGGTCGTGGTGGGGGCGGCTTAGCGGAAGGTTTGGACGGCGAGCGCGGCGACGACGACGCCCTGGACGCAGGCCATGCTCTTAGGCACGCGCTGGTCGGGGTACTCGGGGTTGCGCGCGACGAGCACGACGTACGAGCCGTCCTCGACGACGTGCTTGAGCGTATTCCCCTCGCCCTCGACGTAGACCGAGCACACGTCGCGGTCGGTCGGGGTCACGTCGGGCCGCATGACGAGCGTCATCCCGGGGAGGAGCCCTGCGCCCGTCATCGACTCCCCGTCGACGACCAGGAGGTAGTCGCCGGGCCGCATCGCGGGCACGAGGTCTGGGAGCGTCGCGACGAAGTCGTCGGCCTGGGCCGCCACGTCGGTGATCGGCCCGGCGGGGATCTTCCCGAGCCGCGGCCAGGGGCGCGCGCGACCGTGGCGCTCGCCGGACTCGGTGAGTTCGATCTGGAGCGGGACGCCCCGGCCCCCGGACGTGAGCGCGACGAACCCGGCCGCCTCCAGCTTGCGGAGATGGGCGTAGACCGCGGACACGTTGGCGAGCCCCATCCGCCGAGCGAGCTCGCTCCCGTTCGGGGCCGCCCCGCCGCGGCGGACGGCGTCGCGGAGGAGCGCAAGGAGCTCGGTCTGGCGGGGGTAGAGCACGGTTGGGGTGCGCGGCGGGCGCAGTGTGACGGCGGGGTTGTCAGTTTACACCTCGAAGTGTCAAGTTGGGTCCCGTGTGCCCTGAAAGCACCGGCCGGATCGCTTATGGAGGGATTCCAACGGTTCCTGCGTGGGTACGCAAGTCCGTGAATTACAGATATGGATAGTCGGTGGGGATCCGGGTCTCAGCATTTGAGAAAACGGTGGGTCGATGCGGGACCGGGGTGGCGACGGCGTGACCCCCGTGACACGCCGTCGCCACCCCTCACGAGCCCCGATCTCGCAAAGCGCCATGCCACATCCGGCTACATCTCCACTGGCTCTAGACGCCCACGTCCGTCTCGCCCGAGAGGTCGAAGCGTACGTCGCGGCCTCGAAACCGCTCTCATCCGCCGACCTCTTCGCTCTCGCCTCCAGCGCCTATGGCGGCTCGCTCGCCGAGGGCGCCTTCACGCCCCGCGACGCCTACGACGCCGCTGAACTCGGGCTCCACCTCCACCTGCTCCGCGCTGTCGGGCGCCTCCCGCCAGGGGCCTCGATGGAGTGCTCCTCTGGCGCCCGCGACGCGCTCGCCGAGGTCGAGCGGCTCTCGGCGCTCCTACCCAGCCAGACGCGCCGAACCGCGGAGCAGAACGACTACCAGCAGTTCTCGACGCCCGCCGCCTACGCCGGGCTCTGCGCCTGGGTGAGTGGGGTAGGGGAGGGGCACCGCGTCCTGGAGCCATCCGCTGGGACGGGCGCACTCTGCACCTTCGCGCTCGCCTCTGGCGCCTCGGTCCACGCCAATGAACTCTCTGACCGACGGGCCGACCTGCTGGCGGTCCTACTGGAGGCGGCAGACCAGGACCCGGGCGAGACGCTCACACGCGAAAACGCCGACCACCTCGACGCCATCCTGCCGCCGTCCGTCCGCGCCGACGTGGTCTTGATGAACCCCCCATTCTCGCAGACTGCCGGGCGCCTCGGGACCCGCCGCGTCCCGACGGTCGGGACCGATCACGTACTCCAGGCTCTCCGTCGCTTGGAGCCGGGCGGACGGCTCGTCGCCGTCCTCAGCGCCGCCGTCCAACGCGGCAAGCCGACGCACGGGGCGTTCTTCCAGACCATTGACGCCGACCCGTTCATCCTCTGCGCCGATGTCGAGGTGGGCGGCGCGGTCTATCGCCCGTATGGGACCTCTGTACGCACACGCCTCCTCGTCGTGGAGCGGATGCCAGAGCACTCATCCGGCGCAGCCAGGGCGCGCGTGGAAGGCGTCGTGGAGGCGGTGCCTGACGTCGTCGATCTGCTCATGCCAACGCGGGCGGGCCGATCCACGCGAGGCGGACGTCGGTGGCCCTGACAGAAGTTGATGTCGAGGTGTGGTGCGCGCATGTGTACGACCGCCGCGTCGGGAACGCGCGCGGCGGGGCCGTCCTACCCAGCCGACCCTGGTCAGGGGGCGCCGCGCTGGCGGTCTCTGCGAGCGAGCGCGGCGCGCGGTGAACGGCGCCGCCAGCCCGGCGGGCGCCGAGCCCGGGCCTCTCCGCGACTCGCAGGCCGCTGCGCGAGAGGAGTGCAAAGGCCTCCCACTCGCTATCGTCCGGCTGGCGCCAGCGGACGTAGGCGTCGATGCGCTCCATGTCGGGCCAGTCGGCCTCGGCGCCGACGACCGAAAAGGCTTTCTCCTCAATGAGGGCCTGCGTGATGCGCGCACGCAGGCGGTAGAACTCGTGGGTGCCGTGGCTGGCCTCGCCGATGCAGACGACGTGGGCGTCGCCGATGCGGTCCAGGATCGGCCCGAGAGCCTGCCCCGGACCCGATCCGGGGTCGGCGTCGTCGACGCGGTCGAACCCTTCGGCGTGATCGGCGACGAGCGCGCCGACGTCTTGAGGCGCGCGGTAGACCTCGCCTCTGGCGGGGTCGCCAGAGACGGGGAGGGGACGATCGGGGAGAGACGAGGCGGGCATACCCTCTGACGGTTCGAGGATGCGACGCGGGAGGCCACGCGCCTTGCAGGCGCCCTACGCGGGCACCTGGTCCTTCTTGTTCCGGTCGAAGTGGCGGTACTGCGCGATGGCCTCGCGGAACGCCCCGGGGAACCCGTCGAGGTCGTCGTGGGCGGTGACGACGCCCCGGTCCGAGGTCGTCGGGCCGTCCGAGACGTCGAGGTCGGGCAGGCGCGCCGCACTCAGCAACTCGACACCCTCGCCCGTCGCGCCGATGGGCTTGGCGTGTCGGTACCCTTCGTGGACGAAGTGGAGCGCGTCGCCGTGCGCCTTGAGCGCCTCGACGCTCTCGGCGCCGCCCGGCACGAAGAAGGCGTCGAAGAGGACGGAGGCCGTCGTGAGGTAGCTCTCGTCCACCTCGACCGTCTCGCCGGACGCGCTCGTGAGCATTCCCAGCGTTTCAGCGACCACCGTCGGCATGGCGCCGCCGTCCATGAGCATCTCCTTGACGGCCATGAGTTGCTCGTGGTCGAAGCCCTCGGCGAGGAGGATGGCCACCTTGCGGGTCTGGATCGTGTCGTAGCGGCCCCGCTTGATGGTGCTCACCTCGGGGATCCGCTTGTCCGTCTCCGTCCCCGCGAACGCGGTCGGCGGCTCGACCCCGATGCCCTTTGCCACACGCACAGCGAGGTCGTGGTTGATGTGGTTGAAGAAGTCGGTCACCATCCGCTCGCGGACCTCCATGATCGTGACTTTCCCGAGTTCGAAGTGCGCGGCGGACACCAGACGGTCCTGTTCGCCCTCGGTCAGGCTGTGCCAGAACATGGTGGGCTGGCTGAAGAAGTCCTTGAAGCTGTCGCTCCGCTCGCGGACCTTGTGGCCCTCGACGCGCTCGGCGTAGTGGACGTAGCCGCCCTCGGACTCCGGCGCCGTCATCGGGCAGCCGCCGCCGCGCGAGTTCGGGGAGTAGTTGACGGGGCCGCGGTTGATCGTCTGCCGCATGAACCCATCGCGCTGGTTGTTGTGGACGGCGGCGACGGGCCGGTTGATCGGGAGCTCGTTGAAGTTGGCGCTCGAGAACCGGTTGATCTGGGTGTCGATGTACGAAAACAGGCGCCCCTGGAGGAGCGGGTCGTTCGTGAAGTCGATGCCGGGGACGACGTGGCCGGGGTGGAAGGCGACCTGCTCGGTCTCGGCGAAGAAGTTGTCCGGGTTGCGGTTGAGCGTCATCTTGCCCACGATGCGGACGGGCACCTCGGACTCGGGGATGATCTTGGTCGGGTCGAGGAGGTCGAAGTCGAAGGCGTGCTCGTCCTCTTCCTCGACGACCTGGAGGCCGAGCTCGTACTCGGGGTAATCCCCGTCCTCGATTCGGTCCCAGAGGTCCTGCCGGTTGAAGTCCGGGTTCTTGCCGGCGATCTTCTGCGTCTCGTCCCACACGAGCGAGTGGGTGCCCAGGACGGGCCGCCAGTGGAACTTGACGAAGCGAGCCTTGCCCTCGGCGTTGACCAGGCGGAAGGTGTGAACGCCGAACCCCTCCATCATGGCGTAGGAGCGCGGAAGGCCTCGGTCGGAGAGCACCCACATGATCGTGTGCGCGCTCTCGGGCATGAGCGAGATGAAGTCCCAGAAGTTGTCGTGGGCGGCCGAGGCCTGCGGCGTCTGGGAGTCCGGCTCGGGCTTGATGGCGTGGACGAGGTCGGGGAACTTGATCGCGTCCTGGATAAAGAACACCGGCATGTTGTTGCCGACGAGGTCCCAGTTGCCGTCCTCGGTGTAGAACTTCGTGGCCCACCCGCGCACGTCGCGGACGGTGTCGGCCGAGCCGCGGAAGCCGACGACGGTCGAGAACCGGACGAAGACGGGGGTCTTCTGCGACGGGTCCTGGAAGACCTTGGCCTTCGTGAGGTCCGTGAGGGGTTCGTAGACCTGGAAGAAGCCGTGGGCCGCCGAGCCCCGGGCGTGGACCACGCGCTCGGGGACGCGCTCGTGGTCGAAGTGGGTCATCTTCTCCCGGAGGTGGAAGTCCTCCAGGAGCGTCGGTCCGCGGGTGCCAGCCTTGAGCGAGTCGTCGGTGTGGTTGACGCGGAGACCGGTGTTCGTCGTGAGGTACTCGCCGTCGGCGTCCTCGCGGTACGGTTCGAGGTGGCGGTCCTTGGCGGCCTCGTCGTGGCCCTGGTCGTCGGTGAGGCGCTTCGGGTCGGACATGGGAAGATGGGAAGGGGGCAGAGAGAGGTGGTGGGCATACTCTCTGGCGTGGGATGCGGTTCGGAGATGCGAAAGGAGGGCAGACACGCACCGATGTAGAAGGCTTTCCGGCGCGCTGGTAACCCGTCCAGGAATCAACGTCCGGCCTCCGCCCGCGACGCTTTCCCGGACGTGGCGATGGGGGTGTGGCACCGGTGAGTGGCCTGAGCTGCTAGGGCGCGAGGGAGCGGGTCATGCCCCCCCCCCCGCGATGCCGGGCCGATGGGCGAGCCCGTCAACGCGGCGGGCCGGAGCCGACCGGAGAGCGTCTCGGGTCGTGTCTCCGCACGCCCAGCCAGCCGGAAATCCCGTGGCCCCTTCTCCATCTCACGTCGCATCCTCAGCGACTCAGCCCCAGGTCGAACAACTCGACCTCTTCGCCCTCCTCGCACCACGCATCGCGGGGGGCGCCTCGACACCGCGCCCCAAGGCGACGGTGGAGTCCCGGAGCGGATCCGTCCCTCGGCGCGCCGTCGCGCCGGTGTGGCCCTTCGCGGACACCCGGCCTCTGGCGGTCGAGACGGCCAGTGAGGTCGCCCAGACCGGTGCGCTCACGGCGAGCGTGTTCGACGCCTACCGCGCGAGTGTTAAGGTCCCCGGCGCCTGCCCCCACCCGACGCGGCTCGTCGAGTCGGCCGCGATGGCAGCGGCCACCGCCCCACCCTGCGCATACCGCCCGACGCTGCCCGAGCACCTCGTGAGCCGGGGCCTCCTCTCGGACGCGCAGCTCGAGACCGTCTGCCGCGCGGGCGCCGCTCACACGGAGCGTTTGCCCGGTACGGGGGAGGAGGCCGGACGGAGGCAGGGGTTCTTCGTCGGTGACGGGACCGGAATGGGGAAAGCATGAGCGGTAGACGCTCGATAACGGCGCTTATCAGGGACGGAAGCGAGACCGGATCGGAGGACGGAACTCGCGCGGCTCAGTCAGCGGGGTCGAAGCGGTAGAGCGCCGACGGCACCGCGTGGTCAGCGTCCGGCTTGAACCAGGGCGAGTCCTGAATGTGGGAGGCCGTGACGTACATCGTCCCGTCCGGCCCCTCCGACATCGTGTCGGGCCAGCGGAGCCGGTCGTCCTGGACCACCACCGTCTCGGCGTCGCCGTCGCGCTCGATCACGGCGTACGTCTCGACGGCCGTGAGGAAAAACCGGCCCGACGAGTGGATCCACAGCCCGTCGGTAATCTCGGTCTGGCCGACCTTCTCGACGGCCTCCGCCAGCGCGTCGGCGTCCAGGCTCTCGTCGCGCAGGGCGCTCGTGGCGATGCGGTAGAGCGTCCGGCCGGTGAGCGCCTTCCAGTAGAGCGTCTCGCCGTCGTTCGAGAGCGCGAGGCTGTCGGCCGCGAACACGGCGCCGCGACCGTCGGGGCGGCGCAAGGGCCCACCGTCGATCTCGACCGTCACGTCGTCCTCGGGCTGGGTCGAGGGGTGGCCGTCGAGCACGCGCCGCGCGGTCCCGGTCTCCAGGTCGACGACGACGAGCGCGCCGCGCCAGCCGGAGTCGGTGATGTAGGCGTGGGTGCCGTCCGGGCTGAACCGGACGTCGTTGAGGTAGCTGCCCTCGGGGGCGACGTCCTCGCCGAACGCGACCGTGCGCGCGACGCGGTCACCGTCGAGCGCGATCTGGACCAGCTTCGGGCCGCCGGGGACGAGGTGGGCGGTGGCCGGCGCGGCCGGGTCGAGGACCCAGACGCTGTCGCCGTCGGCGACGACGGCCTGGACGCAGACCCAGTGGTCGCCGGGCGAGGCGTCGTTCGCGTTCCGCCAGCCGTTCCACGCATCGTCTGGGTAGGGGCGGAGCGAACCGTCGTCCAGAATCTCGGCGACGGAGACGGCCGTGTCCTCGGTCCAGCGGGGGAAGTTGACGAACGTGCGGCCGTCGTCGGTGACGGTGACGCCGGTTACCTGGTGGTCGAACGCGGCGACGAGGGAGAGGGAGGGCATACAGTCAGGAGTAGGAGAGGTTGAGGCGCCAGAGGTCGCCTGAGGGGTCGGCCTCGGCGGTGGGCCGCCCGCGCGTGACGACGAGGGCGCGGCCGTCGGGGCTCCACGCGGGGAAGCTGTGCGGCTCGCCGTCGGTGAGGCGCTGGCGGTCGCGGCCGTCGAGGCGCATGAGCCACACCTGGGACTCGCGGTCGTCGCCTTGCGTGAACGCGATCCAGCCGCCGTCCGGCGACGGCATGGGCGTGACGGTCGGGGTGCCCTCGTCGAGCCCGGCCGGGGTGACGCGGACCGCCCCGACACCGTCGACGTCGAGCCGCCAGACGGCGTCCGTCCCGTCGCGGTCGGAGTGGAACACGAGGCCGCCGCCCACCGGCCACGGCTGGTCGCCTTCCTCGCCGAGCGCATGGAGACCGCCGTCTGGACCGAGGCGGAGCAGGTGGGGCTCCTCCTCCGGAGCCATCCGGAACAAGACGACGCCCCCGTTCGCGAGTGGGGCAGGGCCGTAGTCCGACGCGCCCTCGGGGTCGGTCACCCGCTCGACCGCACCGTCCCGGAACCGCCAGAGCGCCGGGCCGCGATGGTGACGCGGGTAGACACGGTCAGCGCACGCAGGTCGTGAGGCCGATCCCCGACGACGCGCCGGTGGCGACGGTCGTCCGATGGTCGAGCGGTTTGGGAGAGACCGACAAGGGGACGAGGAGCTAGGCGTCGAGGAGGCCGAGCTGCTCCAGGATCGCGGACTGGTCCGTCACGCCCCAGCGCTTCTGGGCGTCGATGTTTTTCTGTCGGTCGTTCACGTGTTCGGAAGGTTAGGAGGAGAGGGCATCGGCGCCAGCCTGCGCGACGGCGTGGTCGTCGTCGACCGTGCTGCCGGAGACGCCGATGGCGCCGATCACGTCGTCGCCGTCTTCGAGCGGAAGCCCGCCGGGGAACGAGATGAGTCCGCCGTTCGAGTGTTCGATGCCGTAGAGGCTCTCGCCTGGCTGGCTCATCCTACCGAGGTCGCCCGTCGGCATGTCGAAGTAGCGGGCCGTCCTGGCCTTGGTGATGGCGATGTCGATGGAGCCCAGCCAGGCACCGTCCATCCGGCGAAAGGCGAGCAGGTTAGCCCCGGCGTCGACGACGGCGATGTTTTGCTTGATGCCCATGTCTTCGGCCTTCTTCTGGGCGGCGTCGAGGATGGCGGTGGCCTGGGCGGTGGTAAGGGTCTTCATGCGGTGGGGGGAGGGGTTGTGCTGTGGCGGGCGTCGGCTAGGGCTTGAGGACGACCTTGATGCAGTCGTCCTTCTTGTCACGGAACGTCTCGTACATCTCGGGCGCGTCGTCGAGCGGCGCCGTGTGCGTGATGATGAACGACGGGTCGATGTCCCCGTCCTGGATCTTCTTCATCAGCGGCTCGAGGTAGCGCTGGACATGCGTTTGGCCCATCTTGAACGTGACCCCCTTGTTCATCGCCGCGCCGAAGGGCAGCGTGAGCGTCTTGGCGTAGACGCCGGGGACGGAGATCGTCCCGCCCTTGCGGCACGCCATGATGGCCTGCTGGAGCGCGTAGCCGCGGTCGCTCTGGAGGTGGACCGCCTGCGCGGCCTGGTCCACGAGCGCCTTGGCGTCGTTGGCCGCGTGGGCCTCCGCGCCGACCGCGTCGATGCACCGGTCCGGGCCGCGCCCGTCGGTCATATCGATCAGGTGCTTGTGGACGGGGCCGTCGATCTCCTCGAAGTTGACGACCTCCGCCTTCGAGTTCTCCTTCGCCATGCGCAGCCGCTCCGGCTCTCGGTCGATCGCGATCACACGGCCGGCACCCATCATCCAGGCACTCTGGATCGCGAACTGGCCGACGGGCCCGCAGCCCCAGACGGCGACGGTGTCGCCGCCCTCGATCTCGGCGTTCTCGGCGGCCTGATACCCCGTGGGGAAGATGTCGGAGAGGAAGAGGACCTGCTCGTCGGTCATGCCGTCCGGCACGACGATCGGGCCGACGTCGGCGTGAGGGACGCGGAGGTACTCAGCCTGGCCACCCGCGAAGCCGCCGAGCATGTGGCTGAACCCGAAAAGGCCGGCCGGGGAGTGGCCCATCGCCTCCCGTGCCATCTCGGCGTTGGGGTTCGAGGTGTCGCAGAGCGAGTACATCGTCTGCTCGCAGAACCAGCAGTGCCCGCACGAGATCGTGAACGGGACGACGACGCGGTCGCCCTTCTTCAGGTTCGTGACCCCGCTCCCGACCTCCTCGACGACGCCCATCGGCTCGTGGCCGATGATGTCGCCCGGCTCCATCGACGGCATGAAGCCGTCGAAGAGGTGGAGGTCGGAGCCGCAGATGGCCGTCGACGTGACCCGGATGACGACGTCGGTGGGCTCTTGGATCTCGGGGTCGGGGTGCGTGTCGACGCGGACGTCGCCTTGGCCGTGCCAGGTGAGTGCTTTCATGGAGAGGAGGGCGGATCGGTAGGAGAGGACGGTGTGGGTACGGGAGGCTTCGGCTACTGGTCCGTCAGCTCCGCAGTTCCTCGGGTGCCCTATGGGGCCGTCAGACCTCCTCCCTGGCAGAATCCGCCGACACCGCCGCGCTACGTGGGTCGCCCGGCGGAGCCCCTCGGGCGCGACCGGCGCCACGGCGTTGAGGGCGGCGCGGACCGTCTCGGCGAGCGTTTCGAGACGGTTCAGCTTTCGTGCGGTCGACAGGATATGTGTCGAGTCGGTCCGCGGCTTCCTCCGCGCCCTCGGGAGTTCGTCCCCCTGGAAGCGGGCGAGCATTGCGTCGAGGACGCCTCCGCTCCAGACCGCCCTCGGCGAGCCGGGTCCCGAACTCCGAGAGCACGGATCGCGGATGTGGCGCCCGCAAAGTCGAAGCCGGGGGCGTTGAGCTCCAGGCTCAGCGCGTATTTCCAGTCGATCCTCGAGCGGGCGGCCTCGACGGCCTGGCGGTCGGCGAGCCCGTCGGCGAACGGCATGACCGAGACGAGCGCCAGTCGCCACGGGGCCGGCTGGTCGGCCGCGCTCGGAGTAGAGCGGGGCGAAGAGGGCGTCGTCGTAGAGTGCGCCGAGCGTGTCGCGCATCTGGACGAAGGGGGGTCCTTTGGGAACGCCGTGCGAGCGACGCGGGCAGTCTGCTCAGAGACGGGCGGGACCGTTGGAGGCTGGAGCGACATGGCGGCGGAGGCGGTGAGCCCCCTACCTCAGAGCCTCCCGGCGGTCCCACCAGGATTCGCCAGCCGTATCCATGACTTGTCAGACCTCAACGATCCCCGCGATCAGCACCTCTCGCCTCGGCGGAGCGGTCCGGGCGGACAGCGGAGACGTCGGGGCGGACGTGGGAGGGGGCATCACGAGGTCCAGGCTAGGACGGCGGCGAGCGAGGCCCCAGCGACGGCCAGCCACAGGAGCACGCCCTGCACGAGCGGCCGCACCCCGACGGCGCGGAGCGTGGTCCGGCTCAGCCCGGCGCCGATCAGGAACAGCGTCAGCACGAGCCCCTGTTTTGCGGCGGCCACGAGCGCGTCGTACACCGGCGCTCCGCCCGGGAAGACCGCGACGACGGCCGAGGCCAGCGCAAAGAGGCCGATAAACCACGGGACCGCCACCCTCACCTCGCCGCCCGTCGACCGGCGACGCCACCACGCCGCGCCGAGCGCGAGCGGGACGATCCAGAGCGCCCGCGTGAGCTTGAGGACCGTCGCCTCGGCCAGCGCCTCGGCCCCGTACGAGGCCGCCGCGCCGACCACCGACGACGTGTCGTGGATCGCGACGGCCGCCCACACGGCGAACTGGTGCTGCGAGAGGTCGAGGAGGTGGCCGACGGCCGGAAAGACGTAGAGGGCCACGCCGTTGAGGAGGAACACGGTCGCGAGCGCCACACCCATCACCTCGGCGCCCGCGCCCAGCGCTGGGCCGAGCGCGGCGATGGCCGAGCCGCCGCAGACGGCCGTCCCGCCCGAGACGAGCGCGCCCGTCGTCGGCTCGACGCGGAGCAGGCGCCCCAGCGCCAGCCCGACCGCGAGCGCGAACGCGATCCCGAGCGCGGTCACGACGATGCCCGAGCGGCCCACGTCGAGGACGGCTGGGAGCGACATCCCGAACCCGAGCCCGACCACGCACGCCTTGAGGAGCCACTTCGACGCCCGGGCGCTCGGCCCCTCGTAGGGGTTCCCGAGCGTCAGCCCGAGCACGGCCCCGACGCCGAGCGCGACGGCGGGCGAGACGACGGGGAGGAGGGAGAGGGCCGCGAGCGCCAGGAACAGCGCGCGGCGCCAGAGCGGGGCGATCGCAGAAGAGTGGGTCAGAATGTCCGGGGCCGGTCGGATGATCGGGCGTTCTGGTCCAGCGTCTGCACTCCGAGCGCCTGCACGCCACTCCAAGCGTCTGCACGCCGCCGTCGACGAACAGGGTCTGCCTCCGCGAGTTCCGGGCGGTTTAGTTCCCGACGGGCTCCGGCGGCTCGCTCGGCCCGAACGGTTCGACCGATACGGTCGTTGGGTCGAGAGCTCCGGGGGCATGGCCCTGGCACGTCCGGGCGACCCGGCGCGGGCGGTCGCTCGACCTCTCGGTATCCTCCGCTCGTTCCCGACCGGCGCCGTCGGCCGCCCCCGCAGACCCTGGACCTCCACGTTCTCACCTACCTCGTCGTCGGGGCTGCCTTGCTGGGCATGGCGACGCTCCCCCGGCTGTTCGGCCGGGGGCCGCTCTCGTTGCCCGTGCTCTACATCGCGCTCGGCGCCGCCGCGTTCGCGCTCGTGCCGGCCCTCCCGTTGCTGCGCCCGACGGCCGACGACGCGCTCGCCCACGTCCTTGAGTACGCCACCGAGGTCGTCGTGATCGTCTCGCTGGTGGGCGTCGGGGTCCGGCTCGACCGGCGCCCGGGGTGGCGCGCGTGGCGCGTCGTGTGGCAGCTCCTGGGTGTCGCGATGCCGCTCACGATCGCGGCCGTGGCCGGACTCGGAGCCGCCGTGCTGAGCCTGCCGCTCGCCTCGGCCGTCCTCCTGGGCGCCGTCGTGGCCCCGACCGATCCTGTCTTGGCCGGGGCCGTCCAGGTCGGAGGGCCGGACGAGGGCGAGGAGGACGAGGTCCGCGGGTCGCTCACGACCGAGGCCGGGCTCAACGACGGGCTCGCGTTCCCGTTCACCTACCTCGCGCTCGCGCTCTTGGGCGGCCTCGGCGCGGGCGGGTGGGCCGAGTGGATCGCCGTCGACATCATTTACCGGATCGTTGCCGGGCTGGCGGTCGGCGCGGGCGTCGCGCGGGCTCTCGCGTGGTACGTGTTCGAGCGGAGCGACGAGAGCGAGCAGACCGAGGCCCCAGGCCTCATCGCGCTGACGGTGATCGCGCTCGCGTACGGGCTCGCCGAGCTCGTCCATGGCTACGGGTTCCTGGCCGTGTTTGCGGCCGGCGTGGCGGGCCGTGGGGCCGCCACCGAGAGCTCGTATCACCGGTCGGTGTTTCAGTTCAACGAGCAGATCGAGCAGGCCCTGACGGCGCTCGCGCTCGTCGTCCTCGGGGGGATCCTGGTCGGCGAATGGGCCTACCTCTCATGGGAGGCCGCGCTCGTCGCCGCCCTGCTCGTGCTGGTCGTCCGGCCCCTGGCGAGGTGGCTCTCGCTCCGGGGCTGCGGTCGGCTCTCGCCGACGGAGGCGAAGGCCGTGGCGTTCTTCGGCGTCCGGGGCATCGGGTCGCTGTACTACCTCGCGTTCGCGCAGACGCGCGGGGCATTCGAGGGGCTCGGCGACGTGTGGGCCGTGGCACTTCTAGCCGTCGCGTTCTCGGCCGTCCTCCACGGGGCGACGGCGGGACCGGTCATGCGCCGGCTCGATGAGCGGCGAGCCTCAGCCTCCCCGTCCGCTGCGTGAGCGGGCTATCCACATCGTGGAGGAGGGGTAGATCTTCCCTCGACACCGCGCGTCTCACTCTCCGTCTCGCGGCGGCTGCCGCTCGACACGGTCACCCTCGCCCAGCCGGTCTTGGTACTCCGCGAGCGCCGCGCGGACCCGGGCCGCCTCGGCCGGCTGGGCGACGAGCCCCCGCTCTGCCAGCCCGGCCAAGGCCGCATCTAGCGTGAGCCTCGCGGTGGCGCCCCCAGGAGTACGCCTCGGCCGCTCGGGGTCCGATGACCGCCTGCTCGGGACGGGTCGGAGGGGGCGCCGAGGTGGACGCGGCGGTGCCAGCGGATGAGCACGCGATACACGACGCGGGGGGACGAGATCTGCATCGTGCGCGCGTGGGCTTGGGGTCGTCCACGGCCTGCGTACTACGCCGCCAACGTCCGCATTCGCCCGCCGCGTAATTGTCGGTGAGTACTATGCGGACGCCATCGGCTTTGCGGCGGCATAACTCATGGTTCTACCGCGACGCATCGATCTGGAAACGTCGGTTGCGAGCGCCGCGCCCCGCCTCAACTCTCCGCTGGCGGCGGCCCTCCGCCAGCGCGGGGCCTGTCGGACAGGGGCGCATCCGGCGCCGCGCGCGGAACGACCGACGGCCCGTGCAAGTACGGCCCCTCCATTCCCTCTCCCCATCATGGCCACCGAACAGAAAGCCCTTCTCGCCCGTCTCCACGCCAAGCCCGGCAAAGAGGACGAGGTCGCCGCATTCCTCAAGAGCGCCCTCCCAATGGCGCAGGCCGAGGACGGCACCATTAAGTGGTACGCGCTCCAACTCGACGACACCACCTTCGGCATCTTCGACACCTTCGCCGACGACGACGGCCGCCAGGCGCACCTCGACGGCGACATCGCGGCGGCGCTCATGGAGCACGCTGACGACCTGCTCGCCCAGCCGCCCCAGATCGAGCAGGTGGACGTGCTCGCAGCCAAGTAGCCTGCCATCTCCTGGTCCACGCCGCCCGCTCCGGTCGCCCCCGGGCGGGCGGAGCGGGCGGTCTCAACTGGGCCTCGTCGTTGGCATGCCGAACAGCTCCGTGCCGTTTGGGCTCCGGCGGATGGACGGGCTCGAAATGCCTCACGCGGCGGCTTCGGCTCCAGCGTCGGTTTCCTCGGATCGTCCGCGCTCGACGGCGGGGTCGCGGTAGAACCCGCCGTCGCACCCGACGCAGGGCGCTACGGCCTTGCCTCGCACGACGTCCGGCGCCTACGTTGCCTCGTCCAACCGCCGCGCCGCCCTTCGCGGGTGAACGGCCAGTCGTTCTGCCGCTGAGGCGTCGTCACCCAGGAGGTAGCCCCGATGGTCTCCGTCGTTTCCCTCCTCGTCGTCGTCGCCCTCTCGATGTTGGTGATCCGCATCGGCACCGTCGCCCTCTCGATGACGGGCTTGTCGGAGGAGGTGGCGAAGTTCCAATCGCTCTCGGCCTTCTCCGGCACCGGGTTCACGACGGACGAGGCGGAGACCGTCGTGAAGGACCCCGCGCGGCGCCGGATCGCCACGGTGCTCATCCGGCTCGGCGCCATCGGCGTGGTCTCGTCGATCGCGACGCTGCTGCTCTCGTTCGTCGGAGCCGGGGGGGCTACCCCGGAGCGGCTGCTGGTGCTGGGGCTGGGGGTGCTCGCCCTCCTCACGCTGGCTCGGAGCCGGGCCTTCAGCCGCGTGCTCACGCCGCTCATCGAGCGCGTGCTCGCCCGCTACACCACGCTGGAGTTGAGGGACTACGCGGACCTGCTCCATCTCCGCGAGGACTACCGCATCGTAGAGGTGGACGTCCGGGAGCAAACGTGGCTGGGCGACCGGGCCATCGGCGAGCTCGACCTCGCGGGCGAGGGCGTCCTCGTCCTCGGGGTCAAGCGGTCGGGCGGGGACTACGTCGGGGCCCCCCCGGCGGACCTCCGCCTCCGCCCCGAGGACCTCGTCGTCCTCTACGGCCGGAGGCACCGCCTGCACGAGCTCTCCACGCGGGCATCGGGGGATCACGCGGCCCACCGCGAAGCGAGAGCCGAGCACGCGCATGATCGTGGCGAGCAGCGGGAGCAGCTAGAACGAGAGGGCGCGACATAACCCACTCCCCGCGCGGACCCGGGGCTACAAGGAGTGCCTGAAGACCTGAAGTCGAGACTGCGCTGGGTCCACCTCCGGCTCTGCCTGCGCTGCGACCACGTCAGCTGCTGCGACAGCTCGCCGGGACGGCACACGACGAAGCATTTCTACCACACGAGCCACCCCGTCGTCGGACCGGCGAAGCCCGTCCAGCGACCCGAGGCGCCCGCGCCGGGCGAGGAGGGCTACGAGCGGATCGTCCAGGGAAACTGGAACGTCCCGGCGTGGATGCGCGCCAGAGTGCGGGCGGCGGCCGAGGAGAGTGGCGTGAGCCAGAACGACGTCGTCCAGGAGGCGCTCCGGCGCCACCTGGAAGAGACCGAGCGGGGCAGGGGAGGGGGCTTCGCTCTGGAGGCCCGCCACTTCGGGATTCGGCGCGGCGGGCGGTAGGCCGCTACCCGCGGCCGGAGAGCCGGGCAAAGACGACGGCCCCCGTGAGCGCCGCAAGGGCGCCAAGCGTCGCACCCAGAACCCACGGTTCGGCTCTCGGCGCCAGCGGTCGCGAAGGCAGTTGGAGCGCCCGAGCCGTGTCCCATGGGAGCGCGCGGATTTGGGCCAGGACGTCGCTCGCCGTTGCGGGGCGATGGACCTCGCGACCGGCGCCAAGCGCCTCATCGTCACGATGACGCACACGAGCCGCGACGGGATACCGAAGGTGGTCCCCGCGTGCACGCTCCCGCTCACCGCCTCGGGAGTCGTGGACCTGCTCGTCACTGACCTCGCCGTGTTCGCGTTCGGGGGCGGCCGGATGGTGCTCACGGAGACGATGCCGGACGTGACCGTCGAGGGGGTCCGGGCCGCGACGACCGCCCCGTTCACCGAGGCGGTCGCGGCCTAGCCCGGGCGGATCAGGACAGCGCGTTGCGAATGGCGTCGGCGAGCGGCGTCGGCGGGCGGCCGAGGAGGCGCTCCAGGTCGCCGCTGTCGTCGTCGAGGGCGCCGCCGCGAGCGGCCACGTCCGACTGCGCGAGCATGGCGGCGACGGGCTCCGGCAGGCCGGCACCGACGAGCGCGTTCTGGTAGTCGTCCTCGGGGAGGTTCTGGTAGGTGACCGACGTGCCCGACTGGCGGGACAGCTCGGCGGCGTACTCGGACATCGTGAACGGCTCGCCGGCCAGCTCGTAGGTCTGGCCCGTCTGGTCCTCATCGGAGGTGAGGACGGCGGCGGCGGCCTCGGCGAAGTCCTCGCGCGTGGCTGCCGCGATCTGGGCGTCGCCGGCGCTCCCGAGCACGACGCCGTGCTCCAGGGCCGGCGCGATCGACCCGGTGTAGTTCTCGGTGTACCACCCGTTGCGCAAGAGGACGGTCGGAACGCCGCTCTCGGCGAGCGCCGCCTCGGTCTGCCGGTGCTCCTCCGCGAGCCCGAGCTCCGACGTGTCGGCGTGCAAGACGCTCGTGTAAGCGATGAGGCCGACGCCGGCCGCCTTCGCCGCGCCGATCACGGCCCGGTGCTGGCGCGCTCGCTGCCCGACCTCGCTGGACGAGATAAGCAGGAGCGTGTCGACGCCGTCGAGGGCGGGGCCGAGCGTCTCGGGCTTGTCGTAGTTCCCCTCGCGGACGACGACGCCCTGGTCGGCGAGGTCGGACGCCTTGTCCGTGTCGCGCGCGAGGGCGACGATGTCGGCGGCGGGGACGCCCCGGTCGATGAGCTTGGCGATGACGAGGCGGCCGAGGTGGCCGGTCGATCCAGTGATGGCGATCATGAGTCCGTTGGGGGAAGGGGAGAGAGGTCGGTGATCTCGACGGGCAGCATCCGAGCGAGCGCCTCGGTCACCTGGCGGCGGTGGCAGTGCTCGGGAGCCGCCTCGTAGCAGAGGAGGGCGACGCGCTCGCCGGCCTCGATCCGCTCGGCGAGGTGGTGGAGGTCCGTCTGAGCCTCGGGCGTGGCGAGGTGCTCGCCGAAAACGCGTCGCATCTCGTCGTGCCGACCGGCCTTGGCGGCGGCGCGGCCGTCGGCCGGCGTGCCCAGCCCCCGAAGGTGGAGGTAGCCGATGCCGCCCTCGGCGAGGCCCGCCGCGAGCCGCGTCTTGGCGAATCCCGGCCGTCGCGACCGCGCCACGGCCCGGACGTCGACGAGCGTCTCGACGCCTGCGTCTTGGAGCGCGCGGACGACGCCGTCGAGCGTGGCGCCTTCGTACCCGATGGTCGCGAGGGGAAGAGCGTCAGGCATCGTGGAGGGGAGTAGGGAAGAGCGGGTACCCCGCGTCGGCACGGGGCGATCCCGGGATACTCCTGTTTAAACAGATATCACGGAACTGCCCACGGACGCCTTGGTGAGCCTCCCCCTTTCGTCTCCACTCTTCCCCTCTGATGACCGTCTACGAAGTCCCCCAGGACACCTCCTCCATCGGCGACCTCCGCCAGTCCGAGCGCCCTGACCCGGGCGACCCGGCGCCGGGACAGGTCCTCGTTCGGCTCCGCGCCGCCTCGCTCAACTACCGCGACCTGATGATCGCGAAGGGCACGTATGGGCGCGCGGGCCTCGCTCGCGACACGGTCCCGCTCTCCGACGGGGCCGGCGAGGTCGTCGCCGTGGGCGACGGCGTGACGGAGTTCGCCGTCGGCGACCGCGTGGCCGGGACGTTCTTCCAGCCCACCTCGGGCGTTCCGTCGGCGGAGGAGAAGCCGCTCGGCGCGCCGCTCGACGGCGTGCTTCAGGAGTCGCGGCTGTTTTACGAGGCCGGGCTCGTCCACGCCCCCGCGGGCTACTCGTTCGAGGAGGCCGCGACGTTGCCGTGCGCGGCCGTCACGGCGTGGCACGCGCTGATGGAGGCCGGAGCGCCGGTCCGCCCCGGGCAGACCGTCCTCGCCCTCGGGACCGGCGGCGTGTCGACGTTCGCGCTCCAGTTCGCCGCGGCGGCGGGCGCCCGCGTCATCGTGACCTCGTCGAGCGACGCGAAGCTGGAGACCGTCCGTGGCCTCGGGGCCGACCTCACCGTCAACTACAAGGAGACGCCGGACTGGGCCGAGGCCGTGCTCGACCTGACCGACGGCCACGGCGCCGACGCGATCATCGAGGTGGGCGGCGTAGGGACGCTCGGCAAGTCGTTCAAGGCCGTCGCGAAGGGCGGCAAGATCGGCCTCATCGGCGTGTTGGCCGACGCGGACGACAGCCCCGCGCCGTACCCGCTGATGGGCAAGGGTGCCGCGTTGCACGGCATCTTCGTCGGCGACCGGCCCATGTTCCAGGCGATGAACCGCGCCATCGAAGCCAACCAGATCAAACCCGTCATCGACCGCGTCTTCCCGTTTGAGGAGGCCTCCGCCGCCTACCGCTATCTCGCCGAGGCCGACCACACCGGCAAGGTCGTCGTCTCCATCTAGCTCCTCCCTCACTGCCATGTCTCCCCACGGGATCCACCACCTCACGGCCGTCTCGGCCGCCATCCGCGACAACTACCGGTTCTACACCGAGACGATGGGCATGCGCCTCGTCAAGCGGAGCGTGAACCAGGACGACGTCTCGGCCTACCACCTCTTCTACTCCGACGCCGTCGGGACGCCGGGCCACGACCTGACCTTCTTCGACTGGCCCGTCCCGCCCGAGCAGCGCGGCACGCGGTCGGTCATCCGGTCCGGACTCCGCGTCCCGGCCGCCAGCCTGGACTACTGGGCCGGCCGACTCTCCGAGGCCGGCATCGAGGCCGAGCCGGTGCGCGAGATCGACGGCCGGCCGACGCTCCGCTTCGAGGACGCCGAGGGCCAGCGCCTCGCCCTCATCGCCGACGGTGGCGCGGGCGACCCGCCGACCCCGTGGGACCGGAGCCCCGTTCCGGACGAGCACCAGATCCGCGGCCTCGGACCGATCACGATGAGCGTGCCGGACCTGGAGAACACCGACCTCGCGCTGCGAACGGTCCTCGGAATGCGTCCCGTCCGGACGTACCCGCTGCCGGACCGGCCGTCCGACACGGTCCACGTCTACGAGATGGGCGCGCCCGATGACGCGGGCGGCGGCGGCCCCCACGCCGAGCTCCACGTCGCCGTCCAACCCGGCCTGCCGGTGGCGCGGCAAGGCGCCGGCGCCGTCCACCATGTCGCTTTCCGCGTGCCCGACGACGCCTACGAGGACTGGGCCGAGCGGCTCCAGCGGTTCGGCGTCCCGTCGAGCGGCCCGGTCGACCGGTACTACTTCCGGAGCCTGTACTTCCGCGAGCCCGGCGGCGTGCTGTTCGAGCTGGCGACGGACGGCCCCGGCTTCGCCGTCGACGAGGACGCGGCGACGTTGGGAGAGACGGTCGTGCTGCCGCCGTTCCTGGAGCAGCGCCGGGCGCAGATCGTCGCGGGCCTCAAACCTCTGGACTGACGAACGGCCCGAGATCACGGCCCTCGTGCTGCTTGCGCTCGTGGCCGCGTGGTCCATCGTGACCGGCGCGCTCGAGGTGGTGCTGGCCGTCCGGCTGCGCCGCGAGATCGAGGGCGAGTGGCTGCTCGCTCTGGCCCGCCGCCTCACGTTCGGGCAGACGCTCGCGCTCCGGACGGGGGCCTACGCCGCGATCGCCACGGCCATGGTCTTCTTCGTGGCCGAGGGGTCGTTGCGTCTGCGGGGCGAGGGCCTCGCCGTTCTCTACGAGCGGGGAGAGCTCGGCGCGTTCCTCGGGACGGCGCGGTGCCTCATCGACCTCTCACAAACGGCCGATTCCTGTTCGAGCCAGGTGGACGAGGCAGATCGGGGTCATCCGTCGCGCCTCGCGATCGGAAACCCGTCCGGGAATCTGCGTCCAGCAACTCCCCTTCCTGCGGCTTTGCGGACGCAAAGCCGGTGGTCTAGGAGAGCGGGAGGAGGGAGAAGTAGCACGGTCGACAGCCCGTCGCGGTGCCGGGCCGGTGGGCGAGCCCGTCAACGCGGCGGGCCGGAGCCCACCGGGGAGTGTCTCGGGTCGTGGCTCCGCACTCCGTGCCAGCCAGAAATCCCGTGGCCCCCTTCGCTTCCCATGTCGCAACGAGCGCGACGACATCACCGGTCGAGCAACTCGACCTCTTCGCCCTCCTCGCACCGCGCATTGCCCGTCTGAGCGCCGTGCCATCGCGCTCGAGAGCGCAGGTGGCAACCCATCCGGACTCTGCGATGGAGTGGCCCTTCGCGGACGCCCTCCCGCTGGTGGTCTCTACCGCCGAGGTCACCGCCCAGACCGGTGCGCTCACGGCCTCGGTGTTCGACGCCTACCGCCCGAGCGTCCGGGTCCCGGGCGCGTGCCCGCACCCGACGCGCCTCGTCGAGTCGGCTGCGATGGCGGCGGCCAGCGCGCCGCAGAGCGACTACCGCCCGACGTTGCCCGAGCACCTCGTGGCTCAGGGCATCCTCTCGGACGCGCAGCTCGAAACCGTCTCGCGCGCGGGCGCGGCGCACGCCGGGCACCTCCCGGGCAGCGGGGAGGAGGCCGGACCGAGGCAAGGGTTCTTCCTCGGTGACGGAACCGGAGTGGGGAAAGGGCGCCAATCTGCGGCGATCATCCTCGACAACGTGCTTCAGGGCCGCCGCCGGGCGCTCTGGGTGTCCGAGAACCGCAACCTCATGCGCGACGCCGTCCGCGACTGGACGGCGCTCGGCGGCCCGGCGGACTTCGTCTTCGACCTGGGTGCATGCAAAGGACCCATCCAGCACGCCGATGGCATCTGCTTCGCGAGCTACGACACCCTCAAGGGCAAGCCGCGCGAGCGGGACGGCGTCGAAACCGGCATCCACCGGCTGGAGCAGGTCGTCGCCTGGCTCTCGAGTGGGGGAGAGGAGTCCGAGTTCGAGGGTGTGATCATCTATGATGAGAGCCACAACGCCAGTGCCGCCCTAGACACCCAGGGCTCACGTGGAGTCAGAAAAGCCTCGCAGCGAGCGCTGGCGGTCGTCGATCTCCAGGATCGGCTTCCGAACGCCCGCATCGTCTACGCCAGCGCGACCGGCGCCACAGAGGTCGCGAACCTCGCCTACGCGGCTCGCCTGGGGCTCTGGGGTCGGGGCACCCCGTTCCCGACCGTCGAGGCGTTCGTCGAGAAGGTGTCCGCAGGAGGCATCGCGGCGATGGAGCTCGTGGCGAAAGACCTGAAGTCGATGGGGCTCTACCTCGCCCGGTCCGTCTCCTACGACGGCGTCGACTACCGCACGCTCGTCCACGACCTCGAATCCCACCAGGCTCAGACCTATGACCGCTGCGCCGAGGCCTGGCAGGTCGTGCTCCGCAACATCCAAGACGCGCTTGAAGTCACGAAGGCGGACAAGTGCGGCCGCGCCCGCGCGGCGGCGTACAGCCAGTTCTGGGGGGCGCACCAGCGGTTCTTCCTGCACGTGCTGGTGGCGATGAGCGCGCCGAGCCTGATCCGGGACATGGAGGCGCGCCTGGCCGAGGGCGAGAGCTGCGTCGTGCAACTCGTGTCCACGATGGAGGCGGCGACCGAGCGGGCCTACGCGAAGGCGGTCGCGAATGGTGAGGATCTACGGGACCTCGACGTGACGCCGCGCGACCAACTCCTGCAGTTCGTCGAGGCCAGCTTCCCAACGACTCTCTACGAGGAGTACGAGGACGACGACGGGCGTGTGAGATCGCGGCCCGTCAAGAACGCAGCGGGCGACTTCGTCCAATCGCCAGAGGCCGTGGCCGCGCGGGACCGGCTGATGCTGGAGGTGGGGGCGGTGAGTGTGCCGCACGGCGTGCTCGACCAGGTCGTGGCCCACTTCGGACCCGAGGCCGTAGCCGAGGTGACCGGCCGTGGACGCCGGTTCGTGACCAAGACCGTCGATGGCATCGAGCAGGTCGTGGAAGAGCGCCGCACGAGGCGGACGTGCAACGCCGAGGCCGACGAGTTCATGGCGGGAAAGCGCCGGGTGCTCGTTTTCAGCCAGGCCGGGGGGACCGGCCGGAGCTACCACTCGGATCTCGCGGCGGCCAACCAGCAGAGGAGAGTCCTGTACTGCGTCGAGCCGGGCTGGAGCAGCGCGCGGTGCGTGCAGGGGATGGGCCGGGTCCACCGGGCTAACCAGGCGTGTCCGCCCGAGCTGGTGCTTGTGACTACGAATCTCAAGGCCCAGCGCCGCTTCTTGTCGACCATCGCGCGGCGGCTCGACCAGCTCGGCGCGCTCACCAAGGGCCAGCGGCAGACGGCGAGCCAGGGGCTCTTGTCGAGTGAGTTCAACCTGGAGACTCCTCTGTCCAGGGCTTCCTTACACAACTGGTTCGTGGACCTCTACCGGGGCGAGGGCAGGGCGGTGGCCTCTGGCGTCACGCCAGCGCTCGTGGAGGAGCAGATGGGCATCAAAGTCCTGGACCAGGACGGGCAGCTCAACGTGAGCGCCGTGCCCGAGGTGCCGAAGTTCTTGAACCGGCTCTTGTCGCTCCAGACCGGCGCCATGGACGCCGTCTTCGACTCGTGGTACGCCTACCTCGAAGAAGCCACCGAAGCAGCGCGAGAGGCAGGCACGCTCGACGTGGGCGTGGAGACGATCCGAGCCGAGCGCGTGGTCAAGACCGACGAGCGGCTCGTCTACACGCACGAGCGGTCCGGGGCCACGACGCAGGTCGTGACGCTGGAGCTCACGCGGCGGACAGAGATCGTGGACTGGGACGAGATCTGGCGCTGGGCCAAGGACGCCCAGGCGCTGGGCTCGTGGGTGGGGTTCGTGGTCAACCGGCGAAGCGGGCAGCCCTACGCGCTCTTCCGGGCCGGGAGCCGGACCACGGAGACCGGGCGCGTCGTCGGCAGGCTCCACCGTGTCGGGGTGCGGTCCAACCGGCTCATGGACGAGACCGAACTCAACAAGCCAGGGGAGCGGACCGCGAGCGGTCCGTCCGGAGGCCACCAGCCCGTTCCGACCGACGAAGCCAAAGCGCTCTGGGCCGCGGGCGTCGACGCCGCGCCCGAGTTCACCACCGAGCCCATCCACCTCGTGACCGGGACGATCCTTCCCATCTGGGACCGGATCGCCGGGCACCCTCGCATCTACCGAGCGCAAACCGACAGCGGCGAGCGCATGATCGGCCGGGCCGTCATGCCGGAGCACCTGAGCGCGACGCTCAAGGCGCTGGGAGCCACGGGCGACCGCGTGGACATCACGCCCGACGCGCTGGCGGAGCGGCTGCTGGCCGGCGCCGAGGCCGACCTCGCCAACGGCTGGCAGCTCCGAGTGCGCCGCGTGGCGAACGAGCCCCGGATCGAACTCGTGGGGCCGGACTTGGCCGCCATGCGCGAGCTGGAGGTCGACGGGGTCTTCGCCGAGGTCCACGCCTTCCGCACACGGTTCTTCGTCCCGACGGGCGAACGGGCGGCGGCCGTTCTGCGCGCAGTGACCGAACATCGCCCCGTGGTCGAGATCCGAGGAGGGGACAGGCTACCGCCGGGCCGCCTGAGTGGCGCCTGCGATGCGCCAGAGGCCTATGCCGAGGCCGCTCCCCCTCGGTGAGGAGCGGCTCCGGCACTCGGCCGGAGGTCGCTCAGGAATCCTTTGCTCTGAGATCCATGTCCAGATCCATGCCCGGCCCTGGTGACTTTTGCCACGGCTGCAACCGCTTGCTCTGCCGATGTCAGCCCGAGCCTGATGTCGACGCTCATCATGAGGCGTCCTACCAGGTCGGCTACGAGGCGTGCCTCGCCGACGGCTACTCCGAGCGCCCGATGACCGAGTGGGTTTACCGGACGGGCTCGCGGGCCGTGTGGGACGCCGATGCGAAGTGCCTGCGCTACTTCATGACGCCGCTCCGATTCGCCGAGCTCACCTGGCGGCATCGCCACGCGAGCGTCTGGGCCTATGGCCGGTGGTTCGAGCGGCTCTACGGGTTCCACCTGGAGGGCTACCTCGCGGGCTACGACGACGCAGGCGCAGGCTTGCCGTCGGCCGTCTGCGACGCGCTAGCCCACGCCCGGGCCGAGACGGCGCTGGACGCCTACGAGCCCATGCCGGACCTCGATGAGGAGCCCGAGCCCATCCAGTCCTCGCCCCAGGTGGTCGAGGTCGACGACTGGATGCCCTTCTAGTCGCTCTCGCTAACCCGGCGCCGCGGCCTACGAGGCCAGCAGCGCCACATCCGACACGAGGCTCGGTGATGTCCGCCGGGCCTCTCTCCTGGCGCCAGAGGCTAACGCGCCTCTGGCGCCTGCACCAAGACCGGGGGAGGCCCCGATCCCGATGACACGTTCGTCTGCCCGTTCGACCCTGCCCGCTCCCCTGCGCGGGGACCACACCACCACGGACGTGTGCACGTCGGAGGACGCCCTAACGTCAGCTGGGACGCGCATCCCGGCCGCCGAACTCCGCGCCCGGCGCGTCGCTCGTGAAGCGGGCCGCTGGCGCACGTTCGCAGCCGAGCGCACGCGGATGCGGCCGGGCACGCTGGACGCGAAGGCCCTGGACGCCTGCGCGTTCAGCGTCCACCACGGCGCCTCGTCGTTTGCCGTCCCCTCGAAGCTCGTCGGCACCTCGCGGCACCAGCCTCTTCTTCGGTCGCTCGCCCTCGACCCAGACACCTCCTGGCTGGCGCTGGATCTGGGCGCCCGAGGCGACCACCTCGTCGTCTCGCGCGGCGGGCGCGTGCTGGGGCGCGTTCAGCCGAAGCACCTCGGATGGGTCCGCCCGCTCGTCCCGTTCGGGCTCACCGTCCACTTGGCGCGTGTGACGGGGACCGACGCGTCCGGCCAGGGGAGGGGCTACCGACTCGGGTGCAACGTCGCCTTCGGCCACGTGGGGAAAGCGCTGGGCCGGCTGGATGAGACGATGACCGGCCCCGGCGGAGACGGCGCGGGCAGCGGTGCCCTCCGGCTCGTGGTCTCAAACGGCGTCACCGAGACGACCCGGGACAGGATCGGCATTCTTGTCCGGCCCGAGTACGAGGCCATCACGGGCGACGCCGAGGACGTCGTCTTGTGGCGCACGGCCGAGGGTGTGGCGCGCGCCTCCGTGCCCCACGCGGCGCGGCACTCACCGACGGGCATCGAATGGGGATACGGCGGGTCGGGTCCGGCCGACCTCGCGCTGAGCGTGCTCCTCGCGCTCGTGGGCGAGCGGGCAGCGAACGCACTCTACCAGCGGTTCAAGCACGAGGTCGTCGCACGCGTCCCGGAGACGGGCGGGGTCTTGCGAGCGGCCGACGTCCGGGCGTGGGTGGAGAGGCAGGCTGCGTGACGGGTCACCGTTTGCTCAGGTCGAACGGGTACCTGGGCAGGCGGGTCGCCAGAGGCGCCATCAGAGGGGAGGACGGTCAGGACCTGGCGGCCCTGGACGGTCTCCCTGCCGGTCCGCACCCGGCACACCGGCAGGAGGGGGGCGGGGTGTTGGCAGCGGTTTCTAGCAATCTAGGCGACGGCCGGACAGCGTCAAGGTCGTTCGCCCCGTGCTCGCGCTGCGACAGAAAACCCAGATGCGGGCGTCTTCGCCGCCCAGGGTTTTCCGACGGTCCCTCCGCGCGGGGGCGCTCCACCCGGGCTGCAAGCAGCCCTGTTGACCCTGTAGTCCGGCCTTACGCCTGCTGGCGGTGTGGCCGCTGGCTAGCGGGGACCACTCGGGTCCCCGGGCATGGCGGTCGTCACGAGCCCCTCTTCCGAGGTCTTGTCATGCCCCGCACTTACTCCCGTCCGCACTACGCTCAGGCCCGGACCTGGTACCGCTTCGCCTGCTGGCTCCGGCGCACGTCGTGCCCCCAGTTCCACCCGCACCTCATGAAGGAGGACGCCCTGCGCGAGAGCTTCCGGCTCGGCAGCCGGTCGATCATCCTCCCGTCGCGTCTTCAGGACTGCGAGGCCGCCGGGCTCGCACGGCTCGCCGCTCGGGCCACCTCTGGCGATAAGTACCCGGAGCTGGTGGCCCGGATCGCCGTGGTCGATCCAGACGACGCATCGGCCGACGAGGTCCACCTGTTCCTCGAAGTGGCCGACCGGACGGGCACGCACGCGGAGAAGCACCTGCTCGGCAAGCTCCCGCCGGTGGACGCCCTGTGGGTGGCCCCTCTGATCCGGCTGGAGTCCGACGCCTACGGCACAGGCACCGTCTTGCGGTACCACGTGACCGGAGGCCAGAACGACGAGGTACACGTCGCGATCAGCCGGGCGCACGAGGCCGCGTCGGCGTGGCTCGACTGGGCCGACGACCGCAAGGCCTGGGCCGAGGCCCACGCGGTGGCCGAGGAGAGCCCGTACGCATACCGGGCGAACTATCTCGACACGGTGGCACCGGGGGCGAGCTACGGAGACTTCCTCTACGGCGCCGACGCCTACGGCGGCAGCGCCGCCAGCGAGACCGACTGGGACGACGAGTAGCCCAGAGCCTGAGGCCCTCAGCCCGGCGACCCAGGCGGTCGCCGGGCTTCTTTTTTGCCGCAACGGGGCAGGCGCTCGACGGAGGCGAGCGAGGCGCCCCCGTCGGCCGCGAGGGCGCGTCGGCCGACGGGGGCGCTCCCACCACGGTCGATGTCTGACTGTGCGGAGCGACGCCTGAAAACTCATGGCAACCCAGAAATCCGGGGCCTCGCCCCTCACAGCGCTCAACCTCCGCGTGCTCCGCGACATCGAGGCCAGGATGCCCGAGGGCTGTGACCGCTACGACGGCGCTCCTGTAATCCTTCAGCCCAAGCTCGACCGCCGCGAGCGCTACCACGCCCGGCGACTGGCCGTGCGTGGGCGGCTCCGTCGGCTGGAGTCCGACGCGCCGTGGTTCGCGCGGCGGACCGTGCTGTACGGCACGGTGGCCGAGACCTCAGAGGTCGGCCCTCAATCCGTCGTTCGGGAGCCCGTCGGCATGCTCCGCCAGCCCGACACGCACGTGGCCTACCGGGACGCCCTGTTCTCCGGCGTCCCGCTCTACACGACCCGGCTCGTCCGTGAGCGGACGTTCACGTTCCCGACGCGCGACCAGGTCCGCTCACCCGCCGACGCGGCGGCCGTGCTGGCCGAGTATTTCTCCGACCGCGACCGCGAGGAGTTCGTGGTCGCCTTCCTCGACACGGCGAACACGCTGACCGGGCTCCACGTGGCGTCAGTCGGTGGGCTGGCGGCGTCCATCGTCGAGCCGCGCCAGGTGTTCAAGGCGGCCGTGCTGGCGAACGCCGCCGCCGTGCTCTTGGCGCACAACCACCCGAGCGGCAACCCCGAGCCGAGCCGGGAGGACGTGGCCGTCACGCGCCAGCTTGTCGAGGCGGGCAAGGTGATGGGCATTCCGGTCCACGACCACCTGATCCTGACCGACCACGGGCACACGAGCCTGGCGGGGCGAGGGCTGATGTAGCTGAGAGGTTCTGCCCCCAGCAGGTGGTGGCTGGGCTCTCCCGGCGAGGAGGCGCCGAATGGCGAACGCCCCCCACGCCGGGAGAGCCCTCCGCTTCAACCACCGCTGCCATGAGCACGACCGCTGCCAAGAACGAACGTCCCCAGACCCGCCCCGTCCGCTTTCCGCTCGGGCACGTGGTCGCCACGCCGGGCGCCCTCGAGGTCGTCCGCAGTCACAGCCTCGACGTCGTGGGGCTCCTCCACCGCCACCGGGCTGGCGACTGGGGATCGGTCTCCGAGCACGACGCACGGGCCAACGACCGCGCGGTCGGGGAGGGCACCCGCGTCCTCTCGGCCTACGAGACGACTGGCGGCCGGCTCTGGATCATTACTGAGGCCGACCGTTCGGCGACGACAGTCCTTCTGCCGTCGGAGTATTGAGCTCCACTGGGAGTCCGCTTATCTGAGATCAATTCAAGCTGTCAAAGGAATCTGAGTCAGGGCCGGACCCACGGCGGGTCAGCCCAATCGCCTGATGCAAGGTCTTGCAGGTCAACACCCTAGGCTAACGGTATGTCTCCAAATGGGGCGTACTGGAAAGGCTGAGGATCACTTCAAGAACCCTCGCCGCGAGACTCTGTGTGACACGATGAGGCCTCACCCGCACATAGGTTAGGGAACCGCAAACGTATCTGGAAGCCGTTGTCGCAGTCCCCGGTGCCCCTCTCTGCTCCGCAAGGAAACCCGCGCCGCCAGGCGATGGGGGCCGTTCGTGGTTTCGACTACCAGCTCTGGCAGTCGGTCGATCTGTGGACGGCGCTCGGTCCGACCGAGGCGCTCTTCCTCGAAGCCGCCGAGGATGTCGATCTTCGCGCCGAGGACAGGGTCGAGGCGGGACAGGTCAAGACGCTCGCCCGCCCTCTCACCCTCCGCTCCGAGGCGGTGCAGAGTGCGCTCCGAAACTTCTGGGATCTCCGAGCACGCAACCCGGATCTGCGCGCCTCCTTCGTCCTCCTCACGACGGCGCAGCGCGGTGTCGAGGCGGGATCTCCATTCGGGGAAATGCCAGGCCTCGACAAGTGGGACCAGTGCCGATTTGAAGGTGCCGATCTCGATGCCTTGCGCGTCTTTCTAGGAACGCTCGACCTCGGCGCGAGCCTCGGCGAGTTCCTCACGACGGCGAGCGACTCTGAGGTCCGAGACCTGCTCCTCCGCCAAGTACGATGGGCGACGGGCGAGCCCGATCGGCATGGGCTTCGAGACCGTGTCGAGCGCCGTGTAGTTCTCCACGGCGACCGCATCGGACTCCCCCCCTCCCAGTCCCGTGTCGCCGTCGATTCCCTCCAGGCCAGGGCCTGGGAGACCCTCGTCGCCGACGGGCCGAGGCGGCTGGATCGTGTCGACTTTCTCGACGCATTCGAGCAGGCGACGTCCGTCCTGACCGCTCGCTCGGTTCTCGCGACGACGGCGACCACAGGGGGACTCGCCGCGCGGGCAGAGCGCGTCCTCGATTCCAATGTCCGAGTGCTCGTCCAGGCGCCCGTTCCGCGCGAGGCGGTCGTGGACGACATCCGCCGACGCCTCCCCGACGTGAGCGTCCTGGCTCTCACAGGGGCGTCGGGATTAGGCAAATCAACCCTGGCCGCTCTAGTCGCAGGCGCGGGAGGGAACTGGGTCCGGCTCGATCTCCGGGGACAAAGCGAGGACGACGCCGCGGATCATCTCGCCCTCGCCGCTCTCGCCGTCGCGGACCTGCCCCTCGCGACGTCCGTCGTGATTGACGACCTCCCCGCGGCGATGAACGGGCGGATCGAACTCCCCCTCATTCACCTGGTCCACGCTGTCGTCGACCGGGGAGGCCGCGCCCTCGTCACTGCGCACGCCCGCCTCCCCAGCGCGCTTCTGGCGGCGACGGCGCAGAACGATGCGGACGCGCATCTCGACGTCCCTCCACTCTCTACACACGAACTCCGCACGTTATGCCTCGGGGCCGGCTGCCCCCCCGAGCGGGCCGAGCAATGGGCGCGCGTCATCGAAATTCAGACGAGCGGACACCCGCAGCTCGCAGCCGCACACGCCCGGAGCGCTGCGGAGAAGGGGTGGGGGACGGTCTCCGACGACGATCTGTTCGGGACGCCTCCCACCATCGAGCGCGTCAAGCGGGACGCTCGGCGACGGCTGGTGACCACCCTGGCAGGGCTCGGGGCGTCGGACGTGGCCTACCGCCTCAGCCTGTATGCCACGCCGTTCACGCGCGCGCAGGCGCTCCGGCTGGCGGCGGCCCCGCCGTCACTGCCTGGTGCGGGCGACGCCCTCGACGTTCTCACTGGACCCTGGATTGAACAGGTCGACGAATCGCACTTCCGCGTCTCGCCCCTCCTGTCAAAGAGCTACGAGACCCAGTTCGACCCCGATACGGTCAAGCGGCTCCACCACGCGGCGGCCCTCTCGTTTCTCGAGCCGGTCCTCGACGCGCGAGCGTTCAGTGGCCTGCTGCTCCACGGCATGGCCGGAGAGTGCGAGAAGGCGCTCGTCGCCGCGTTCCACAGTGTCAGCGATCTCGAAGACGAGCAATTCGGCCTCCTCGCAGAGTGGGTCTCGTGGTTCGCGCATGCTGCGACGGATGAGTTCAATCCGCTGTACCGCCCTGACCCCATCCTGGGCATTCTCCTGCGCCAGCTTCAGCTCCGTGTCGCTGCGGCTCTGGGGAAGCAGGACGCAGCGGTCCTGGTCGCTCGCGCGGCCCTCCGCGAAATCGACGATGTGAGCGTCGACGGCGCTCCGTCGATACCGGAAACCCTCCGATACGCCTTTGCCAGCCTCGTCGTCACGAAGATCGACGCCGACGAACACCTTCCCTTCGTTCTCGAGCAGGCCGCCACGGCCGCTCGTATCTCTGCATCCGGCGCATTGGGGCAGATGGAAGCAGCCGCGGCGGATGCGGGGCTGGCACCTCCTCCGTTCGACGAGGAGTTGGGGGTGGAGTCTCTGGGCGGCCTGATTGGACCCCTCGTTCGCCTGCTCACCGTGCGCGTCCGTTCGGCGTCCCTGCTCGTACAGTTTCTCGATGCCGTCGAGGCAGACTCTGTGTTGGAGCAGGCCCTCTCACCTCTCTTCCGAGAAGACGGTCCCGCCACCACGGCAATCTCCGATGGTGCGTGGCTCGACAAATTCCGGGCAGAGCGGTCAGGAGAAGAGGTCGACTTCAGCCCGGCGGTGCAAGTCCTCCAACGGACGATCGTGTTTGCTGACGAGCGGGGCTACGACGCGCTGGCGACGAGTGCGAGACGCTCCCTTGCGACGGTCCTCAATGAACACGTCCACGACCGCTCCGCTGCCCTCGCCGTGCTGGCCGCCGGTGGAGACCGCGCCGAGCTGCTCGACTATCGGGCCAAGATGCACGCGTTGGACAAGGACTACAGTGCCGCGCTCGACCTGTACCGTCGCCTGCTGCCGGCCTGGGCCTCCCAGCCTGCTCGCATGAACTCGGCACGTGCCCGCGCCTACCACGACGCCATTCGCGCGGCAGGTGAAATGGGTGAGTTCGGCGAGGCGGCCGAACTCGCGGCACGCGGGACGGAGGTCGCGGCACAGGAACTCGCTCGAATTCAGGCCCCGCTTTGGATCGGGTACAGCGCCGACCACGCCTATGCACTCTACCGGGCCGGACGCCTCGCCGAGACGGTTCACGCCTTCGAGCAGACCCTCCTCGCACTCGACGACGCCCCGGAGCAGCAGGGGTTCGGGGTTCTCCGCGGACGGGTCGGGCACGTCCTCGTCATCATTGAGCATGAGCTGACAGGGCGTCCTACACCCGACGGATTTTCGGACCCCTTTGTCGGGTTGTTTAGCAAGCCGGAACCTGACTTCGAGGACTTCGAGGCACCGGCTAGCCCCGCGATGATTTGGGGCCGACTCGCTCACATCGAGTCCCTGGTGGGCTCGTCGCGCTCTGTGTCCCAACGGTACCTCGCCCTCAGCACCGGCGTCACGGACCGTCTCGTCGTCTACGATCGAGCCCAGCATCGCGCGTCGCTCGCGATCCTGGATGGGCACCCGGATCTGATGGAGGTTCTCAGCGACGCCTATCGCTGTGCAGCATTGGGAGCCGGGAGGGACCCAGGCACCATCACGCCGTTCGATCTCGACCTCGCACAAAGCGCGCTCACGTCGGCCTGGATCCGGGCCGCCGCAGACGGAGCGCTCTCCGAACTCCCAATCGACACGTGGGTCGCGTCCGCGTGCGCCATGCTGGACGACGACCCTCAAGCGCGAGCAGAGATGGAGCGGTGGCGCGAAACGGCCACGCTCGCGGTCTCCCTTGAGTCCGGCACGCGCAGGGCGGCGGCGCCGCTCCATCGGCAGCTCATCGACGAGGGTCAGGGTCTGTCCGTCAGGGCCACGGCCGCCGCTGTGCTGGCGCTCTATGCGGAGGACCCCGACACGCAGTTCTACGCACGGGCGACCGTCCTCCAGGTCGCGGAGCAACGCATGTTCTCCGACGTCCTCGAACGCCACGTATCCCGCCTCGTGACCGGGAACCCGGGTGCGGGCTACGCCGGCGCTGCGAGAGCCATCCTCGCGACCGACTCACGCATATCGATCTCGGAGGAGGCTCGCCCCTACTTCGAGCGTGTCGCCGCTGGCATCTCGTCGAGGGCCTGAGATCCACCCAGGGGGCTACGACCGAAACGGATTCCGGTCGAGGGTCTGGATCGCAGCGCGCGCCGCCCCCAGGCCCAGCGTATACACCGACTCGAACAAGGCGAGCCCGTGCTCGCGGTGCCCTGGAAATCGGTGGAGCGTCAGCGCGATCTGGAGGAGCGGCTCGGCCAGTCGGGCGCGTTGCCATCGGTCGAACACGCCCCGCTCCACACCGCTCACGACCGCCGTCGCCGCCTCGTGGGCGAGGTCGGGAGCCAGGCGGATCCGGTCCGCGGCCGCCGCCAGCACCCCCTCGAACGCCGTGCGCAACGCCGGATCCGACGCCAGGATGGCGCGGATCAACGCCTCGTCTTCGGGCACCCAGGCACGGGGCGGCGAGCCCAGGGCGAACGACTGAACCGCTCGGTGCGCCGCGCCCGCCGCGTGCTCGTCGTCGGACGCGGTCGCGGCCTCCAGCACCTCCAGGAGAAGGGGCCGCTCGCTCTTCGCCTGGACCCAGAGGGCCGCGGCGCCGAAGGCCATGCCGAGCAGCGTATCGTCGCCCTGCTGGGTCCCCTCACGGATCCGGGCCGCGCTCGCGTCGCGGTGCGTGCCTACGTGGAGGGCGATCATCATCTCGCCGTACGCCTGTTCGGCCCCGTCCCACGCCAGCCCACGAACGAGGTCCGCGAGGTCGAGGGCGGCCTCCGGTGGATCGAGGTGCCGAAGCACCTGGCTCAGCCCGATGAGCCCCTCGGGGCGGGTCACCGCCTCGGGACACGCTCGGACCAACGCCGCTAATGCCTCCGTCGCTCGGGCATGGTCGGGGTTGGAGCGATGGAAGAGGTCGCCTGACAAACGGATCGCCGTGGCGGCGGTCCTCTCGTGGGGCTCTGCCTCGGCGAGCCGTCCGATAAACGCTGTCCACCAGGGAAAGGCCGGCTCCGGCCGGTAGAAGCATCCCGCCGCCATCGCCTCCAGCATGTGGCCCTTTCCGCCCCCCAGGATCAGCGGCGCGTTCCCGAACAAGAGGGGCTGCACTCGGTCCCCCGTCGGATCGCTGACCTCGACCGTGCTGACGTCGGCCTCCCAGAACCACGACTCCAGCCGCGCGAGCGTCTCGACGTCGAGGCCGCCACGGACGCGGGCCAGCGCGTCGCTCGACCGGTAGCGGAACGACGGGCTGGCGAACCCGGCGGCATCGAACCGGGCGACCCGCTCCGGCAAGAGGGGGCGCAGCGCGACGGCGGCCTCCTCCTTCGAGGACGCGATCCCACCGATGAGCTCGGTCACGAAGGGCTCGTAGCGCACGTCAGCCAGCTGGTCCAGTACCTCCCACGCCTCGCCCGGCGCCGCCGTCGCGGCTTCCCCGAACGCACTTGCCTGTTGCTCCACCCCCCCAAGATGGGGGGGAGGCACATCGTCCTCGTGGTGCGCTTCGGCCAACGCCGCCGCCTCGCCGCCCAGGACCCGGTCCATGGTCTCGGTCCACTCCTCCGCCCCCAGCTCGGCGAGGCGCGGCGATGGCACGGGGGGGCGGACTGCCGCGAACCCCGTCATCCGAACCGCCTCGTCAGGGAGGTCGGGATACGTCTCCTCGGCCGCCTGGCGCTCCTCTCCGAAAGCATCGCTCGGGTCCTCCATCCCCCGCATCAGCCGCAGCCTGGCCCGATCGGTCACGTCCGCCCACCGCGTCTCGTCCTCGTCGTCGGGGCGAGGCGGAGCGAACGCCCGGAGCTGAGCTTCGAGTGCGTCCCGCTGACCGGTCGTCAGGTGTGGGGAGAGCGCCCGTAGCAGCGCGACGGTCTCACCCACTTCGCTCCTGATCGTGGAGAGCAGGAGCCTGCGAGGGTCGCCCAGCAGATACGCCACCGCCGGCTCGGTGTACCGACCCGCGAGGGCAGCAAACGACCGCGCGACGGCGCGGTGCGACCGCATCCGGTCGTCGTTCGATAGCCGCTCGACGGCCGCCGCGTAGGCGCCCTCATCGGCCTCCCCGAGCGCCGTCAGAAATCGGGTCGCGACGCCGAGCAGCGTCCGGTCCCGCTCCGTCTCGTCGTCGTCCCATCCGCTGTCGATGAGAGGGCTTCGATACATAAAGGCACGGTCTCGCGACGCGGGCTCGTCCAGGAGGGCGCCCTCGAACCATGCCCATACCGTCTTCGCGAACACATCCGGCGCGTCGCCCACGCGACCTGCAATCTCGGGCCACTGGTGCCACTCGCGCACCACGCTCCGGCGCGCCTGCTCACGGTACGCAGACGCGGCGAGTTCGCCCTTCGGCTCCGCCGCGCGCGTCGCGTTCCCGCTCGCCTCGCTGGCCGCAAACGCCTCCTCGGTCTCGCGGTCAAGCTCTGCACGGAGAGCCTCGAACCCCGCCGCGGCGTCGCCCTTGAGCCCGATCATCACGATGTGGTGGCGGAACGCTCGGGGAAAGCGGTACGCCACCTCCATCATCGCTCGCGTGACCTCGGGCGCCCACGACGGCATCTCGTCCAGCGCCGACAGCGCGTATTCGTCGTACGCCGGGGCGCCCAGCCAGTGCGCGCGCACCAAGTCGAACACGGCCTGCCCGTCACCTCGCTTCGACGCAGCCCCGAGGATGCCCAGCACGGCCAGGGCCTCGTCCGGAGGTCGGCGCATCTCCCGAGCTAGGGTGCCGCTCGCGACGAGCACGCGGAACCACCCCGCGCTCTGGCGCATGGCGGCGAACGTCTGCCTCGCGCGCGGCCCGTCGAGGCGGGGGAGGAGGGCCGCGAGCTCCTCGGCCGTCGGCTCTTCCTGAGCCGCAACGTACTCCCCGACCAACTGCTCGATGTGCGCCCGGAAGCTGCCACCGAGAAACGCCGCGAGGGCGTCGCGGTACCGCCTCGGGCTCCCGCTCCGGAGTGCGGTCAACCCGGCGAGCAGGACCGGCCGCACGAACAGCCCATCCTCCCGCTTCCGGACGTACTCCACCAAGGAGCCCGTCCCGTCTGTGAACCTCCGCGACCGCGCGAACTCGAACAGCGCCTGGTGCCGGAACCCAACGCGGTCCCCATCTCGCGCGAGCACGTCCGCACGCAGCAGGGCGTCGTACGCCTTCGCGTGGGCGTCCACGAGCGAGGAGGGGACCCATAACGCCTCCTCCTCGCTCATCCGCTCGACGAGCACGCGGACCAGCTCCGCGGCGTCGGTGTGCGCTGGCAACACGCTCGTTTGCCAGTAGTCGTCGTAGAGCCGATGCCAGGACGCATACGCCTTGTCGGGGGCGGCCACGCGGAGGTACACGCGTAAAAACTCGGGGACGCGCAGGAGCTCGCGGAGCGCGACACTCATCGACGAGGTGTCGTGTCCGCCCTCGGTGAGCAGGGGCTCGATGGCCTCCCACGACGGGGACTCCAAGCCGACAACCTCACGGAACGACGACTGAAGCCGCGTGTCCACCGAACGCTCGAACGGCCGGACGCTCGCAACCACGCTCACCCCCGGCGCGCCGCGCAACCGGTCGATCAGGTCGAGCACGGCGTTGAGGCGCCCCGGGTGCACGTCGCTCACGTCGCTCAGCGCGTCGAGTTGGTCCAGCACGACCACCACCGGCTGCCGCGCGGCCAGCTCGCGGATGCCCCGGACGCACCCGCCGGGCACGTCCGGGATCACGTCATCCGCGTCGACGAGCCCCAGCGGGAGCCGGTCGGCCTTTACCGCGCCGACCGTCACATCGCTCGCTCCCAGCCGCTGTGCGAACACCGAGAGGAGGGCCGATTTTCCCGTCCCCCGGTCGCCCTCGATCAGCGTCACCGACGTGTCCTCCGTCGCGACGCGGACCAGGAGGTGTTCCAGCTCGGGGCGGTCCAGCCAGACGCCCCGGGTCGTGGTCGGCCATGTGAGAAGGCTCTCGGACGCCGCCCTGAGGCGGCGCTCCGCCTCGTCGAGGTCGTCGTCCGTCAACGCGGACGGCCCGTCCCCGAGGCGGTGCAGCATCTCATTCTGCTTGCCGAGCAGGATCTCCTGATTGTCCAGGATCTCTTGCTGCCCCTCGGACAACCGTGCCTGCCCCGCTTCGAGCCGACGCCCGACCTCGGCGACATGAACGTCAAGCAGGTCCAGCCGACCGGCCTCTAACAACCGCGCCCGGAGGTGCTGTACGAACTGTCGCACCACCTGTGTCGCTCGCACGTGCTCCGGGTCGATCTCGTGATACCCGCCCTTCTCCCGGAAGGAGTCAACAAACCGTCCTTCGATGCCGTCGCGCTCGCCGCTCTTGAGGGCGGCCAGCAGTGCGACGAAGGCGCCCCCCTTGACCCAGCGCTCCAAGGCTTCCCGCACACGACGCCCTTCGATGGAGTCGTAGCGACGGACTGTGTCGCCGATCGCCTTCGAGACCGGCGAGCGCGATAGCACCCAGGCACCGCCCTTGCTCAGCCAGTCCGCTGTGACTGACCCCGCGACTCCTAGGAGAAGACCCTCCAGCATCACGATCTCGTGGGTGCATTCACGTGGTTGAGGTCTCGGAGTGCCAGGGCGAGGCGGTCCCGGCTCTCCATCAGCTCCACGCTCGCCGCGAACCAATCGCCCACCTGGGGGACGGCGTTCGGGACCGGACGGGGATCAGGAGTCTGGTTTCGCTCGACGTCTGCAAATCGCTTCCTCAAGTCACCCAGGACCGCCTGGAGCTGCGCGACCTCCTTATGGACCTGCTCGTCGTGGTGGGCAACGAGCTCGGGACGGTAGGCAGGCGCGAAGGGGGGGACCTCCCCGACCGGGCCGAGTCCGCGCGCCGGTGCAGTGCCCCATCCTTTCATCTGTGCCACGAACGACCACACGTCCTCCGCCGGGGCCGATCGATCCGCTGAGACCCCCTCGGGCGGACGCACGTAGCGATCGTCGTTGGGATCGCTCCCCATCCCGTCGAAGGCCGCCTCCACCCACTCCCGTCCTTTCTTATTCGCCCCGGCGAGGCCCCACCGCTCGAGCTCGCCTACGGGCACGAGGAGCACCCCGTACTCGGCCAGCTTGAGCAGCCATGCGTCCAGCCGCGCCCGGTCGTCTCCGGTCAGGACCGTTCGTCCCTTCGTTTTGATCGCTCCCCGCTGGATGCCATGGTCGCGATACGTCTGCACGATCTCTCGGGCCGCGTCCACGAGCCGCGCCACCTCCGCCTCGAGGACGCCTGCCGCCCGCAGCGTGCGGGGCAGCTCCTTCGTCCAGTAGCGAGGGTCACCGCAGTCGAGAACGTTTGAGGGTAGGCCGTGGATCAGGTCGAGGTCCCCCTGGATCACGGCGGGCACACCGAGCCGGCGGAGCGGGCCCGCCAGGTGGGCGAGCGTACTCTTGTTCTCGGCCGAGACGAACAAGACGTCGGGGTCCGGCACGTCGGCCGACGTGTCGCTCAGGCGGCGGGACACCTCCTGGTACACGACCCGGTCGTTGTGGTCTTCTGTCACGACGACGGCGTCGCGGAACAGCCCGTCGAGCGCAGCCGTGTTGCGGAGGAGCGGCTCCAGGGCGAGCCTCCGGAGATCGTCGTCGGCCAGGAGGCGGGCTGTCCCGCGCTCCCCGTCGTACGTCAGCCGGACCACCCGGAGGCCAGTGGGGTCCCGCTCGATGCAGCCCTCCAAGAACGACGGGCTGTGGGTCGACACGATCACGTGCCCGCCTCGTTCCCGCGAGAGGTCCGTCAGAAGTCGGCCGAGTTGGCGCTGCCGCGGAGCAGGGAGGTACGCCTCGGGCTCGTCCACGAGCATCACGTCGTACGGCCCGCTCAACAATACGGCCACCAGGGCCACGAAGGCGTTGACGCCGTCGCTCGCCTCCGCAAGGGGCGTCGTCCGCGCGTGGTAGTCCACCGCAGCCGGGTCGGCCCCCAACTCGACGGCCGGGCTCGGAGGCGCCTCCGGGTTCACGCCGAACCGGAGTTCGGCCCCCCGCGTCCCGTCGACTACCACGTGGACGCCGGGGAATGCGCGGAGGACCTCGGCCCGGAGCCGCTCCCGCGTCTCCCCGTCGTCGAGAAGCCGGCGGAGCACGTTGTCGAGGGGAGGGGCGTCGTGAAGGTCACCGCGCTCCCGGTCCCCGACGAGCTCGAACCGTAGGCGCCCGTCTACCCGGATCAGCCGCTCCATCAGAATGCCGGGCACGGACCCCTCCCGGTCGAACTGCTCCAAGAGCTGGTGCGCCACGCGGTCGGATATGTTGGAGACCGTGCTCTTGAGCACGAACTCGGTCCCCACAGCCTTCTCCCCATTCCCAACGCCGACCTTCTCGGAGTACTGGTAGGGGACACTCTTCACGGACAGGGTGTCGGCCGCCAGCTGCGCGAACGTCTCGAATGCGGGATCGAGCCGCACCTGCTCCAGGACCTTCGGCCTCTCGGCCTTCTTCTGGAGCTGCTGGCGTGCGTTGAAGATCGCACGACCCGCTTCCTGTCCCCCCGCCCTCGCAGTCTGCGCTACGGCGACGATCGACCCTGGAGCGAGAGCCTCCTCGATCTCTCGCAGCAGCAGACTCTTCCCCGAGTTGTTCGGTCCCACTAGGACCGTCACCGGCCCTGGCTGGAAATGGAGCGTCGAGGCCCCCTCAGTCGCGCCTTGCCGAAGCACGATCCGATGGATCAGGGGGCGCCCGGCCCCCGCCACGTCGATCTCAGGCTCCTCGCTCACAGGCCGATCCCGTCCGTGGCGTTCTCCTCGAACAGCGCCCCCTCGCGGATGTACTCCCGGAGCACCCGCTCGCTCTTGTGCCGTGTGTGGGCCATGATCGCCCGCTCGTGCTTCCCCGCCCGCGCCGCCTGCGTCGCGAACCCGGCCCGAAGTGAGTGCCCGCTGTAGAGCGACGCGTCGAGGCCGGCCCGGCTGGCGGCCCGTTTCACGAGCTTCGCCACGGCCCCCGACATCAGGCCCGTCTCCCACAGCCGCCCCCACCGGTCCACCTTCCGGAACACCGGCCCCGCCAGCGGCGCGCCCGTCGCTTCGCGCCCAGCCTGCAGCCAGCTCCGCATCGCGCGCACGGGGCACGTTAGGTGCGCCCGCCCGTAGTGAATACCGAGCGTCGCGCCGCGCCCCTCCTGATCGGCCTTCGAGCGAGGGAGCCGGAGCCGCATCCCCTCGGCCGTGAACTGGACGTGGTCGGCCTCGATGGCCACGAGTTCGCTCCGGCGGAGCGCTCCTGCGAACCCCACCAAGAGGATTGCTCGGTCACGCTTGGCTGCCAGCGTCCACTCGCCGTCCTCGCCCCGGGGCAGGGCCTCGATCATGTGCCGGAGGTCGTCGGGGAGGGCAGGGGAGACCTTCTCGACGGCGACCCCCTTCGTCCGCGTGATCCCGGCCCACACGCTGTGGAGCGGTTCATCTCGCCGGCTCGCCGGCGCCTCGTGCCCCGTCTGTCGGTGGGCCTGGTTGATCGCGCTCAGCCGTCGCTCCAACGTCGACACCTTGAGCCCCGGCGTCGGCCGCCCGTCCGCGTCGTCTGGCCCCACCTCGGCGCGGCTCGCGACGTACAGGGCCACCGTCTCCAGCGAGGCGGGAAGGGCGGGGAGCGTTCGGTCGTCGCACCACGCGCAGAAGTCGGCCCAGTCGGCCCGGTACGCCCGCTTCGTGTTCGCCGCCGTTGCCACGCGGGCGAATGCCCGTGCCCGCTCGGCGTCCTCCTGGATGCGGGCGGAGACGACCGTATTGGTGCGGGGCTGGAGGGCGTCGGACAACGGGAGGGGAGACGGTAAGGACCGATAAGCTACGAGCGCCGATGCCTCAGCTCGTCGATGAACCGGGCGAGCTCGGCGCGCACTTCGGGGCGGTCCATCGCCTGAAGCTCGGCGCGGTACGGTGCGAGCAGCCGCTCCGCACGCTCGCCCACACCGTCTGGGTCCAGCCACAGCAACTCGCGGCCCCGTAGGTCCGGCGTCCAGAACAGCACGCCGATGCCCTCATCGCCCGCCTCGGGGGCGGGGTACAGGACGTAAGCGCCTGGCGTGAGGGGAGAGGGAAGTAGGTCGAGGGGGAGGGGACCGGGCGCCAGCGTGGGTTCGATGGCAACGGCCTCCTCCAGGGGGTGAGCCGCGATCACGGTCGCCACCCGCTCCGTCTCCTCCTCGGTCCGAGTAGGCATGGGGGCGAGCCAGAGCCCCCGCTCCCGGACCCACTCCCACGAGACCGTCTCGGTGAGGCGCCCCAGCCAGGAACTCACGGTGTCGATTGTGGCCGCCCGCTCCAGCCACCCGACCAGTTCGCTCGTTCGGGCTACCCACAAGGTCTTTTTCGAGTCGTCGGCCTCTGAACGGTGGAGGTCCGCCAGCCCCGACCGAACGCCGATCCGGAATGTCCACCGTCCTCCGTGGTCGTCGCTGAGCCACACCGTAAAACCCCGCTCGGAGATCTCGATGCCGCCGATCCCCTTTGCGCTCACTCGGCCGTCATTCGCCATCGGTGTCGGGGCCTGCGAGCGCATCGCTGAGGTCGACGTGGCTCCGTACGAGGATGCGGTTGACGGCCTGGCGCGCAAGGGCTCGGGCCTCGCCCCCGGCCTCCGCTGCTCTCCGGAGGATCGTCCGCATCTCGGCCTCCTGGCCGTAGAGGTGCCCGCGTTCGGCCTGGACGAGCAGGTCGAGCACGCGGACCGCGAGGGCTGGGTCGTGGCCATCGTCCGCCGCCAGCCATTCGATCAGCCGGTGTCCCTCGCGCGTCTCGCCCCGGCTCGCCGCGAGGGCCTCGACGAGGTGGGGGAGCGACCACGCAGAGTCGAGCCTGTTGATCGGCGGCCACGCGGCGAACGCCTCGCCGACATCGGGTGTGAGCTCGAACCGCTCACGCATCCATTCCCACGCCCGGACCACCCGTTCACCGAGAACCCCAGGAGCGTGTCCACCCCACGACTCCCGCAGCAGTCGGCCCACCTGGCGGACGGCGAGCGCGCGAACCTCGGACGAAGAGTGCCCGAAGAGGGCCGCTCCAAGGTCTCCGTCGCCAAGCCCAGACGAGCCCAGCAGGTAGGCGTCGGCGATCTGGGCGGCCCACCGTCGGACCTCGTCCCGCACCCGCTCTTGTCGCAGGAACGGCTCGTCGGGGTAGAGGATTTCGACGAGGTCCCCGTCGCCGAGCCGTTCCAGCTCGGCGAGGTACGCCGGTCGCAAAAACTCGATCGTCTCCGTCGCGCGGCGCTGCGTGTACCCGTACCCGTCCCACGTGCCCAGCCGCAAGGCCTCGTCGTCGGGGAAGAGGAGGTCGCGTCGCTCCCGGAGCCACGGACCCGCGGCCCACATTAGGAGGGGGATGTTCTTCCCGTAGACGGCGCGAATCGCTGGAGACCGGTCGACCTCCGGGTCGAGGTGCGCGTCCAACACTTCGAAGGCCTCTGGGACCGCACTCGGTGCGTCGTCCGTCGCCCATTGCGCCCAAGCGACGTACCCCAGCACCGCGCTCATCGCGTCGCCGCGCGTGCGGTCCAGCGCACGGCTCGCCGCGCCCCGTGCCGTGTCGTCTGGGTCACCCGGCTCGGGGTCGGGGGCGTCGGTGAGCGGACGGAGGGTATACCAGACGAGGTCCCGCAAGCGCCACGGGATCGCGTCGGCGCGCAGCGCCCGGTCCAGCATCCGCGCGATCCGCTTCCACGCTCCCCGCCAATCCCGGTCGCCGTCGCGGTCACGACCCTCTCTGCCAGCGATCTCGTACGGCTGCTGGGCTGACCACGCCGCGAGACGGAGGACCGGCTCCCACTCAATGTCCTCCGGCATCTCGTCGGCCCCGTCCGCCCTCTCACTGAGCCCGTCGACGAACCTCCGCACCATGGTCGCGTCCGCGCCGATCAGGGAGTCGGCAGCGCGTGCGAACCCCGTTCGGTCCGCCCGCACCGCTCGCTCCAGCGAGGACGCAGCGGCCTCGATGCTCGGCGGATGCTCGACGAGCTCCCACTCCGCGAGCTCTCGCATCCCAGCCTCGGGGTCGGATGCCAGCAAAGCCTCGATCCTCACGAGCGTCTCCTGTGACGGGTCCGGTTCCGCCTGCTCGGGTTCTGTCTGTTCCGGAAAGAGCCCCGCGTGCTCTGCGACCCACGCCTCAGGGAGGACCGTACGTAGGCGGCTGAGGACGTGCCGTTGGATCTCACCTGACCACTCCTGGGCCTGCGCCAGGGTGACCGCCGGCCACCCGTTCCGCTCCGCCCGCTCGACGAACCACCCCGTACGAGGGCCGTCCGCTAGCAGATCGAGCAGGAGCTGCCGGTCGGCCTCCGATAGGTCTCCGAACCGAGCCTCGACAAGTCGGGCCGTTTCCTCCCACAGTGGCCTGTCGAACACACGGTCTCGGTCGGAGAGGAGAGATGCGACGTCGGACGCCGTTCCGTGCTCCCGAGCGACCGTCAGTGCGCACCTTATATACACGTGGCGCTCGCGGGCCAAGAGCCACGTGATGACCCCACTCGGTGGGGTCTCGCCCGCAGCCACCCCCAGCGCCGTCCTGCAGAGGGCACGGGCCAGCCACGCGCCGGTCTCGTACATCGACGATCCGTCATCGTCCACCCCAACGTCGTCCAACCAATGCTCGGAGCCGTCGTCCGGATCCACGTCGTCTGTCGTCCACCCGGTATAGGCGTCGACCTGGTCCGCCAGGAACTCGAGCACCTCCCACGGGACGACCGACGCGACCGCCGGCAGGTCGTCGCGCAGCCCGTTGCGGTAGTAGAACGACGAACTGGCGAGCGTGCCCGGGTCCTTCGACGGCCAGAACGCCTCGGGGTCCGGCTCCGGCGGCGGCGTCAGCCGGTACAGGGCACGGACCACGTCGAGGGCGGCACCCGCCTCGCGTTCCCGCGCGAGGTGCGCAGCCAGCTCGCTGATGTCCGCGAAGGAATTGAAGTGGAGCGGCGTGTCGAGCGCGCCGAGCACGTCGCCCGCGAGCCGCGTTCGCGCCCACTCGGCGACGAGCGTGCCCGGCAGTCGCTTCGCAGCGTCGACTAGATCGCCTACGACCCGCTGGTTGTTCGTCGGAGGCACGGCGAGTAGTGCCTCCGCCACAATGTCGTCGGGCCACACTTGGTCCCCGGCGACGCGGCGGATGAACCGTGAGGGAGGCCACACGGGGTACCACGTCGATCCCTCGTCTTCGTCGCGGACCCGACCGGTAGGGCGCGCAAAGAGCCCGACCTTGATAAGCTGGGCCACCCATAATGGGCCGTTCAAGCGGTCGAGGAACTGAGTCAATGCGGGTGGGCTCCGGAGGGCCGAAGCGACCAAGAGACCGGCGTCCTCTCGCGTCGGCGCGTCGACGGTCAGCAACCGCTCGACCTCGAAGAGCACGAGGTCGAACCGCGCTTCGAGGTGAGCGACGACCTTTCGGAGGAATACTTCGGCCTGGCGCCACACGGCCTCGAACTCGTCTCCCACTGCACGAGGCCTTCCGAGCTGGTTCCTGTGGGCTCTCGCATGGAGGCCCTGGGTTGGGCGTCCGTCCTCATCGCGCGTGAACCCGGTGAGCCGAAGCCACGCTTGGGCAAGGTCGTCGCTAGCGCCGGTAATTTGGACAATCCGTTCAATCTCGGCCCGGTGCGTGCCCTTCCTCGTCCTCTCGTCGGCGGTGCGTGCCATCTGAAGTACGCGCCGATAGAACTTTGACCTAGGACTCTTCTCGATTGTGGCGAGCAGTCGGACAGCCTCTTCCTCGTTGGGGCTGTCGTGGGGCGGGGCCCCTAGAAACCCGATCAGCGACTTTCGTATGGCCGACTCCGTCTCTCGGAGCGCGTGGCTGACGAGGTGCGATGTAGTCTCGAACCGCTGCGGCTCCACCATCATGCGGCATCCGTCGCGGTAGAACGAAGCCGCGGCGTCCTGGCCGAGTCGCTCGAGCGACTCGGCCAGCCGACGTTGCTCATCCGATGGGCGGGACATGGAGTGTATTGCTGTTATTGCAATCTAGCTCTACCCAGGCCCTGATCGCTCCACCCGTCACTGAGGTCCTCTCTTTCTCTGTCAAGGCGTGATAACGTCCCCTTATCGGTTGTTATCAGAACGAGTCTATCAACCGCCATGAGTCCGTGTTCGTGGCACGCTCGTTGATTGGAATGGTGATAATGCAATAACAGTCCCAATGCCCGAGCCCCGACCCGCAACCGACCCCCGCCGCCGGCTCTACGCCCCTAGCATCCGAGCCCCAATTCAGGACCCCGCCCACGTCGACGTCGACATCGGCGCCTTCGTCGAGCGGCTTCTCCTGTTCGACACCTACGTCTTCCACTCCCAGAACCTCTTCGAACTCCCGGTCCTGGCTGACCGGTTCGGGGTCCAGGCCCTCATCCGCCTCTTCAAGTCCGACGCCGTCGAGCTCTCCGTCGACAAGGCCTCGTTCGGCGTCTTCAGTCCGACGGATGGCCCCGCCAACCCCTACGCGCTCCACGTCGACGCCTTTCGGTACCAGCAGCCCCAGTCCTTCCACAAGGACATCCAACTCTTTCGCGAGTCCTACCAGATCTCTCGCCTCTCAGACTGGCGGTCTCTAACCAGCGCCCTCCGGGCATCCGTCGAGCGGCGCCCAGCCTCGTTCGCCGACCTTGCCGCGTCCGATCGGCAGAGGACGCACGACTTCACGATCGCCGCGACGACCCGAGGGCGGTTTGACCCGTTCGTGGAAGCTGCTCTCGCTCGAAACAGCGTCGGCCCCAACGATAGTCCGTACCGGTTCGAAGTCAGTGTTGACGACCGGGTGTTTCACGTCGACACTGACATCGAGTCCGTCTTCGGCTTCGACGCCAAGACGGCCGGGCAGGTCGTCCAGGACGCCCTCCTCGCGCTCGCCTCCGAGGTCAACCGAGTGAGCGAGATGCGCCTCTTCCGCGCCCTCACCCCGTTCTCGGAGACGGACGCCTCCCTCTACGTGTCCCACCTCGACTATCTCGTCCGCCAGGTCGACCCCGACACGCCCTCCGACGCCCTCGCGCGTGTTGTAACGCTCCAAGGGCTCCCGAATCTCCGTGCCCCCGGCGTCGCCGAGGAGGTCAACCTACACGCTCTCCTTGACGCACGCGACTCCCCCGAGGGCAAGGCGTTCCGCGACTGGCTCTGGGCGGCTCCCGATCTCACCGACGACGAGGTCCAAGAGCAGCTCGCGTATCATGTCGACTCCCTCGGGCGCCGGTTCGCCTTCTTCCTCAAGACGCCCCTCGGCCGACGGCTTCGGTGGGTGGCCGCCACGGGAACGGGTCTTGCCACGGCTGCCGTCGACCCCACCGCTGGCGCCATCGTTGGCACCGTGGCCGGCGTGGCCGCCAGCTACGCCGACGGCTTCTTGATGGACAGCGTCATCCCTCGTGAAGCCGAGCGTTCAACCCCCGCCGCGTTCATCGCCAAGCGGTACCCGAGCCTCTTCAACGTCTGACGCTGCCGTCAGCCCAAGGTACGCCCTGCCGGACATAGGCTCCCTCGGGGAATCCGACGCATGTGTCCCTGGGGACCGCTAGCTTTCGTTTTCCTCACGACTTCCGCCAGCCCCCGTTCGATGGCCCGACGACCGATCCTCATGGTGTCCTCCGCCGTCTTCGGATTCGAAGAGCTCCTCGACCGCCTCTACGCTATCCTCGACAGCCTCGGCTTTGAGGTCTGGATGTCCCACAAGGGGACTGTCCCCGTCGACTCGTCCCTCTCAGCGCTCGAGAACTGCCGACAGGTCGTCGAGGCCTGCGACCTCTTCCTCGGCATCATCCTCCCCCGCTACGGATCCGGCATCGAGAGGGACGGCGGGGAATCCATCACGCACGAGGAGATCCGCTACGCCATTGCTAATGAGAAGCCGCGATGGATCCTCGCCCACGAGCATGTGGTCGTCGCGCGCGCCCTCCTCCGCAACCTCGGGTTTGGCAGCCCCGAGGACCGCCAGGCCCTCATGGCTCGCACGGACGACGAGGGCAAGTCCCTCTTTAAGAGGAAGCCCCCCCTCGATGACCTCCGCATCATCGACCTTTACGAGCTCGCGACGCGCCACGACGTCCGGCTCGAACACCGCCGCGGCAACTGGGTCCAGACGTTCGTCACGGACGGCGACGCGCTCCTCTTCGCCACCAGCCAGTTCCGACGGTACCAGGAGGCAGAGGCCTTCGCTCGGGGGACCATCGGCGACGCCGACACCCTGATCGATGAGATCGACCGCCGCTCAGGACGCGACCCGGAGGGCTCCTCCGAGACCCCATGACGAACATCGACCAGATCATCGCTCAGGGCGAGGGGCCGTCAATCGAGTTCGTCAATGCGTTCGCGGACCCCGCCCGCGTCGCCGCCCACGTCGCTGCCCTCCTCAACAGCGGCGGCGGGTACATCCTCGTCGGCGTCGACGAACTCGGTCGGCCCTCTGGCGACGTCGATGCGGAGGCGAGTGCGACCACGCTTCAGAGCTACCTCGCCCGCCACATCACCCCCGCCACCCTCGTTGACGTCGGCGTCGATGAGACCCCTGACGGCCTCCACGTCGTAACGATCGTCGTTCCTGGCGGCAAGGACGGACCGTTTGTCGCCAACGAGCGCGTCTACATCCGTACCGGCTCCGAGACCCGCCCGGCCACCGGGGACGAGCTCCAAGCCCTCCTCCAACGTACCGTCGCCGCGACCGAGCGTTGGGAACGACGCCCAGCCCCGACCCTCAACGACGACGACCTCGACCTCGACGAGATCCGGCGGACCGTTCGGTCCGCCGCTGACCTCCAACGGGCCAACCTCCCATCCGTCGACGGCGAAGACCCTGAACGCACGCTCGCAGCGCTCGGCATGGCCACCCGCGGCGCTCTCACCAATGCCGCCGACGTCTGCTTCGGCCGCGACCCGGCCATCCGCCACCCCCAAGTCCGTGTCCGCGCCTTCGCATATGAGAGCGACCGGGCCGGCGACTTCGTCGACCACCAGACGTTCTCGGGTCCCATCGTTCAGGTCATCGAACGCGCCGCCGCCTTCATCCGAGAGCGCGCGCCGCTCTCGGCCGAATTCGAGCCCGATAACCTCCGCCGGACCAACCGCACGTCCTACCCCACCTACGTCGTCCGCGAGGGGCTCGTCAATGCCCTCGCCCACCGGGACTACGCCGCCTCGTCCAGCGGAGTCACCGTCGAGGTCTACCCCGCCCGCGTCGAAATCTGGAACGCGGGCAGGCTCCCGGAGGGATGGAAACCCAAAACCCTCTTTACTCCCCATCCCTCACTCCCGACGAACCCTGACATCGTTCACGTCCTCTACCTTCGCGACCTTATGGAGCGCATTGGGCGGGGCACCCTGAAAATGATCCAGACCTGCCGGGAAGAGGGGCTTCCCGTGCCACTTTGGGAGTCCGGCTCTCACGGCGTCCGCCTCACCCTCTTCAGTCGTGCGTCGGCGCGCGCTCCCCAAGCTGACCTCAACGATCGCCAACGCGCACTCCTCGACCGCCTCACGACCGGCGACCAGGTCACCCTCGGCGAGTACCACTCCGAGTTCGCCGACGACCTCACCGAGCGGACCGCCCGGCGGGACCTCGCAGAGCTCACGCGCATCGACCTCCTCCGGCAGGAAGGACGTGGCCGTGGGAGCCGCTACATCCGTACCAACCGGGACCCCTTCTGAACCGGACGGTACGCCGACCAAGATCACTCACACGTCCTTCCCGCCGAAGCGCGGGAGAACGCGCGGTGAGGGAAAGGGGACATGAAGCGGACACGTCCGGTTTTTTCTCAAAGGCCGAGATCGCGCCATTCGCGCTATTCGCGCTCTTTCTTGCTCGTGGCCCGGCCTGGGAAGACAACAAACCGGACATAAAGCGGACACCTCTTTGCTGTCAAAGCGACCGCTCGGGATTTGGAGGCCGTCTCTCCGAGTCGCCTGCGACGGGAGGCGAGGAGTATGACCTCGCTGCGTGAGCGAATAAGCCGGTCCATGGCCACCGTGGCTCGGACGACAGCCGCGTCCCGCTCGCGAAGCGATAGCATCGCACGAGCGAAGGCGTCGGTTCCACTCCACGGAGACGGATACCAAGGGAATGGGTGGCGCTGCCGCTGCGCGGCTTCATCAGGCAGTCGTCGATCGTCTGGTGCGCGGCCAACCTCGTAGAGGGTTCCGGCGTTGTCGATGGTGAAATACTGTCTACCTCAATGATTCAGGTACTCACTGGCAAGTTCTTCGCGACCGACGACGTCTTCGTCACCTCCCAGCGCGGCGTCCTCCACACCAACTACGCGCTGCACCGCCCGATCACGACACCGGTCGGCGTGCTCAAACCCGTCGACGACGTCTTCGGCCAGCGGCCGCTCCACCTCGTCTACGAGTTCGAGCAGCGGATCGAGAAGGTCCGGCGCGACGGGACGAAGGAGTTCATCATGGGGGTCGGGGTCGACTCGATCCTAGTGGACATGGCCGCCATCCTGTCGTTCGAGCTCCAGGTCACGTGCTCCCCAACTCCCGACGTTGTCGCTCGCCTCACCCGGAAAACCAAGCCGCCTCACAACGGAGCGCCCGCCTCGTTCGTCGCTCGCGTGTTTGATCCCGAGGTCAAATGGGACCCCTCCGACGGACCGCGCCTCGCGACATTCATCGAGGACCTCGTCGGTCTACGCCGAGACCGCTTCGAATCGGTCATGCGAGCGATCCGGCGCTACGTGACCGCTCTCCGTCGCCTCGACGACGACCCTGGAATGGCCTATGCGCTGCTCGTCGCCGCCGTCGAGTCGCTCGCGCAGAAGTACGACGACCACGAGACCAACTGGTCGGACCTACCCGACCAACGGCGCGCCCCGATCGACAAGGCTCTCGAGGGCGTTGAAGGCGAAGAAGCCGACCGAGTTCGTGAGGCGATCCTCCAACACGAGCACCTCGCTCTCGGCCGACGATTCCAGGCCTTCACCACCAACCACATCCCCGACTCGTTCTTCCGAGTCGACGCGGTCGGCCGGCCATGCCCCATCCCACGCGACCTTATCGGGGTCGCCGTTCGGCAGGCCTACAATCTGAGGTCGTCCGCAGTCCACACCTTGAGTGGCCTCCCGGACCCCATCGGCGCCGTCCCGTCCCACGCCGACTACACCGCGGTCGAGGGCCGCCCCGCGTTGACGGTCGCGGGGCTCACCCACGTCGCGCGGGCCGCAATCCGGGAGTTCGTCCGGCGGAGCGAGAAGGTCGAGACGGAGGAGATCGAGTACCTCAAGCGGATGGGCAACACGGTCTCCGTTCGCCTCGCTCCGACGTTCCTGCTCGGCTATGCCGACGGCTACAACCACGCCTCTGCCACCCGCTACCTCAGTGGGCTCCTCGAGGAGCTCGCCGCGGTCTACCTCCGCCCCGAATCAGCAACACTTACGAACCTCGCGCCCGTCCTCGAGAAGATCAGGGAGCAGATCAAGGGCGTGTCACCTGCGCAACAACGCCCGATGCTCGCGCTGTTCGTGGTCTACTGTTCCGCGGTGAACCCCGAGTCGGTCCCGGACGACTGGCTGGAGACGGCCAACCAGTACACGGCGGCCTTCGACGAGCCGTCCGTCGAGGCCCTCATCGCAGCCACTCTCGGCGGCCTCAACCTCGCGGGTCCAATCGAACCCTTGGAAGCGGCGTTCAACACCTACCTGAACCGCCGGTCGAAGAAAAACGCCTTCCACCTCCCGCCCCTCTTCGACGCCGCCATCGCGCTCGAACTCGCCGAGGCTTACCGCGAAGCGGGCTCTGAGGACGACGCGCGACGTCTCATCCAACGCGCCGTTGAGCTCTACCCGGGCGCTGAGCCTCTCCTCGCCCTCGAGCAGCCCGGGCCTCTCCCCGTCATCCAGTGGCACCACCATCTCGGCCTCCCACCTCAACCCGGCGCAAATTCTGCTTTGAGCTCCACCTAGTCGCAGACAAGGCGGCGTCCGTCACACCGATCTTCTTTCATCACATAAGGCCCGTTATGTCGCGTTCGCTTGGAAACGAATCGGCCGCATTTGACGACCGTCGAGAGTCGGGTCGGCACGGGTGAACTTGCAATAATGGCTATACCTCTTACGGCCGACAGCGGTGCCCACCCGAGACGCGACTGCGCTATGGACCGAGAAGAGATGCCGGAACGACGGCCACCCCGTCCGGCCGCCGGTACGCCTGGGGTCCCGTCGTCACGATGATGGCGTCGAGCAGATCCTCGCCTAGCCGGTCCCGAAGCCACAGCAAGTGCCTCACGTCGCGGTCGGCGATCGACCCGCTCAGCTTGACCTCGACAGCGACCACTTTGCGGTCGTCCCGCTCCACAATCAGGTCGACCTCTTGCTGCCCGCCCGCCGTCCGCAGGTGGCCGACGCCCGCCTCAGCCGCCTGGGCGTAGACCCGGACCGAGAGCGTGACGAGCGACTCGAACAGGTGCCCCAGGAGCGTCCCGTCACGGGGGACGGGTGGCCCCGCGTCGTCGCCGCTCAAGAGCGCCTCCTCGCCCGCGCCCAGGAGCCGCGCCGCCAGCGCGGGGTCGACCAGGTGGTGCTTCGGCGAGCGCGTCAGCCGCGTGATCGGGTTCCGCGTCGGCATCCAGGCGGGCACCGGGTCCACGATCCATAGCCGTTCCAGCACGTCCCGGTACGGGATGGTCGTCGTCTTGGCGGGCTTGTCGGCCTCGCCTGGCGTCGCGGCGCCCCGGATCGTCTCGTAGCTCGCGCTCGTCGCCGTCGCGGCGGCGTAGGCCGCCATCCACCGCCGGAGCAGCTGGGGCCGGCGGACCTCCCGGCCCATCTCCTCGAAGTCGGTGTCGACGATCCGGCGGAGGTACCCGTCGAGCTGCGCCCGGAGCGGTCGCCCAGAGAGGTGACGGAGTCCAGGGAACCCGGACCCGACGATCTCGCGCGTGTAGTCGGCGAGCGCGACGTGGGTCTTCCCCTGAACGTCTGGTCTGCCCCCTGCGAGCAGCGCCCGGAGGCTCACGGTCGGACCGGCGAGGCCCCGCTCGGCCAGCGACAGCGGTCGCATCCGGACGGTCACGACCCGCGCTGCGCCGGAGTGCGGCGGCGGCTGGGCCGGGCTGGCCGACCCCGTAAGGAGGAACGCTCCCGGCGCGGCCCCACCGTCGACGGCGCGTCGGACCCCGTCCCACAGCGGCGGCACCCGCTGCCACTCATCGAGGAGGACGGGGCGGTCTCCCTCGAGCAAACGCTCCGGCGCGGCCTCGGCGATCGCCCGCTGCGCGGGGTCGTCGAGCCGGTGGACCGTGGCCGCCCGCTGGAGCGCCGTCTCCGTCTTCCCCACCCCCTTCGCCCCCTCCAACGCGATCGCCGGGAGAGCAGGCACGAGCTCGTCCAGTTCGCGGTCAACGACGCGGCGGAGGTACGACATGGGGTTGGGGTAGGGAGTCTCGGCCTGCGCATCGCTCGCATCTACGCTACCGTTGCGAGCCGCCCTAAGCTACCATCACGTAGGGTCCTAGACTACCGATGAGCAAGCCGGCGCGGTGCACATGGACAGAGTGCGAGTCGGCGTCGAGGGGGACGTCGGCTCCCGCGGGCATCTGCTTTAGGCTCCGATGAGCTCTGGCATCGTGCCGGTCCGGACTCAGCGGCGACATGCGCGCGGAAAGCTCGCGGAACTGTCGGGCGCCGCGGGCTCGTTCCATCCCGACGACCTGACGTACGCCTTCCCACCTTCTCTGTTGATATGAACGTCCTGATGATCCTGACCTCCCACGACGAGCTCGGCGACACTGGCAACAAGACCGGCTTCTGGCTCGAAGAGTTTGCCGCGCCCTACTACGTCTTCAAGGACGCCGACGCGACGATCACGCTCGCCTCGCCGAAGGGCGGACAGCCCCCGCTCGACCCGTCCAGCGACACCGAGGACAACCAGACCGACGACACGCGCCGCTTCAAGGCCGACGACGACGCCCAGGCCGCGCTCGCCAGCACGACCAAACTCGACCAGATCGCCGTCGGCGACTTCGACGCTGTCTTTTACCCCGGCGGCCACGGCCCCATGTGGGACTTGGCCGAGGACAAGGCCTCAATCGCGCTTATCGAAGATGCCATCGCGGCCGGCACGCCCGTCGCCGCCGTCTGCCACGCGCCCGCCGTGCTCCGCCACACGAAGGCCGCCGACGGCTCGCCGCTCGTGAAGGGCAAGACGGTCACCGGCTTTACCAACTCCGAGGAGGCGGCCGTCGGCCTGACCGACGTGGTGCCGTTCCTGATCGAGGACATGCTCCAGGCGAAGGGCGGCGACTACTCCAAGACCTCCGACTGGGGCGTGCACGTGGTCCAAGACGGGCTGCTGATCACGGGCCAGAACCCGGCCTCGTCCGGCCCGGCCGCCGAGGCGCTCCTGCGCGCGCTCGAGACCGCCGAGGCGTAGTCGTCGCCTGCCGCGCCGCTGCTCGAAAAGCGGGCCTACACGCCCCGAGATGCCCCACGGTCTTTTATGCTCTCTCGGAAAGGCCCGCACGGCCTCTACATGAGAGCGCGCCACCCCAACTGCGGGATCTAACAAGGTCCTGCTCGGAACCCCCATGAACATGAACTACGTCCGTAAGGGGACCGGCCCCCCGCTCCTCCTCGTCCACGGGCTTGGCGGCACGTGGCGCTCCTGGGAGACGGTCCTCGACGCCCTCGCCGCCGAGCGCGACGTGATCGCCCCGGACCTCCCCGGCTTCGGCGAGACGCCGCCGCTCGACGGCGAGGTCTCC
>NZ_MQWB01000013.1 GCF_002257665.1 Rubricoccus marinus | reverse complement strand
TGGGCTCTCCGAGAGCGGGAGGGAGGGGGACTCTGGGAGGGGGCGAGCCTCTCCCGTGAGGATGGGGTCGGGTCCGATCTCGAGGAGGCGGGCCGCCTGCCCGTCCGCGCCGGGCGGGACGTCGGTCGTCACGATCTCGGCAGTGAGCACCTCGGAGAGCCCGCCGTGGGCGAACCAGGGCTCGTTGAGGAGGACGAGGGCGCCGGCCGCTCGGGGGTCAGCGTCCGTCGAGGCGGCCTCCGTGAGGGGCACGATGAACCGGATGGAGGGCGGTGGGGGCGTCTGCCGGAGCCGGGAGGGCACCACGCGGTGACGCCAGGCGAAGGGGGCGTCCTCGACGCTCTCGCGCCCCGCCTCGTAGGAGGCCCGAGTCGGGGCGTCGTCCCAGAGGGGCGCGTACCGACTCGTCACCTCGACGGCGACCCGGTAGGCCTGGGCGCCGCGCGTCGGCGAGAGGTCGCGGGTGTAGAGGACCGCGCGGGGTGAGGCTCCGCAGAGCCCGAAGTCCGCGATAGCGGGGTGGGACTCGGCCCCCGAGGGCGGACGGTCCCCGAAGAGGGTGGCGTCCCAGGCGGGGTACTCGACACCGTTCCCGGGTGGCTGGAAAATCGGTTCGACGGCCTGGTCCTTTTCTAGGGGGCGGCCGTCCCACGCCCACTCTTGGACCAGCACGCGGGCGTCGTGGAGCCACCTCGCGCGGTCCCCGAGCGCCGCCCCATTGAGGGAGACGACCAGCCGCTCGGCGGGGCGCCCCCCCCCATCCCCCAGGGCGGGAGAGCCGTCGGGGTCGGTGACTAGCGTGGTTTCTCTCAGGGAAGGGAACGACTCCACGTGGAGGGCCTCGTAGAGGTCGTCCGGTGCCGGGAGGTGCGGCGTCGCCACCTCGATGAGGAGGTCTCGGGCGCCCCCGTACTCCGGAAGCCCTTTCTGAGGTGCCCCGTCGCCTGCGGGGGGACTGCGGAAGAAGCCGTGGCCGTCCCGCTGGCGGAGGGTGGGACGGAGGGACAGCCGCCAGACCGAGCCCTCGGGGGCCTGGACCTTGAGGGTCTGCCCGTCGACACGTAACGAGGCCCTCTCGTCGACCGAGATCTCACAGCCGATGGCGTCGACCTCCTCCCCCGAGAGGCCGCCCTGCATAGAGGGGAGGCGGAACGTGATGCTTTCCTGCTTGGCCGCATCCGGCACATTCTGGTCGATCCGAGTCAGGACGGCGTCGAGGCCGAGCACGAATGGGTCGCATAGGTTGTCCGGTACCCCGGTGCCCTTGACGGGCTCCCCTGTCGAGCGGCGCTTTGCGCTTTCGGCGAGCACGTGGGCAGCCTGCGACCGGGTCCGTTCCAGGGGGGGCGCTGGGTCTGCTGGGGGCGTGTCGTTCGGCCGGATCGTTTGGAGGCACTGCAGCCAGACGTCCGGGTCGACGACGGGGGGGCGGATCTCGAGCGTGAACGTCGAGGGGGCCGGGACTCGGCGGCGTCCGGCAGAGCGCCCCGCGCCGCGCCCTGGCGTCCCGGTCTGAGGAGGGCGGAGCAGAAGGAGGGGTGCGGGGCCAGCGGGATTCTTAGGGTCCTGGGACCGCTCGAGCGACCGCGCGAGGGGGAAGACCCCCTCAGGCACAGGCGGCAGCTCCAGGCGGTCACTGAGGCCGGGCCCTCGTGGCGAGCCCGGGGAGGGGGTCGAGAGACGGAGGGGGCCCACGGCGATGAGTCGCTGGTGGACGTAGTCCGCCCAGGCATCGACGGCGCCCGGCGACTCAAGCTTGTCGGGGTCGAGCCGGGTCGGCTCGTCGTCCTGGGCGATCTCGCGAGGGAGGATGCCGCCCGACCCGGTCTGGAAGGCGGCGACCTGGTACGAGGCCCCGTACGACAGCCGGGCCAGCGACCACCCCGAGGCGGACCCATACGGGTTGCGGAAGACCGGCGCGGTGTCGTCCACCCCGTCGTCCGCGTCCCCCATGCGGTCGGGTACGAGGCTCGGGGCGACGAAGCCTGCGGCCGGCGACACGGCCGAGAGGGGGTGGTTTTGGTAGGTGACGAGGGGCCGGAGGAGGCCGTTTCGGGGCACCAGTCGGATCGGGACGAGGGCTGCCTCGGTGAGCGTCCGGCCTGCCGCGTGGAGGTCCGCGAGGGTGAGGCACGAGGCGGGGGCTGGCGTGCCATTATCGGCGGGGCGGAGAAGCACGCCGAGGCCCGCGCTGGACCCGAGCGGGTCGCTCTTCGTGTCCCCGTCCGCAAGCGCGATGACGAGGCCGTCCGGCTGCGCGGTGGGGGCAGCGTCGGCCGCTGTGCTGGACGGAGCCGGCGGGAGGAGGTCGTACTCCCGGAGCAGGTCGCTCTTTTCAGTATGGCCCCGGAGAGCACCGTGGAGCCACTCAAAGAAAGCGTCGAGAGCGGGCACTTTGTCGACCAGAGGCCGCTCACGGAGGGTCGGGTCGGGGGCGGGAG
>NZ_MQWB01000012.1 GCF_002257665.1 Rubricoccus marinus | reverse complement strand
TCGGGTCGGGGGCGGGAGGGTCGGGAACGAGCTCGGCCCGGCGGCGGGCGTACGCCTTGATCTCAGTCTCGTAGGCAGCGGCCACCCCTTCTGGCACGCCGCCAGCCGAGGTGGCGGGGACCGCGCCGTATGCGGCCGCGATGGTGTCCCACGCAGGGCCGAGGTGCATGAGTCCGAGGGCCCGGGGCACGTCGACGTTCGGGAGCACGTCGGTGGCGATCGTGTCGCGCACCGTAGCTGGGAGGGATGAACCGAGGGCGAGCGTCCACTGCTCGAGGAGGAGTTCACGCGCCCTCACGTCGTCGCGAACGTGCGCGTGGAGGGCGAGGGCCTCCTCGTAGGAACCTTTCCACCCCAGAGACTCATGGTCGTCCGGCGGCTTGGTGAGCACGCGGGGGGCGATCCCTAGGGCTCGGGCACAGACCCCGGTCCACCAGCCCTCTAATGCGCCGCTGGGGCCGCCTGTCTCCTCCCACGCTTCCAATCCCTCGAGCAGGTGGCGCGCGCTCTTCGAGAAGGCCGCTCTGGACTCGGGGGCTACGGCACGGAAGAGGTCGGCCGCGAGGCCCTGGTCGGTGGCGAGCGTCCGGTGCGCGTCCGACGAGGGCGCGCCGGGGTAGACGAGCTGGCCGCGGGTGGCCCCGGTCTGGGCGAGGTCCCGGAGAGAGGCACGGATGAGAGGGGCCAGGGCCTTCGCAGCATCGGGGCGGCTCTCATTGCCCAGGTCGGAGAGGTAGCGGACGAGGAGGCCCGCTAGGTCGAAGAGCTCGGCGGCGCGGAGCTCGAGGTCGGCCATCCAATCCTCGTCGAGGAAGGAGGCGCCGGTGAGGGCGACCCATCGCTCCTCGCCGTGCGCGTCGACGCGCACGTGGTTCGACTCGAGGGTGACCGTCGGCTCCGTCGCCACCGAGGGGGCGTCGTAGGGCCACGCGACCCTATCCTCAGAAGGGAAAGAGATTCCGGACGTGGCCGGTGCCCGAGCCTCTGGCGCGGGAGGAGCCGAAGTGGGGAACGAGAGGACGGGGGCGGCGGCGATTGAGAGCTGGTCGCCCGGTTCCAAGGCGGACGTGGGGACCCGAAACCGCCAGCTGAGGCCGGCGTCGTGGGAGAGGGGGGCGGGGGAACGGGAGAGGTCGAGGAGCTCGGCGTGCCAGAACCGGGTTTCGATCGCGCCGGGGGAGCCTTCGCCGGCCTCGTCGGTACCCTCGTATTCGTACTCATGCGGCCCGTTCGCTAGGTCGAGTTGGACGGACTTGGGCTGAAATGTACGAGTCGGGGGGCTAGTACTCCGGTCCACGCGGGTCGTGGCAGCTGTAAATCGCTCCTCGAGGTACCCGCGCCATGCCTCACGGGCATCGTCACCTACGCGGGGGGCCTCTGCGATGACGTCCAAGAGGTCGGGGCGCGGGTCTGGATTGGTGGGGTTTTGATTGTTGATCACCGTGACACGGAGCCGGATCGTCCGTCGCCCATCTGTCTCGTCGATCGCGCCCCAGGTCCAGGGACGGAGGTAGGTCTCCGAGTCCTCCCGGGTGGGGTCTGTGGAGCCTGCGTCGAAGGCCGCGGACAGGTTGAGGGTGAAGCCGATCGAGTCGGCGTCGTCCAGGGAGGAGGCCCGGGCGAGGTGGCCGATGAGGGTGAGGGGGGGGGCGGCCATGGGCTTAGCTCAAGAACATGTCGACGTAGGCCTCGGCGGAGGCCTGGATCGGGTCAGGGGTGGGG
>NZ_MQWB01000011.1 GCF_002257665.1 Rubricoccus marinus | reverse complement strand
CTCCCGCTCTCGGTCGAGGGGCCATTCGGCTACTCCCTCGCCCCTGAGGCCCCCCTCCCCCGCTTCGACACCACCGGCTTCGTCATCACTCCCCCGCTGCGGGTGCTGGAGGACTCGCAGCACGAACAGGAGACCAATAACGTCATCGACCCGGCCTGGTGGTTCGCTCGTGTCCGGTTCCGCCGCCGTATCTTGCGCGCCGGCCGCGCCCACAGCGAAGAGGAAGACGACCTGGACAGCCTCCCCACGAAGCCCATCTGGACCCAGTTCCTCCCCCCCTCCTCTCACTTCCGCTATACCACGGGGGGCACCTCGGGAGCCATTCCGGTCCGCGACCTCCGGGTGACGAGTCACTCGCCAGGCCAGTGGAAGGTGTGCCGAGGCCGGGACGAACCAGCGCTCCCTCTGACCCCGTCGGCGAAGCCCGACCGAATGCACCTCTGGGTGCTAATCACCGAAGCCTTGACCGACGCCTATGGGCGGCGATCGCAGGAAGCATACCTGGACCTCCAGCCCCTCGAGAAGGGGAAGTTCTCGACGGAGAAGGCGTTCGACCGAGTGAGTGAGTACCGAGTGCGGATCGTCGAGATCCATTCGACTCCCCCCCAGGAGGGGACGGCCCCCGAGCCGATCGAGAGCCTGAGCGGGCCGTCTCTGATGGAGGCCCTGTTCCCGGATGCCGACGCGGGCGTCGAGGCCAGGGCCCGCATCGTCCGGCTATCCGGATACATCCCCGTCACCCACTCGTAAGCCCCAGCAGTTCACCCGCTAGTCGACCGTGGTCTCTTCTACCGGACGAGGGGCAGACTCGCTGAGGCCCTCAAATACGGCTGCGACAAGCACGTCGAACACGGCCCGCGTCTTCCAATGCTCGGTGTGGGCCACGAGCGGTATCCGCGCTTCGAGATCCTCGATGTCGTGTACACAGTATGGGCTGGCGACGCGGCCCGCCCGCCAGGCCGCGAGCGCGTGCTCGTCGCATAGGCTCTCGGAGTTCTTCCGCCCCCTCCGGAGCCGACTCCGAAGCCGGTCCACTCTTATGTCCTGCCCCCCTTTAATCCGGGGCACGTCGTAGAGGTCGAGTGCGCTACCGATGACGTCTCGGGGCGAGTGGACGTTGACCCAGGGGAAAGTCCTCACACTCGGGTCCAGGATGAGAGGCTGGGCTGCGTTCGCCAGCGCCTCGCGGATGTCCGACAGGGATAAATTCTGGGCCCGGAAGATGTAGGCCGTTTTGTCGAGCGGGGACCCGAACGTGAGGAGCAGCCTTGTCCGCTCCTGCACGAGGACGCCGGGTCCAGTGGACCCGGCGTCCTCGGCGAGCATCCGGTTCAAGGCGTCGTACGCGACGACGGAGCCGAGGGAGTGGCCGACGACCGCCACGCCCTCATAGAGAGGCATTCCGTCCTTTCCCCGGGCGTGGTATACCGCGCGAAGGACCGACAACGACGCCTCCCGGATGGCCCGTCGTAGGTCCGCGAATCGGTCGAGCGTGTGTGGCGAGATGTACGCGACCACGTCGCCGAGGTACTGCACGATCACGTTCCGGATGTAGGCCGACACGCCGAACAGCAACACCCAGACGACGGGCCGTAGCACCGTCACCTTCGTCAGCGGGTCGTTCCCGTCGAGCCACCTTGGTAAGACGGGCGAGAGCAGGGCGACAAGGCACGCGAGCACGACGGTGACAGAACCGGCAAGAGCAAAGGTGACAGCGGTGAGGCGGGCCCCTGCAAGCGGCCGACGGTCGGATGAAGAGGATGGGCCCTCGTCTCCATGCTCCTCTTCCCATATACGGTAGGCCTCGTACCGCTTCATCCCATCCCGCTTCGATAGCCATCCGGCGACGGCGCCCGATACGAGCGCCACGGCTAACACGACGGCGACGGGCCCCGGGGCGAGCCTCGGCAACCCCGCCGCGCTGGCGAGCATAGCGAGCGTGCCCACACCGACCCCGATCGTTGCCACTACCCAGACCCAGAGCCCGACCTGGAGGACGCCGAGCCAAAGCCGCCGCACCAGTCCCGGCTCGCCCCGCCGATACCGGGCCGTCACAGTCGTGAGCACCAGAAGCACGCCGAGCCCGACCGTCAACGCGAGATATCCAAACACGAGCGCCGTGAGGGCCCGCGTCACAAGTGGAGCCGGATTGCGTTCCTCGCCGCCCGTGGTGTCCTCCTCGACTAAGCGGGAGTCTTCGGCCGCCGTCGTCGCAACCACATCAAAGGAGGCGTCCACCACGACGCCCGCGATCACGGCGTTCAGCAGCACGAGCGACCCGAGCACGAGCGTCGTCGCCAGAAGCCCCCCAAACGCCCCCCCTGGGACCTTGTGGAGCACCCGCCTCTCAAACATGAATCGCTCGATGGGTTGCCCAACCCCCTTCCGAAGCCCGTGCCACGCTCCCCGGATCAGGAAGCGCAACACGTCACGGAGCGTGACCTCACCCTCCGTCAACGGCGCCCAGTACCCCTCATAGACATGAACGGGAGCGACTGATTCCCCGCCATCGACACAGATCTCGACCCGATGGGTCCGAACCCTCCCCTGCATGACCGGAGCGGCCTTGATGTCGATTCTGCCCTCCCCCACGCCACGCCGGCCAAGTGCCTGGACCATCCCACCCACGGTTTCGTCTAGCGTCGCGAAGCTTAGTTGCTGGCCCATCCCGTGAGCGACGAACACGGCGACGGGCCTCCGCTCCCCACACTTCGCCTCCATCGCCTCCGGCCGCGCGGTGTCGGCATGGAGTGGAGTCGCGGCGCGAGCGCTGACTTTCATCATGGGTGGAACAAATGGCGAATGAGGGGTGGCGAATGATATGTCATACAACCCAATGCCCAGCCCGCCCGACCAAATCGCAAACCATGGGGTCCGACAAGCAACAGAACCATTGTGAACGGTTGGCGAGGACCACCAACCGGTTAGGACGCCCATGAGCACGCTGCGCGCTGTTCACAGACCTCTCGGAACCGGCTGACAGCTCTCGACTCATCAGTGTCTCGGCCTCATGACCGCTTCAGAGCCCAGATGATGACCTTCGTGATCGGTTACCGGACAATCCTGCGCGTTTCCTTGTCGGCCCGCCAGTCTAGGAGCGCCGAACTGAACAATTGAGAGGAGCCTTCGGAAGGCGGAGCGTCGTCCACCTCCAGCCCTGGTCGCGCCTAGTTGTCCACGAATACGTAGGCGACCTTCTCCGAATACCTGGGCAACCTTCGAATAAGTAGGCGACCATCATGTAAGGTACAAGAGCGCCGAGCTAGCGAATAAGTAGGCGACCTTCCTATATGGACAAAGTGCTGCCGGAGCGCGCAGAAGCGAATACGTAGGCGACCATCCTCTAACCCTTCCTCTTCTAATCTGGTAACTAGGCCGAGGTCGGCTGTGGAGAAGCGGCCTCCCGGCTGTCGCCGGGAGCGGTTTGTTTGGGGAAGATGGGGGTGCAATAATGGAAGTACCCGACGGAGGCCATGTGACTGCCGTGCTCCGGGGCGCCCTGTGCCACGCCCGGATAGACGGCCGCTGGCGCGGCCTGAGCCATCGCCTAGCACGGGGACGGCGAGCGCTGCGCGCTCACCGCCCCCTCTCAGCCACGCCCGATGAAATGCGGCACCGAAGGGGGGCGCTGCGAAAGTCAGGCCATGCTGGACCCACCCCCGCCCGCCGTTGGCGGGCGGAGAGCTTCGTCCCACCGCCGAGGCCCGGGAGGCAAGCCTGACCGTCAGCGCGCTGGACGACCGCCGAGCCATACCCGACCGGCGGCCAGGCGAGGGGGCGGCGCGCTGACCGACCGCCGAGTCCGAGGGTGAAGCCGCCAGGCGAAGGGGCGGCGTGCGAGCGCGACGTCGTGCTGGGCCAGGCCGGGGGGATGGGCGCGCGGCCGACGTATTCAGACGCCAAGCCCGCCCACTCCCTTCCTCTCGCGTGGACCGAGGACCTCGACGACCAGCTAAACCGCAGACCTTCGGCGGGGCTCTGGGGCAGGCCTCCAGACGACCGATCTCCCCTTATTCCGTCGGCGCTCGCTCAACGGTCTGCCAGGCTGACAGCTCGGCGATCCAGAGTCGAATCGGCCCGCACGACTCGGCGGAGCCGATGTCGACGAATGGCCGGAAAACCGCTCTTTTGGTGTCCCCATAACTAATGTTATGAGGACAGCCCCTCGAAAAGTTTCAAAGAAGTGGCCGATGTGTTGCCTTTTAAGGGTGTCGCACCAAATGGTGTAAAGCGTCGCGTGCGGCCCGATCTCGGAGCGGCGAGGAGCCGGTCGAGCCCTCTCCCACCGCCGCCCGCGGCGACGAGGTGCGCCGCAGCGGCTTGACACTGAGGCCGTCGCCCCGTTTACTTGTGCCGTCTACCTCATAGTAGACGGCACGCGCTGAGGCGTGCGCTCGACTCCCCAGAAAGGACTGTTGATCTCTCCATCTGACGCGACCGCACGCCTGGCTGCACCCGATCCGGGGAGCAGCGCGAGCGTGGAGATGAGTCTGGCGGAGGCCATCGAGTTGTTCATCGGCCGGACACTCCACACCAAGTCCGGCAGCCGCCACACCGAGAGCGCCTACCGATCCGATCTCAAACACTTCGGGCGCTTCCTCGCCAATGACCGGCTGCGCGTGGGCACCGTCGGGCGCCGAGACGCCGAGCGCTACCTCACCCGGCTCTCGACTAAGCTGGCCGCCCGGACGGTCGCCCGCCGGATCTACTGCGTCCGGTCGTTCTACCGGTTCCTCCGGGGCATCGACGTGGTGACCACCAACCCCTTCGACGCCCTCGACCTGCCCGGCTTCAACCGGAAGTCGGAGACGCACAAGGTCCTGGCCGAAGACGAACTCGAACGCGCCGTGGCCCGGCTGTCCGACGACATGGTGGAGGCCAACCGCCAGCTCGAAGCCTCCGAGCCCGGAGGCGACCGGCAGCGCGCCTTTGCCGCCCTCTTTACGGCCGCCCGCCGCCGAGCCACCTTCACGCTTATGGCGTTTGCCGGGCTCCGGCGTGAGGAGGTGCTGACGCTCCCCCGCGAGGCCATCGTCCCACGACCGGACGGCTACTATCTCTCGTTCACCGGCAAGGGTGACAAGCGCCGCACCGTCCCGCTCGTCGGTTTCGCCTACCCCGCGATGACCGACTGGCTCGCCGTCCGCCGCTACGTGCCCAACGTGGCCGATGAGGTGTTCATCACGCTCGCCGGCCAGGCCGTCGACCCCAAGCAGATCCAGCGCGATTGCGCCCGCCTCCAGCGGCACGTCAAGACCCGGCACAAGCTGACCCCCCACGTGCTCCGCCGCACGTTCGGCACCCGGACGCTGCGCTACACCGGCGACCTACGCGGGACCCAGGAGCTCTTGGGCCACGCCTCGATCCAGACCACCGAGGTCTACACCCACGTCGACGAGGAGAGCCTGCGCCGCCTAATGGAGACCAACACCGTCGGCGCCGCCGAGCACGCCCGAGGCGCCGTCCTCGCCCACCACGTCCCCGTCTAACCATGCGCCGACTTCCCGCCGCGCTGGCCGTGGCCCTCGCCCTCGCCGTTGGCTGCACGCCGCCCACCGGCCCGACCGACTTCCAGGTCGTGTCCGGCTTCCGGGTCGACCCCACGTTCAACGCCTTCAACGAGGCGTGCGAGATCCGGTACACGTTGGAGGAATCGGCCCTCGTCCAGATCCGGATCGTCCGCATCGCCAGCGACGGGTCGAAGGAACTGGTGCGCCAGATCACCGAGGAGCGGCGCGAGACCTCCGGGCCGCGCACCGCCGCGTGGCGCGGCGTGGGTCCCAACGGCCTGTTCGCGCCCCAGGGCGAGTACGTGGTTGAGCTGTACGCCCGACTCGACGGCTCCGACCGCACCGAGCAGTGGGACCTCACCACCATCATGTTCCGCTCGTGATGGCCCGTAGCCCCCTCACCGTCCGCAGGTCACCCACTGGGTTCGTCGTCCATGACCCCGCGCTGGAGGCGGAGTTTGGTCGCCACTCGCTGCCGTTGCCGTTCACGCCAGAGGCCTCTGGCGAGGAGGTGCTCGCCCACCTCCGCCGCGCCAACCCCGGGCGTGAGGTCCGGCTCGCGGACGCACCGCCCACCCCCTCCCCACAGCGATGAGACTGGGCACCCATGTCGCCGGAGGCGTCCTCGGATACACCGTGGCCGCCACTTTCTTCCAGGTCCCCTGGACCGCTACCGGGGTCGTCGTCGCGTCGGCTGCCGCCGCGGCGCCCGACATCGACACGCTAGGCTCGACCGTCGGCCGCGTGTTCTCGCCTCTGGCGCGCCGCATCGAGCGCCGGTGGGGGCACCGGACGATCACGCACTGCTACGCCGCCCAGACAGCCGTCGCCGCGCTCGCGCTGCCGTTCGTTTGGGCAGGACTGCCGCACATCTACGCGGCCATCGTCGTCGGCTACATCAGCCACCCGTTTCTCGACACGTGGACCGTCCAGGGCGTCCGCGTCTTCTGGCCGTGGAGCGACCGCCGGGGCGTCTTCCCCTACTACAACCGCCAGGAGACGAGCTACCGCACCACGACCGGCAGCCGCGTCGACGCTTTCTTCGGCATCTGCTTCGTCTGCCTCACCATTCCGTTCGCGGTCTTGGAGCACGACGGGTACCAGCGGTTCGTCCGCAGGGTACAGGCCGACGCCTCAGCGGCGGTCCGCGACTTTCTGGATTGGAGCGCCGAAGGCTACCTGGTGCAGATCGAAGTCGAGGCGTCCGACCCCCAGCACATGCGCTTGCTCGAAGGCACGTTCGAGGCCATCGGCACGACGGGCGCCAACACGCTGCTCGTACGCGACACGACCGACGGCCGCGTGTTCTCGCTCGGCCCGGCCTACACCGCCAACTTCCAGCCCAGCCGCGTGCTCGCCCACCGCGGCGCCCAGGTCCAAGTCTCCCGTCGGCAGATCGACCTCGCGGGCCGGGTCCTGGCGGACCTCGAGTCCCTCGTGCCCGCGGGCGCCGACGGCCACCCGGTCCGCCACTTGATCGACGGCCAAGTGACGGTGACAGAGGCCGCTGGCGTCACGCCCGACGAGTTCCGGTTCGACACCGTCACCGGGACCGACAAGCGCCTGTCGTTCCAGTTTGCCACGCTCGCGGACCTCACGCGCCTCGACCTCACCGGGCTCATCGTCGAGCAGGGCACGGTCACGCTCCGGGTCTACGTCCGCGACGGCGAGGCCGAGGACTACGACCCGCAGGACATGGCGCGCTCCCAGGTCCGCCGCGTCACCTTCGCGCACAAGCCGTCCGAGCCGCCCCAGCTACTCGTCCGCGAGGGCCAGTCCGTCGCTGTCGGAGACACCGTGGCCGTGCTCACGTCGTCGGCCATGAGCACCGCGCAGCTCGACGTCGCCGAGGCGCAGGCCGACCTCGCCGCCGCCCAGGCGACGGCGCCGCCCGTGTCGGCCGATCCCGTCACGCTCCGCCAGAGGCTCGTCCAGGCTGAGGCATCCGTTCGGCGCGTCGAGGACCGCCACGCCGAAGGCTTCGAGCCCCAGAGCGCCGTCGATGCCGCGCGCGCCGAGGCCTCCGATCTACGCGCCCAGGTCGCCGCCGCCGAGAGTGCCGGAGCCCGCCGCACCGCCGAGTGGCAGCGCACGCGCGCCGAGCGCATCCGCCAGGCGACCGCCCGTCTCCGCCGGGCCACCCTCCGCCAACAGCAGGCGATTCGTGACGGCTACGTGCGGTCCTCGGGCGCAGGCATCGTGCGCCGCATCGAAACCCGCGACCTCGGCCCCGACCGCACCGAGGTCCGCATCGTGCTCGTGTCCGACCGGGCGGGCGACTCCGGCACCCCATCCACCAGCCCCCCAGAGCCCTAAATGGAGAGCGGCCACCGAGGACTTAGAGCCCTGCCTCGGTGGCCGCCACTTCCGTTGCGCGCGGGTACGCGCGCTAGATCGACACCCTCAACCGTGGCGACGTGACGTCGCCAAAGAGCCACCGATCCATGTCCCGATAATACGCGACACGGAGGAGGAGGCTCCCCGAGACCCGACGACCGCCGCCACTCCTCCCGTCCTCGGGAGGGACGGCGCGACTCGGCTACACCGGGCCGAAGCGCACTTCCACCCACCGCCGGTGGGTGGGCGCCCACCGTCCATCCCCGCGGAGGCGTGCCCTCGCCCCGCTCCTTTACACCGGAAGCCCGCCACGGCGACGTCCCGTCGCCGCTCGGGCGACCACACCCTCAACCAAGAGATGCGACTCTCACTTCTGGCGGCCTTTTCGCTCGCCTTGACTCTCACCGCCTGCGACACCGCTGGCCCCGGCCCCGACGTACCGACCGGCCCGGATGTGATCGACCCGATCACCAGCAACCAGCAGGCTCTCGTGACCGCTGCCTTCGCGGAGGTCGAGGAGCTGTTCGACCTCGGGTTCAACTCGTCCTCCGCCGCCCGCGTGGCGAGTAAGGACGCCGCCTCGCTCCCGATGGCGATGGCGTCCATGAGCGCGATGGTCGACACCACGACGTACACCGGCATCTACGATACCGGCAACGCCAAGGGCTACCTCGTCCAGATGTCCTACCGTGAGCCCCAGGGCGTCGGCGTCTGGCAGGCCCGCGTGCAGCACGCCCGCGCGGTCGATCACGACAACAACGCCGCTACGGCGGCGCTGGACGCCGTCGAGTCGGTTACGCTGACCTTCCTCAGCTATCCCGACCTCGACGCCTTCATCACCGCCCTCGGGGCAGGCACCAACGCCTACCTGACTGGCACGTCGGACGACGCCGAAGCCAGCTTCACCAGCTACGACACCTGGCGCGTGGCACAGGTCTACTCGCCCGGCGTGGGCGAGGCCGTCGTCGGCTACGCGAACCAAGAGCTGCGCGAGTCGGTGACCGTCCGCGAGCCCGTCGTGACGCTCAACACCAACGGCACCGGCACGGTCCGTGACGGTGGCGCTGACGGCGCGGTGCGGACGCGCTACTACGGGGCCGACTTCGCGATCGCCGCCGACGGGTCGTTCTCGGGCACCCTCCTTCGGACCCTCAGCTCGTCGGGCGACCTGTCCGACGGCTCGCTCGTCTCCCGCAACGACTACGTCAACGGCACCTTCCGCCAGACGAAGCAGCGCGGCGGTGACGGCGTGGTGGTCCGCGAGAACACCGAGGGGTAGCGCTCGCTTCGCTCGCGGGCCAGTGGCCAGTCGGAAGGGGCCAGTAGGGAAACCTCTGGCTGGGTTTGCCACTGGCTACTGGCCCCTTCCCACTGCCGCGCCGCAGGCGCACCCCCATGCTTTCTCACATCGACCCGTTCCGCCGTCGCTCCGTCGCGCTCGCGCTCTACCGGATGCTGACCGGCCACAAGTACGACATCTGTGTCGTGACCGAGAGCATCCGCGCTGCGGGACTGGACCACGATCGCCAAGCGATAGCCGCGCTCCGGCTCCACCACTGCGAGCACTACGCCGAGATGCCCCCAGGCTTCCACGCCGATCTCGCCAGCCAGACGCTCGCGCTGTTCGCCGGCCGCCCCGTCCTGGGCGACGGCTTCCTCAAAGACCTGGCGGCCACCGCCGGGCTCCGTCCCGAGGATGCGCCCAGCATCCAACGCCTCGTGACCGCCACGGCCGAAGCCTAAATCCCAACTCCCATGCGCCGATTCACCGACGAGCTCGACGACGATCACGAGGACGACCACCGCGCAGCAGCCGGGCCGCTCCGCCTGGCCGTCGTCGTGCTTGCCCTGGCGGCGCTGGCTCTCCTTCCCGCCCCCCTGGCGACCGCCCAGGACCTTCCCGGCTACGGCCTGGACGGGATGCCGCAGGACGACCCGCTGACCGCACTCTCCATCCTGGCCGACACCAGCGATGCCGGGCTGCGCGTGGAGCGCGCCCGCCTCGACCTGGCCCAGACCGAGCTGCACGCCGTCACCGGCTGGCGCCGCTGGCGCCCCGCAGCCGACTTCTTCGTCAGCATGTCCACACGCGGCCTAGCCTTCCCATCGATCAGCAGCCAGGGCTACGATCCGCAGTACGCCGCCATCGCGCGCTGGCCGGGCGACACCTGGGGCGTCACGCTCTCGTGGAGCATGGACCAACTCCTCGACCGCCGCCCCGTCAACCGCGCCCGCAACGCCGTCGAGGTGGCCGAGGCGCGCATTGATCTCTACCAGGCCCGACGCGCACAGCAGCAGGCGAGAGAGCGAGAGCGGGTCATCGCCCGCGCCGAGCGCGAGGCCGACGAGCGCGAGCGCGACGCCGAAGAGCTGCGCCGCGCCGACCTGGCAGCCCAGCAGCTTCGCATCGAGGCGGGCTTTCTCGCACAGCGCGTCGAAGCCCAGCAGGAGTTGACGCGCCTGGCGCAGATGAAGTACGACCAGGGCGATCTCGACTACGAAGGGCTGGCTCGGCAGCGGCTCGCGCTGCTGTCTGCTCAGCACGCCCAGGCGACGAACGCCGCGCGCCTCGCCACGCTCGACGCCGGAGGCGGTACCGACGTCGCGCTGCGCGACGTGGCGGCGCCCGTCGAGACCACGACCACACCTCTGGCATCCAGCACCCAGAGCCCTGAGTAGATGCTGACCACGGCGCGCCCCATCATCGAATCGGTCTCGGCGTCCTTCCTGGACCCGGTCTCGCTTGCCGACCAGCAGGCCCAGGGCGTCGTGTCGCTCATCGTCGTCCGCTACGACGGGACCGGCAACGGTCCCACCGAGAGCGGTCCCGGTGCCTCTGCCGAGAGCCACAGCACGCTCGGTCCCACCTACGACACGTTCGTCGCCGCCAGCGGCCAGCTTCTCGCGGTCGCCCGAACCACGACCGACTACCGGTTCCCGGTCATGCCCGCGACCGCACTCGGGCGGTTCATCGAGCACCGCGACGCTGGGCGCCCGGCGTTCCTGTCGGTCTACGAACTGGACGAGGGGGACTGCGCACGCTTCCTCGAAACGGTGTTCTACTCGGAGTGCCTGAAACTCCACGTGGACGGCGCCGAGTCGGCCGCGCTCGTCGTGCACCAGATCGCGCGCTCGGGTTGCGGAAACGGCATTCTGGAAGTCAACGACTTCTCCGATCCGCTCGCCCCGCGCATCCGGCTCCTCGACCTCGACGGGCTGGCCGTGTCGATCGGGACCGTTCCGCCACCCGAAGAGCGCGACGCGGGCGAAGACCCAGCCATCGAGACCGGGACGGTCGATCCCGGAGGACTGACGGCCGTGCTCGCCGGGCATCTCGACGGCGTCCAGGGCCGCGTGCTTCTCTACGACCGGGCCAAAAACAAGGCCGCGATGCCCGCCCGGACCGACCGGGCGTTCGACCTCGACGGCATCATCGAGCAGGCCAACCGCCTAGCCGAAGCGCGGCGTGGGGCCTCTGGCGACGCCGCGGCCATCGCCATGCAGCGGACGGCGGCCGAGCTCCGAGCGGCCGCGCCCGACGAGCACACCGAGCGAGTCGAGAGCTACCTTCGGGATCACGCCGAACGGCCGCGCCTGGTCGAGCCGAACCACCCGCACGCGACCAACCTGGGTGTGCTGGTGGCGGAGTTGCAGGGCGGCGGTCCCGCCGCGCCGCCCTCGATGCCCACCAGACCCCGTAGCGGTCTCGCCTTGGGCGTGATGGACGAGCCGGGTGCCCCGGCCGAGACGGCAGCAGGCGATGGCGCGAGCGCTCTCCTCCCCTCCACGGAGGGGAGGGCCGTCATCGCTCCGGCCACTCCGGCACCGCCCGCCTCGACGCCTCCCACCTCGGGCACCGAAGGCGACAGCCAGGCCGGGCCTCCGCCCGTCCCCCAGCCTGCGCCGACGGCGGCACCCGTCCCCGCCGCGCCGTCCCCGGCGACGCTCCCCTCCCCCGCTCCGGCCTCTGGCGAGCGCCACCGCCTCGCCACCCAGCTCGACCGGCTCCGGGCTGATGTCTTCGAGCTGTTTGAGGACGCCGTCGGCCGCGAGCGCGCCGTCGCCCACGAGGGCCACATCCTGGCCGACACCGGCATCCCGTCGCCCGTCTCGGCCCACGACACCGTGCGCTACCTCCGCTCGCTGCTCTGCGACGAGCCGCCCAAGCGCTGGCACTTCTTCAAGCGCAGCCGGACCAAGATGTACGCCGAGGTCACGAGCAAGCTGCTCGCCTTCCACGCCGCCAACTCGCACGTCGACGACCCGATCGTCCACGAGGTCACCAAGCTCTGGACCCGGCTCCACAAATAGGCTATGCGTGATGGGCTCTTCCGTAGTCGAGCACGAGCAGGCGGTTTCGCCTGCAAGGCGCGTGAAGCAGTCGATGCGCCAGCATCGGCGATGCAGCGCAACGCGGCAGGCGGGACCGAACGCCGGGCGCAGACAGGACGAGTCCCTTCACACATAGCCTGAGATGGCCTCCACCTCCGCCCCCCGGCTCTCGTCCATCTCCCGGCCCGACGCGCTCGCCGCGTCCGTCCTCGCCTCCGGCCAAGCCGTTGGCGCGCTCCGCCCGGTCGGCGTGCCCGGTGCGCCCGACTGCACCGTCCTCACCGACCCGATCCGGCTGGGCAACGGGCATGTGCTGGCCGAACTCGTGGACCGCGCCATGTTGGGGCGGCACACGCTCTTGCGTGGCGACGAGGGCGTCGGCAAAACCCGCATCCTCGAAGACCTAGTGGCCGTCGTCGCCGGGCGGCGCGTGCTCCTGGACGGCGCCGCCCAGACGCGCGCCCGCCGCAGGTACGTCGAGATGCCCCAGGGCGCGGACGAGGCCTACACGCTCGTCTACGTGGCCGAGGCCGGGCCGAACGGCAGGCTGGTGGACGCGCTCGCCAAAGCCTTTCACGAGTTGGGGATTCTGGCCCTGCCCGGCATCCCGCCCGCGCTTCGCGCCGGAGCGTGCGACGAGTACGAGTGGACCGAGGTCAAGAAGATCCTCCGGACCGTGGACGAGCGGCAGGAAGCCGTGGTCGAGAGCCTGCACGACCTGGCCGGCGGCGGCCGGGCGCCGCGCCTCTTGATCGTCCTCGACGCGCTCGACCGAGCGAGCGCGAGTCAGGGCCTCTTTCTCCGCGAGTTGCAGCAGCGCGCGACCATCATCGGCGCCATTCGAGCCCTCCCACAGAGCCGCAGCCTGCGCACGTTTATCGCCACCTTCGGCCAGATCCCCGTCGAGGCGCTGGGCCAGGAGCACACCGCAGCCCTCTTCGAGTACTTCGTCTCGCGCTACGCCATCGCCAGCCCGGACGTCAAGCACTACCGGCGCGAGGTGCTGCGCCGCGCCGAGGGCAACCCGGCCATCCTCCGCGCCATGATGCACGACGGCGCGCAGTCGCAGATCGTGACCGAGCAGGACGTCCGCGACCTCCAGGCCCGAGACGACGCGCCCTTCTTCAACCTCGGCCTCATCTACGTCTTCTTCCTCATCGGGCTGGGCAGCGTCCGCGTGTTCATGTCAGGCGTCCAGAACACGGACCTGACCATCGTGCTCACGATCGTCACCGTCCTGGGCTACTTGATCTTCCGCGTCTTCCGGGTGCTGTTCATGTTCACGCCCCGGCCCGAGTCGAAATGAGAACCGCCACCCCACCGCCTCTGGCGTCGATCGTGCGCGGCGACCGCCGCTCTGCTACGTTGAGGGCGTTAGGAGGCTCTGCGGCCATTGCCGCAGCACGCTCCCTGGCAGGCGCGGCCGCCCGTGTGGTGGCGGGCGGTCGCGACCGGCGGGCCCCCTCCCCTCTGGCGCCAGAGGCCCGCGTCCTCCTCGTCGCGCTCCTCCTCGCCGCACCCTCCCTCCGTGCGCAGACCCACGCCGCGGACGACCAGACGCTGGCGTTCTTCGACACCCTATGCTGCCAGGCAGGCGGCACGCCCATCGACCGGCATGTCCCCGAGATCGGGCCGGTCTGGACCGTCGAGGGCACAGCCGACGACGCGCTCAAGCCCAAGGTCACGTCCAGCCGTGTAGGCTTCGAGCCCGGCGTACCCGCCGTGGCCGTGAACCGAGGGCCGACCGGCGCACGGACGATCCGCGCCGTCGTGTGGGAGCCCCAGGGCCACACCGCCGCCGTCACGGTCTACCTCATGGAGCGCTACCAGGACGCGCAGAACTATGCCACGCTCCGCTTGCGCTGGACGGCATCGGGCGCCACGATCGCCGTCGATGCCGTCGCCGTCGCCGGGGGCACCACCTCCGCTACAATCGCGCTCGGCACGATCCCCACCAGCGGCTACGCGCGCCTGCTCCCGGTCGAGATCGAGAGCACGCCGACAGCGGGCGGCCACACCTGGAGCGTCCACGTGGACGGTACGCCCCTTCCGTCGGCCACACTTCCCGGGCTCGTGGGCGAGTCCCGGTTCGGGCTCGCCGCCGAAGCGCCCACGCACCCGAACGGGGGCTACCACGCCCGCATCGAGGACCTGGTCGTGCTCGTGCCGAGCACGCCGGTCACCCTCGTCTGTGACGGCCTCCGAGGCTGGAACGCCGAGAGCTGCATCCGCGACGCTTACCCCGTCACGCGCACCTACGACTACGACGAGGCGCGCGACTACCTGTTCGAGACGGTCTGGGTCGAGAACGTCCGCCAGGCCGGGAGCACCGTCTACCGCGACGTGAGCGGCGTCTACGGTGGGCTCGTGCGGTCGTGGACGACCGACACGCCGTTCTCGCCGCGCGACCAGATGCAGGACGCCGACTTCAACACCGAGCACGTGTGGCCGCGCAGCCGAGGCGCGCAGACCCACCCGTCCACCGACGGCGCCGCACACAACGACCTCCACCACCTCGCCCCTGCCTACGGTACGTTCAACAGCGCCCGCTCGAACCGGGCCTTCGGCGACGACTTCGACCACGCGAGCGACACCCAGAAGTGGATTCGAAACGCCACCAGCCGCTACAACTCGTCGGGGCCACCGTCCGACCCCGCGACGTGGAGCCGCGTCGAGTACGACTTCCTCCGCCAGTCGGACAACGGCGACGGCAGGAAGGAGCTGGATGAGCTCGGCCGCTTCGACGTGCGCCACTCCATGCGCGGAGACGTGGCGCGCATGGCGGCCTACTTCCTGGTCACGTACCGCATCGAAGCCGAAGATGGCGACGAAGGCCGCGAGTTCATCGACGCCACGCTCGACGTGCTCCTCGACTGGCACGAAGGGGATCCCGTGGACGCCTTCGAGCGCGAGCGCAACGAGCGGATCTACCGCATCCAGGGCAACCGCAACCCGTTCGTCCTGGACGAGACGCTGATGCGCCGGGCGTTCTACCAGGGAGCGGGCCAGCCCCGTGCGCGCGACCTGTGGATCAACGAGGTCCACCACTCCAACGACGGCGCCGACGCCTTCGAGGGCGTCGAGATCGCGGGCCGCGCCGGAACGGACCTGTACGGCTACCGGGTCTGGGTCTACTCGGGCTACGGCTTCATGTACCAAGTCGACGGCAACGGCACTGACAACTCGCCCGCAGTCGCCTTCCGGGGCACGATCGACGACGAGGGCGGCGGGCTGGGCGCGGTCTGGCAAGGCGCCGAAGGGCTCCGCGGCGGCTGCCAGGGGCTCGCGCTCACCGACCCCGACGGCGTGCTGTTGCAGTTCGTGAGCTACGGCGGCTGCCAGTTCAACGCGATTGAGGGGCCGGTCTTCGACGCCGCCGAGACGGCGCAGCCCGGTGGCGGCTCCCCCGCGCACGCCGACTCCCTCGCGTGGAGCGAGATCATCCGAGGCGAGCGCTTGTCCAACGGCACGCACCGCCGGGTCCAGCAGTGGAGCGAGTTGCCCGCCGGGCACACGCTCCAACTCTCCGGCGCCGGAGACGCCTACGCCGACTTCGCCTGGTCCGGCCCGCTCCCCCAATCGCGCGGCCGTCTCAACGATTGGCAGGCGCCCGCCGCCGCAGCGAACGCCCGCAGCGGGTGGGCCTCTGGCGACGACGTGCCGCTCGGGATGGTGGCACCCGCCCACGACACCAGCCACGATGAGGACCGCGACGGCATTGATGCGCCAGACCTCGGTACCGAGGCGGGCACAGTCGACGACCCGAAGGACGGCGCCAGCCAGCTGGCGGTCTCGCTCCCCGCACCCAATCCGGCGCACACGTCGAGCCGCATCCAGATCACCGCACCCGTCGGCGCGCGCGTCCAGGCGGTCGTCTACGACGCGCTCGGCCGAGCCGTCGCACACATCGACGACGCGCCGGGCGACCTCCGCCTCGACGTGTCCGGCTTGGCCTCTGGCGCCTACATCGTCCGCGTGACCGCTGACGGCAGCGCCCAGACCGTCACCCATCGCCTCACGGTCGCCCGATAGGCGGCCTCACGTCGACAAAGCCCTCAGCGACCATGAACACGACATCGCGACACACTGCCTCGCCGCTCTCTGGTTCGGCGCTCGTCACCCAGGCGGGCGCGGGCGAGCCCACTGCCCGCCGGGCCTCCTCACACCGGGCCGCTCGCGCGGCCGAGGTCGCAGGGGAGGTGGGGGCGGCGGCGCTCTCTACAAGCAACACACCGTGCTCACGCCGTCAAGGCCTTCGGGCCGCGAGCGGCCCTCGCACGCGCCGCTCTCCCCTCCCGAGAGAGGGGAGGCGGCGGCCTTGACTGCGCTGCGCGCGGCGTGGGCGCATAGGGGTGCGCCGTCGGCGCTCCGTTCGGCTCCCGGTCGGGCGTCTTCGTCGTTTTGCCCCGTGTCGCCATGTCGTTCCTCTCTCGCTTCTCCTGGTGCCTGGCCGCGGTCGGTCCGTCGCTCCTCTACGGGCCGGTGGCAGCACTGCTCGCTTGGGCCTGCGTCACCGGCGGCTGGTCGCTGCACGGCTGGGTCCCGTCCGTCCAGTCAGCAGCGGCGGTCCCGTGCGGGCTGCTCTCGGTCGTCTTCGGCGGGCTCGTCGCCAGTGAGTGGCAGCACGCCGCGTCCATCCGTCGGCTCGTCGCCCGGCAAGCGGCCATCGGGGCGGCGGGCCGGTAGCCGCCTAGCGCGCTGCGTGGCCGCGCTGCTCGTCGCCCTGGCGGCGCCTCTGGCGCTCGCTCAGAGCGGCGGGACGATATACCCGGACCTCACCGCCGACGACCTGACGACCGCGCTGGCATCGGCCTACACGCCGACCTCGACGTACAGCTACGACCGCGCCCGCGACACCCTCTTCGCCGTCGTCCACATGGAGCGGCTGGACGATGGAACGTCCACCGACAGCCTGCGCGGCTTCTATTCCGGGCACGCCGTCTGGATCGACCCGGCTCTCGATCCGACGTCGGCCGCCTGGGCGTCGAGCCCACGCTACTCCACCGAACACCTCTGGCCCGAGAACCGGGGTGCGACCGAGGGCACACCGGCCCACAAGGACATGCACCACCTGGCGCCCGTGATGCAGTCGGTCAACAGCTCCCGCAGCGACCACCCATTCGCGGAGATCGACGACGCTGAGGCCGACCGCTGGTGGGGACCCGACGGCACCACCCGGACGAGCGCGCCGCCTCTGGCGACGCGCGACCTCTACACCGAGAAGCGCAACGGCACCTCTCCCCTGCTCGAACCGCGCGAGTCCGTCGCCGGCGACGTGGCGCGCGCCATGTTCTACGTCTGGACCGTCTACGGCACGCACGGCGCCGATCATCTCGACGTCCAGTTCTGGGCCGAGCAGCGCATCACGCTTCTCGACTGGCACGCGCAGGACCCGCCGGACCAAGCGGAGATCGACCGGACGCGCATCATCGAAGCCCACCAGGGCACGGCCAACCCGTTCGTGCTCGACGCGACGCTGGCCGCGCGTGCCTTCGGCCCGCCGCCCGTCCAGATCGCGCTGGCATCGTTCACCGCCGAGCAGACCGCCAGCGGCCAGGCACGCGTCACATGGAGCACGTCGGCCGAGGCGGGTATCGCCGCGTTCCGCATCGACGGCCGCGCCGACGTGTTCGGTTCCACTTGGACAACCTGGGGCACGGTCGATGCCGACGGGCAGCCGTCGGCCTACGGCCTGGACGTCGCCGCCCTCGCCGTCGGCGCCTACCGTGTCGGGCTGACGGCCATCGACGCCGAGGGCGCCGAGACGCCGCTGGGTGATGTCGGGCTCACCATCGAGACGCCGACCGACGGCGAGGACGACCCCGACGCGCAGCCGTTCACGCTGGCGGCGCCCGCTCCCAACCCGGCGACCGGACGCACGACGGCCACGCTCACGCTTGACCGTCCGACGCGCGTGCTCGCCGTGGTCTACGACGCACTCGGCCGCGAGGCGGCCGTCGTCTACGACCGCATCGCCGTCGGTAGCGTGGATGTCCAGGTCGACACGACCGACCTGGCGCCCGGCGTCTACGTCCTTCGAGCCGTCGCCGTGGACGGATCCGCCGCCCAGGCGCGGCGCTTCACCGTCGTCCGCTGACATGGCGAGTGAGACACCAGGACTCCGGCGATCGCTGGCTGACCTGCGCCGCCTGGCGCGGCTGTTCCGCTCGGAGTGGCCCGCGCTGAGGCGCGCGGGCGCGCTCTCCGTCGTCTCGGGTGGGCTCGGTCTCCTCGCGCCCGTCCTGGTGGCCGTGCTGTTCGACCGCGTCTATCCAGCGGGCAACGTGTCGCTTCTCGGGCTCGTCGTGCTCGGAATCATCGCCGCGACGGCGGGCGAGGGCGTGACGCGCAACCTCTACCGCTTCGCCGCCTTCGCGGCCCGAACGCGGATGCGCGACGTCGCGCGGCTGGCCCTTTTCAACCATGTGCTGCATCTGCCGAGCCGGGTTCTGGAGTCGAGACGCAGCGGCGAGATCGCCAACCGCTTCGGGGACGTGCGCGACGTGCTCGACACCGGCGCCGACGCCGCGCTGACGGCCATGAGCCAGAGCGTCTACCTGATCGCCGTCCCGCCGATCCTGTTCCTAATCGAGCCGCGCCTGGCTCTCGTCGCCCTGGTGGCCGTACCCATCACCGCTGCGATCACGGCCACGCTCGGCACGATGGCGAACCGGCGGTGGGCCACGACCTACGACGCCTACGACGAGTGGGCCGCGTTTCGCGTCGAGGCGATCCGCGAGGCGCGCACGTTCAAGTCGATGGGCTGCGAGGCGGCGCTGTACCGCCGCGCCCAGCGCCACGTCGCGCAGGCGCACGAGGGGACGGTCGCCGCGACGGGGCTCTGGTACATCTGCAACAGCGCCAACGCCGTCGTGCGCGCGCTCCACATCGCCGCGCTCACCTACGTCGGCTGGCGGCTCGTCCTGAGCGGCGGCCTCACACTCGGCGGCTACGTGGCCTTTCAGGCCTACGCGGCGCTGCTCCTCGCGCCGCTCTCAGCCCTCATTGACGCTGGCGGCAAGCTCCAGAAGTCCGCCGTCTCGCTCGGCCGCGTCTTCGACTTGGCCGACGAGCCGCCCGAGGCGGACCCGGCAGCCACCATTGCGCGCGCCGAAGGCGTGGCCCGGCACAAACGTGTCGCCTACACCGGCCGCGTCCGGATGCGCGGCGTCCGCTTCCGCTACGCGCCCGACGCGCCGGGCCTCGACCTCGACCGCCTCGACCTCGCGCCCGGCGAGGTCGTGGCGCTCGTCGGGCCGTCAGACTGCGGCAAGACGACGGCGCTTCGGCTGCTCGGCCAGGTCGAGCGCCCCGATGCGGGCGCCATCGAGGCGGAGATCGACGGCGACCACGCGACGACATGGACGCTGATCGGAGACGCACCGGGCTGGCGCGACCGCGTGGCCGTCTGCTGGCAAGAGCCCGGCCTGCTCTCGGCGTCGGTCCGCGACAACCTGCTCGTGGCCGCCGAGGACGTGGCCCGGCGCGAGATCTCGGACGCCGAGATCCACGCCGTCCTCGACGCGTGCCACCTGGGCGACCGCGTCCGCGAACTCGCTCGCCAGTCCGCCGCCGCGGACGGCGGAACCGACGATCCGCTCGACGTGGCGCTGACCGAGGGCGCAGCCTCGATCTCCGCTGGCGAGCGCCAGCGGCTCGCGCTCTTGGACGAAGCCGCCACCAACCTCGACGCGGCGACCGCGCACGCCGTGCTGACGTGCGTCCTAGACGAGCTGCGATCGCACCCCGAGCCGCCCGCCGTCGTGCTCGTCTCGCACCAGCCCGAGCACGCCGCGCTTACCGACCGCACCGTCCGCCTCGGAGCGCGACCCGTCGCGGGAATGCACACGTCGAGCGGCGACGGACGAGCCGGAGCGCTCCCGGCCCTCACGTCCTGACCCATGCACGGAGACGGTACCGCACGCACAGATGCGCCCACGTGGACGCTCACGGTCCCCGATGCCTCAGAGACCCAAGCGCCCTGGGCGGCCCAGAGCGCCCCGTCCAGGGCGCCGAGAGAGCCAGCCGCCGCATCCTCCGCGCCGTGGGCCTGGCGGCCATCGTCGCGGCCGTTGCCGCCCTCACCGTCCCCGTCACGCGCACGGTCGAGTTCGACGGCCAGCTCGTGCCCGAGCGCGTCGTACCTATCCGCGCCGAAGAGCCTGGCTTACTCACCGAGATCTACGTCGCCGCGGGCGACACCGTCCGTCCCGGACAGCGTCTCGCCCGGCTCCGCTCGCCCGAGCTCGACGAGGCGACGCGCGCCTCGACCGGCCACGACCCCGCCCTTCTCGCACGCCGCGTACGCCTGGACGTACACGCGCCACCATACGCCGAGCGCCAGCCCGACGGCGCCGCCGACGTGTCGTCGTTCTGGCGCGGCGGGATTGTGCTCACGGAGGATCTACGCGAGCGGCGCGGCGCGCGCATCGCTGCTGGCGACATCGTGCTCGACCTGGCGGCCGTGGATGCCGACGGCCGCGTGCCCTACGTCGTCCGCGCCTGGCCGCCCGAGCACGAGGCGCTACGCGCTCGCCCCGGAAAGCCCGCTCGACTCACCTTCTCCGCCGTCCCCCAGGAACGCCTCCGACAGGCCTCTGGCATTGTCCGACGTGTCGCCATGGCGCCAGAGGCTGACACCTACTCCGAAGCCTCTGGCGAGCCGCAGGCGGCGCGTTGGCGTGTCGAGGTCGATGTTGACCCTGATGCTGTGGCCACGATCGTCGGCGCGGCCGACACGCCGATATAGTTGCGCGCCGGGATTTCCATCGAGATCGCGATCATAGAACGTAGAGAACCCCTGTTGGCCTCCGTCCAGGCCTGGGCGAATGCCAGGATCGGGCGTCATGGGCATCGCGGGCGGAGGATACACGCTGGCCCTCCCGTAAGCCGCGCCCTCGGTGACACCCCATGACGTAGCATTACCCAAGATCCCAGCGCTCACTCGTGCAAGGCAGCTTTACCGTCCAGTTCTTCGACCTCGTCGTGCACATCATGCCCGGCGTCATTGTCCTGTCGGCTCTCGCTTTCGCGTTTTCCCCGGACCTCCTCGTCGCGCTCGTCGAGGCCGAGAACACAGCTGGTGTTCTCGCGCTCGGCTTTGTCGCCGCCTACGTCACCGGCTTTCTGATCCACGTCGGCCTCACTACCGTCCAGGGTGCCTTTGGTAAGCTGCGTGGCGAGCGCCGCATCCTCGACGCGATTCTCGCCAAGGACCCACATCTCCCTGAAGCCGAAGAGATCGCCACACGACTCTTCCACTTCGACCCCGTCACCATCAACGCCCAAGGCGAGAAGTACACCCGTGTACTCTACCGCTACGCGGAGACCGTAGTCGAAGACCAAATGTCGAGCCGGTGGTCTATGGCCCGCCGAGTTGGCGCGCTCGCCATTTTCAGCCGCAACCTTATCCCTCCCGCCCTCTTCGTCGCAGGAGCAGCTCTGGCGCGCGCCGAGCTCATCGGGTGGCCTCTGGCGCTCGTGATCGCCGCGGTCGCCACGGCGACCGCCGTCCTCTTGTGGTGGAACTGGCTTGTCTATTGGAAGCGGAGCGTGAGCTACACACTCCAAGCTTTTGTCTTCTGGTGCCGCCAGACAGAGCGCGAAGAAAGAACCCGTGCGGTTCAAGCCGCCACACCCTTCCACCTTCCCGCTCCCGCCGCACGACCAAGACTCGCGCGTCGTCTCCTCGACGCGCTTCTGCCCTAACCCCACGTGCCGACGCCTCCCCTTCGTCCGCCCACCGGCGACGCCGCCCGACAGGCTCCCGCTGGCACCCGGGGCTTCGTATACCAAGCGTGGCACGCCGTGCTCGCCTGGATCACGCTCGGCGACGACGAAGCTCTGTTCCTTGAAGCCGCCGAGGACATTGACCTCCGGCGCGATGGACAGATCGTGACCGGTCAGGTCAAAGACACTCCGGACAGCTCGCTCTCCCTGGGCACTCAGGAGGCCCGCACGGCGCTCAAACACTTTTGGCGGCACCGCGCGTGGAACCCACAGGCGCGTGTCTTCCTCCGCTATCTCACACGCGCACGGCGAGCACATGAGCAGACGCCGCTGGGCTCCGGACGCCGGGGCCTGGACGTATGGGACCTCGCCCTCCACGACGACGACGCCCTTCGCGAGCTCCGGACCTACCTCCACGGCGCGGACCTCCGCGATGCCAAAGTCTCTCCGGACCTCCACGCGTTTCTTCGAGCAGCTTCGGACACTGACCTCCGGGAGCACCTCGTATCACGAGTTCAGTGGGACACCGACGCTCCCGACCATGGAGACCTCAAAGGTCTCGTCAGCCGCCATTTGGCGCTCCACGGAAGACGACACGGCATCTTGCCCTCGCTTGCCACGTCCGTAGCAGAGTCACTTTTCACCGAGGCCATCGAGACGGCGAGTGCAGCCGGGGACCGGAGGCTCACCCAAGACGGGTTCCTGAGCCTCTTCGAGGACCGCACCGTCGGTCTGCAACCCGCCGCCGACCGCGCGACGATCGCGGCCACCGCCGCCCAGCTTGCCGCCACCACCGCGCCGCAACGCACGCCTGGCGACCCCGGCTTCCTTGACGTTGTCGAAGGATCGCCTCTCGCTTCTGCCCTACCACGCTCTCGCACGATCGAAAGCCTGCTCGCGCGCCTCGCCGCGTCGCCGCTCGTCGCCGTGCACGGGTCCTCGGGTATGGGGAAATCAACGCTTGCGGACCTAGCGGCGGCTGCATCGCCTGCGCCGTGGGTGCGCCTAGACCTCCGAGGCCTCGAAGGCGATAGCCTGGCCGACCGCCTAGACGAAGCAGCCCTTGCGGTAGCGTCTCTCCGCCTCGGCACGGTCGTCGTTGCCGACGACCTCGCACCTCCCCAAGGACGTGCGGAGAGCGCTCTCCGACGACTCTTTGTCGCCGTACGCGCTCGTCAAGGGCGGCTCGTCGTGACCGCACACTCGCCACTGCCTCATGGCCTTGCCGTTCTCGTCGACGGTGACCCCAACGTCGCAGCCCCTCCGCTCGACGAGGACGACCTCCGCCATCTTGCCCTCAACCGCGGATGCCCGCCTGGCCAGGCATCGGCGTGGGCCACCCTGGCCCTTATCCGCTCTTCGGGGCACCCTCTCCTTGCAGACGTCTACGCACGCGAAGCGGTCCGCGCCGAGTGGCCACCCATCCGACCAGAAGACCTGACAGCTCCGGTCCCGCCGCTAGCCGAGGCCCAGCGCGACGCGCGGAGACGCTTGCGCGATGCGCTGCCCGCCGACGCCGCCGATCTCGTCATGCGGCTCAGCGTCTTCACCATTCCGTTCACGCGCGTCCACGCACTCCGCCTCGCCCATGTGCCACCTCCCATCTCGGCAGCGGGGGACGGACTCGACCGCCTGATCGGTCCCTGGATCGAGCCCTACGGGCCGCTCCGGTACCGCGTCTCTCCTCTCCTCAAAGGCGCGTTCGCCACCGACCTTCCTCCCAGCTTGCAGACGCAGCTCCACACCGATGCAGCCGACGCATTGCTCGACGCTCCATTCACCGCCGTCGACATCAGCGGCGTCCTCTCCCACGGCATTCTAGGCAACAACGGACCCGCCCTTTTCAATGCATATGCCATCTGGTCCCAGGCCGACGAGAGCGTCCGCGAGGGTGTTGCGCCCTATATCGACTGGTTTCCTGCCGTTGGCACCGGCGGCGCGTACGCCCTCGTTGGCCCAGGCGACCCCACACTCAGCCTCACGCTCCGGTCGCTGCAATTCGAACTTGCGACGGCGTCGGGTCGCAGCCAGCAAGCCTTGGCCGTTCTCGACGCCTGGGAGCGCGATCTCACGGGCGCTTCGGGACTTCATCCAGAGGCCCAAGCGCTGTTCGAGCTGCAACTCCGCACGCACCTAGCAATCAATCTGGAAGTTCCCGTTCCCATCGAACGCGCCGCCGAGGCGGCTCAGGCTCTCCTGGCAACCGACCGCTTCGACCCAGACGTCGCGTTCATCGAGGCTCCGCTGGCAGACGGAACGCCTGGCCTTCTCGATCACCTCTCCTCCTCGACGCTCGCCGAGTTTCTCGACTTTCGCTGCACACGCGCGCCACACCTCACGGCACTTCTCAATCTCGACCTCCGCGAGCCGCTCCGCTCGGCCGTCGAGGACGCACTCCGCCAACGCTACGCTCTCACCGTGGGTATCGTCGGCCGCGTCTGGTCGAACGAGTCCCTGGAAGACGCTCCCGACTGGCCCGCGGTCCTCAGCGCGTTCGAGCTGGCTGGTGCTCTCGCCCGCACTCGGCGCCTCGACGCCCTCCTCACCGCCGTGGCGATCGGCCAAGCCACCGTCCACGCAGAATATCTCAGCGACACCCGGAGCGCCTTCGACGTACTCGACGCCGCCGACGCTTCTCTGCCGACACCGGACCCTCGCGTCGCCGCCTACCGCGCCAAGGTTCACGCGTACGACGGGGATCACGAACAGGCCCTCGCGGTCTTCGAGACTGTCCTACCCCGCTGGCGCGAAGTCTCGGACAACGACGCGCTCTGTGTGCCGGGTAGCTCTCTCGCCTACGACTTCTCCGATGCCATTCGGTCTGCCGGTGCGCTCGGTCGCTACGCCGACGCGTCGCAGTGGGCGGCTCTGGGCGTCGAAGCCGCTGAGCCTTTGGCGGCCTTCGTGCCATCGCTCCGCATCGGCTACGTCGCCGAGCGCGCCCTCGCCCGAGCGCTCGACCGAGACGTGTGCGGCGCCGTCGAGCTCCTCGCGCCCGTCCTGAATTCCCTGCCGCCCCCCGAAACGTCCATCCTTCGCAAGCTCCACCGCCGCCTTACGGTTCTAATTGCCTGGCTGGAAGAGACGGCAGGAGGGCGTGCCTTCGGGTTCTCCGCGCCTGAGCTTGGGCAGATCAGCCGCACCGACGAGGATGAATTCGACGACGTGGATCTCATGTCGCTTGCGAGCCTGTGGAGCGCGCTCGGCGAGGCCGAGCGCCACGCCGAGTGCGGTACAGACGTTCTCGAACGCGCCCGTTCGGAGCGGGCAAGTGCTCCAGACCATATCTCGACCACCGCTGGCTTCTTCTCAGACACCACGGACCTCGTCCAGAACGCGCCCTCAGACCTGCCCAACCAAGTCGCGCGGCTTCTCCACGCTGCCCAGGTCCACCTTGGCGACACCACAGCAACCGAGTCCACACCCCCACTCAGCGAGATCCCGCAAGGCACCCACACGCTGGTCTACCTCATGTCGCTGGCGACTACGGGGCCGTTCGCACGTGGCGAGGCCGCAGACCTTCCGCTCCATACCTGGCGCGAACAGGCCGAGGTGACTGGGGCGGATATGTCCCTCGTCAACCCGTGGATCGGCGTCGCTACGCTCGCCGTCGCCCACACGCTCGGCGACACAAACGCCACCCCTCACCTGCGGGACGCGGCCACCTCGCCGAGCGCACCCGCCATCCAGTGGACGGCGAGCCTCGCGCTCACCACGCACCCAAGCACTCAGCTCGAACACCTCTACGCCCTCGCCTTCCTCGTCGAGGCTAGCGGCGAGCCTCCCTTTCGGCCGGCCGTCGCTCGCTCCATCGCTACCCTCGCCGGCGTAGAGCCGACATCGTCACACCGTGACGGAGTCCACGCGGCGGCGGAAGCCGTCCTCCGCCGCCCACGCGCCAGCCAGTTGCCTCTGGCGATTGCAATCCGCCTCGCTACGCTTGCGAATGGCGGCGACCGGCAGACGGACCCCGCCGCGCCAGAACCGTAACAGTGCTTCATTACATCAGTCCCGAGGACTGTGCGCGTCCAGCGCCTCGTACCGGAACGCTTTAAGCGTCGTCCGCACCGCCACCGAGTCCTCACCGCTGGTCTCGTACGTCCGGTAGAGATACGGCAGTTCATTCCGCAATCGCTCTACCACCTCTGTCTCAATCCCAGACCGCTCTGTGTCGGAGAGTACAGACCAAGCAGCGTCCAGTCGCGCCGCACGCGCGTCGCTCTGGGTCCGAGTCTCCTGCTCTGCGCGCAGTTTGCGCGTGCGCGACGCATCCTCCGCGCGCTGGCGGGCACCGTCGGCCTCGCGCGCCTTCCGCTCCTTCGCCGATTTGCGAGCTGCCACCTCGCGCTGAATGGGAGCCTCTCCCCCACCCCGGTAGTCCGTCCGGATCGCACCGATCGTGAACGCCGCCACGTTCGAAATCGCGCGGCCCCGCTCGATCTCGCTCTCCACGTAGGCCAAGTTGCCCTCCACGCGGCCGGCGTCGTACTCCGTTGCCACGTCCAGCGCCTGCGCCTCCGTCAGCCCGAACGTCACCAGGCGCCGCTGCAAAGGGTCGAGCAGATCGCCCGGCTCCGGCGCCATCGCACGGGGGTCCGGGAGGTTGCCCGGAAACTCCCCCGCGCTCCCGGCCTCCTGGGCGGCCCGCTTCGCGCCGCCGCCCAGGTCCAGTTGGAGTTGATCGCTCTCCTCGATCCGGAACTTCAACGCCGCCACCCGACGGCCCTCCCTCTTCCGCTCCATCGAGACCCGGATGTCGCTGAACCGGTTGACCTCGGTGATCGCCGGTTTCAGCACGTCGCGGTTGAGGTACTTGAACGAATCGTACTGCCCTGGCTCCACACCGAGCAGGTCGCGCCACTGCTCCACGGAGATCCAGCCCGTCGACCCCACCTTCCGGAACCGCACGCAGTTCTCGTAGAGCGCCAGCGCGTACCCGCTCCCAAACCGCTCCTGCACCGAGAGGTTGATGCGAGCGTAGATCTCCGGGTTGTACAGCTTCTTCCGCAGGTCCGGTGCGTAGGCGTAGCGACACACGCCACCGCGCGTCACCGCCTGCGCGAGAAACGTCGAGACGCCCCACTCCTCCCCGCCCTCGGCGTCCAGGATGTTCCAGGTGATCGTCGTCCCCGCCAACGACTCCAACGACGCCCGCAAGAGCGCGTGGTCGTTCGAGTCGAAGCCCGCCACATCGGCCAGGGTCCGCAAACGGATCTCATGCTCGAACACCTCGGGGTTGGGCAGGTCCTCGTAGGCGTTGAGGAGCAGCACGTTCGAGACCTTCCGCTCCAATAGCGACAGCGAACCCTTCACGTGGACCGCGCCGACGTGCTTCTTGATCTCACCAGGAGCCACCCCCATCGCGTTAGGTGAGGGTTTACGGGACGGCACGCTCATTTCGAAGCGGGAAAAGGGGGGGTGAGTCGAGGATACGACGAACGGTGATCTGAGCATCCCGCATCCTATCACCTTTGGCGGTTGCGGCACCCCATCCCGTAGACGGTCACCTGTCGCCGTCCTGTAAACGATCACCTTTCGACCCCAGTGCCGTGGATAACTCCTCTGAGGTGATGGTTTACGGGACCGATCGCCATCCCGTAGATCATCACCTATGCTCCCGTAGAAGGTCACCTTTCGTCCCGCAGACCATCACCCTTTCTCCCGCTAACGATCACCTTTGTCCCTGGAAGCGATTGTCGCGCAGCCGTTTACGGACCGTAAACTGTATTTAAACTCTTCTAAACACTCTTTAAACGACGACGGCTCCCGTAAACGGTCACCTGCCGCCGTTCGTCGTCGTCGTCGGGTGATGGTTTACGGGATTGGGCTCTTCTCATGGTCGCACCTTACAGGCCTTCACAGGTCTCTCGCATCCACGAATCGCCGCCCGATGTGAAGGGTGATGGTTTACGGGACGCTTCTCCCCCTCCCCGCCTCTATGAACCCCGATCTGATTCTCTCCCGGCTCGACATCGTCCCGTCGGAGGTCACCGATGACGTCGTCGGTGACCTTCGGAGCGCAGGCTTCGACGTTGAAACCCACAAGCGAGAGAACCATCCGTTCGCCTCGCTGGAATGGCTCGTCCCGACGGCCATCACCCTCGTCATCTCGCAGTACGCCAGCGGCCTCGTTCGGGAAGCTGCGAAGGAGCACTACCCGGTTCTCAAACGCGCCCTCCTCCGGCTCGTCGGCCGGACGACAGGTCCCGAGCGCCAAACCCCTGTCTCCCGGGTTTCCACCTCGGGGAAGGACACAACCGGAGAGCCGCCCGTCGTGTTTTCCGTCCTGACGACGCTCCGGGACGAGAAGCGCGTGCGGTTCATGTTCACGCACGACCTCGACGCCGACCAGCACGAAGCGGCCGTCTCGGACCTTCTCGGCGCTATCGACCGCTACGCCTCCGGCGCTCCGGACGACCCAATCACGGCTCAGATCCCTGCCGAAGGCACGTGGCCAAAGAACGACCTCGTCCTCCGGTACTCGACTCAACCTGGGTACGGATGGCGCATCGTCGATCTTCGCCCTCCCCAACTCAGCTCGTAACCCATGGCGCGTACTGCCAGCGCAGAGAAGATCCGAGACCGCTTCACCGACGACGTCGGTCGCCTCGAATCGTTCTTCCACCGCACCTCCGCTGCACTCCGGGGCACCGAAAGCGAACAGGCCGACGTCAGCCGTTTGTCGCTCGCCGTATTCACCAGCGCGGCGGTGTCCTTCGAGTCGTTTTGGTCGGACCTATTCATTGCCCTCGTCAACCGGAAACCCGCCGTCTACCAAGCCCACCTCGTCGATAAAGCCCGTAGGCAGATCGACGAGCACGTCAGCGGGACTCTTCGCCCCCTCGTCTCCGTCGGCACGCCCTCTCGGCTCACAGTCCAGGACGTGTCTGCGTTTCTCGACGCGCAGGGTCGCAACGTCACCTTCCCGAGCGCGAGCGCGCTGTCCAGGCGCGCTGGACAATGGCTCGATCCCTCGTTCGCGGCACCCATCCGAACGCTGGCGAATACCGAAGGCGAGATGTACGAGGCCGTCCGAGAACTCCGCAACTACGTCGCCCACAGAAGTCCCGAGTCGCGGAACCGGTTCAACGACGCCACAGCCAAGCTCTCCCCCGGCCCCTACGCCCCACTCCACCGTGGAGACCAGACCACCCGGAACGCGGGCTCCTACCTCAAAGCCTACATGGACACGCCCACCGGCAAGACCCGCCGCGTCATGGTCTACACGGACTGGATGAAGCGCTCCGCCGCAGGCCTGACGGTGACGTAGTCACTCGTCGCCCACGTACCCGGCCCGCACCAGGAGCGCCTCGACGATCTCGCTCATGTTCGAGCCGTTCTCGTCGCCGACCGCCCCGGCCCGCCTCAGCGCCGAAGCCACGTTCGGGCTCAGGTGGACTGCCACCTTCGACACCAAGCCGCGCCGCTTGCGCTGGTACTGGCTCTTGCCGACGTACCCGTCCGGCGCGGCCTCAACGGCGGGCTCTGGAGCTTTCCGCTTAGGCGTTCGCTTTTTCGCCGCCGGCGTCTTCGCTTTGCGCGGACTCGGCTTGGGCTTCGCTGGCGCGCGTGAACTCGCATCCGGTTTGACAACGGTCTGGCCCTCTTTGGGGTCAGGCGAAGGCGGCGCTTCCGGCGCGCGCTTCGCGGGAGCGCCGCCCATCAGAGAAGAGAGTGCGTTGCTTCGGAGGTCTCGGCGGGCCATGGTGGTTCTGGATAGTGGACTGGTTGACTAGTAGACTAACAACAGACTAAGAGACTAGTCTCTCGTTCTCTCTTGGATCCGGTCGAGCGCGTCCAAGACCGCACCATAGTCCTCGACCGCACGGTCTGCGGCGCGGTCCCCCCTACCCGTCTCCGCACGCGCCGTGTCGGCGTACTCCGCGATCGTCTCGCGTGTGCCGTACGCCCGGCTCAACGCCGAGCTGTACCGCACCGGCTCCAGCACGTCTCCGTCCGGAAACGACCCGAAGGCCTCGCGCATCACGTCCAGCAACTCGCGTGTCTCGCGCAGCCGCGCGTCGGCCCCCGTCGGGAGGTACAGTGCTCGTAGAGCATGTCCCTGCTCGTTGGCGAGCTCCACCAATTGGCGCAGTCGCGCGATGCCGTCGAGCGCGATCGAGGAAAGCGTCACCGGTGCCAGCACCACGTCGGCCGCATAGAGCGCATTCGCCGAAAGAGCCGTGATCGCGGGGCCTCCGTCGAGCACGATCAGGTCGTAGCGCTCCCGGGCGTCCGCCAGCACGGTGCGGAGGCGGTCTGTGGCGCCGTCGCCGCCCAACTCGCGCTCGATGAACAGGAGCGCTTCGTCGGCCGCCAGCAGGTCCAGCTCCGGCCGGTCCTCCTCCGCCGCGCGTGCCTCCACGACGGCCTGGTCCAGCGTGACGTCTCCCGACGCCACCCCGTCGAGCAGGTCGCTCAGCCCGAGCACCGCTTCGCCGTCCGGCTCCACGTCGAGCCACCGCGACGCGCTCGCCTGCGGGTCGAGGTCGACGAGCAGCACGCGTTGCCCGCGAGCGCGGGCGACCGAGGCCAGGCTGACGGCCGTCGCGGTCTTGCCGACGCCGCCCTTCTGGTTCTGAACGGATACGATCATGGTCCGGGGGAGGGGAGAGGTCTACTAAGGTACTGCGTGGTCTACCAAGAAACTAAGGGACCACCAGTCAACTAGTCTACTTCAAAGCGACTAGTCTACTAGAATCGTTTTTTTTGCGTCCCCTGTGTGTGGGTAAGCACTTGCCTTCCGCCGCTACGGGCCCGCCACGTCGCGTGTAGTGCACGCGGACCGAATCTGCGACCTGGGAGACGCCCGTCGGGCTGGCGGGCCTCAGAGAGCGTTCTCCGCTTCAACCTCGGCGCGGGCGAATTCGCCACCACCCCAGACGCTAGTGTGAGTCCCACCCGACTGGGCGGTACTGCTACGAACCCAGATGCCGTCAGCACCGTCTGAGAAAACCTCCCGCTGCACAGTGGGACGTCCGTGGCGACATGAGGCGTTGCCGTCGCAGTCGAGACTTGCGTAACTCCCTCATCCCCAACCCGCTCATCCGTGGACGCCGATCTCGTCCTTCCTGTCTCCCGTGTCTGGGTTCCGATCGACGAATCGCCGAGGCTCAGCGGTGGTTTCCTCGCGACCGCGACGCCTATCCCTGGCTTCGAGGAGCCGGGACAGATGACTCTCAGGTCCGGCAACGAGCACTTCAAGTACGCACCCGGTCTCGTCAGCTCAGACGTTCTCGTCCTGCTCGGCCCCCCTGGCATCGGGAAGTCGACGGAGATCGGGGTGATGGCCGATCAGGAGGTTGGACCCAAGCTCGTGGTCGACCTCGCGGAAGTCTCAGAGTCCTCCGATCTCAGCGACCTGCTCGACCAGCCCGAAGTAGAGGCCTGGGTGCGAGGCGAACAGCGGCCGACCCTCTTCTTTGACGCCTACGACGAAGGCCGCACCGACGTCCGCACACTGGGCAAGGCCATCGTCCGAGCACTCAAGAGTGGGGGAGATGTCTCCAGCCTTTGCATCCGCATCGCCTGTCGAGACGGAGATCGCCCCCACACCCTCGAACGAGACCTGAAGGCGCTCATGGGTCGCGTCGAGGTCTATACACTGGCGCCGCTCCGGCGGCTCGATGCTTGGGCGATTGCAGCCGCAAGGCTCGGAGAGGGACATGCCGATCCGTTCCTCGCCGCCGTCGACGAGGCCAAGGTCGGGCCCCTCGCCGCGGCGCCGCTGACGCTCGATCTGCTTCTCCGCATCTACGAGAAAGACCAGCGGCTGCCCGAGAGCCGCGTCGCTCTCTACGGCCAAGCGGTCCAACTTCTTGCGGAGGACCCCAACGAGTACCGCCATGAAGTCGGCCGCGTCGGAACCACGACACCCGCCGAGCGCGTCCGCCTCGCGAGCCGCATCGCCGTCCTCCTGCTCGGGTCCGGACGGCTCCGCCTGCTGCTGGACGGCACGTCCGATGGCGATGCCATCACGCTCTCTGATGTTGAGGGCACAAGCGACACGTCCTGGGACGGCTCCGCGATTCGCAACGCCCTCAAAGAGTTGACGCTCCACTCCGGTCTCATCGCCACCGATGGCGCCGGGGACGGGCGGGGCTTCCGCTTCGTGCACCGCTCGTACGAAGAGTTCCTCGCGGCGCAGTACCTCGTCAATGCCCAGACACCCCCGGACGCCTCGAACACGCTCCTCTCGCACCCTACTGGGGGGGTCCGCCCACAGCACGCCGAGACTGCCGCGTGGCTCTCCGCGCTCGACCCTGACTTCCGGGCGCACCTCGTCTCCCGCGAACCTGGGGTCGCCCTCCGATACCTGGACGATTCTCTGGACGAAGAGGGCCGAAAGGCGGCGATCCTCGCGTGCCAGCAGGCCCACGATGCCGGACGGCTGAGCTACGGCGCGGCGCTGCCGTCGCCTCACCACCTCGTACACCCTGGCCTCGACGACCAGCTAGCCGCATGGATCAGGGACCCGGGGCACGCTCTCGGAGGCCGAACCGCCGCTATTCACGCCGCTGTCGCGACCCGTCGGACAGCGCTTGTCCCTCTCTTTGTCGAGATCGCGCTCGGCGATGCCCACGATGAGACCGTCCGCCGTCACGCGACCAATGCCGCACTCGAACTCGGCAACACCGACACCGCCGACGCTCTCTCGGCGCTAGAAACCCCGCCCGAGAGCGACGACCCCCACCGCTGGGTCGCGTTCTCCGTCCGGGCTGCCCGTTTCCCAGAGCGCCTCTCCTTCGCCGACCTCGTTTCTCAGATAGAGTCGGACGTGAAGGCAGGTGCGACCCAACTCGAAACCACAGCGGCGAACTTCGCAGAAGACCACGTCGAGAACGGCGACCTACCTGCCACGGCGCTCGTCGACGGTCTCACGTGGCTGGCCGGCAACCCGAGCCTAAACGTTGGCACCCGGCCTCTCGCGACGGCTCTCGTCCAGGCGACACAGCCCCGGGTCATGGACGACCCCGACATCGCTGCCGCGCTCGTCCGCGCCATCACGCCCACGTACGGCGAGACCGTTGTGCCCGTCGCCTACTGGCCAGTCGAAGGCACAACTCCACCGTCCGACGTGCGCCGCGCCCTCGTCCAAGCCGCAGTCGCACTTGACGCCGAGCCGATTCCTGAGCGCGAGACCGACATCCACCGGACGATATCCCTCTCAGGCCTCCGCGAGACCCTCGTACGCGATGACCTGCCCTGGCTCCTGGCTCGTCTCACCGAGGCCTCTGGCGAGACGCAGCGCATATGGGCCAGAGCCGTAGCGACCGTCGCACGGATGCCCGCCGACCGCGAGGCCCTTCTTGCAGCGGTCGGTCCCGCGCCTCGCGTGCCTGCGCTCGACAGTCTTTGGACGTGCTACTTCGCGCCGGTGCCTCTCGATCATCCAGATGTCCCCAGCGCGAAGGCCAAGCTCGCAGCGAAGGCGCGTCGCGAGGCGGAGCGTGAGGCGGAGATGGAGGAGCGCCAGACCCCCCACGTTCCAGACCCTCCGGTGCCGGACGTGATCGCGGATCTCTCTCTGGCCGTGATCGGCGGAGACTCGAGCGCGTGGGAGGATGTCGTCGCCCAGCTCAAACGTGACCCCGCCGACGACCGGAACACCCACACGCTCAACGTCCACGACGATCTCCGCCGCGCTCGTACCTGGCGGGTGCTCAACCCTTCGGCACGTAGCCAGGTCGCCCAGGCCGCGCTCAGCGCGCTGGCGGCCCCTGACGTCGCCCTGACGCCTTCTGCCATCGTGACCGCGTTCCGCATTGCGGAAGCCACCGATACGCTCGGCGTCGTCGCCCCGGATACGTGGAGGCGACACGTGAGGGCGCTCATCCGAGCCGACTTCAACTCCAACGGCACAACGACCGTTAAGCGCCGCGGCGATCTCCTCGTGCGCGCGTACCGAAAGGCTCCGGACGCGTTAGTCGCCGAGATCTCTGCGATGCTCGCCGAGGCCACCCCCTACGGGCTCACCGTTATCTACTCGCTCCGACCGTTCTGGAACGCCCGGCTCCGCACCGCCCTCGTTGACGCGGCCATCCAGCACGGCGACAACGACGTCAGGTTCTCACTCTTGGAGACGCTCGTCGTCAACCGTCAGCCGGAGGCCACCGGTGCCACGCTCGCCGAGCTCAAGGGCCGACTCGGTAGGGGAGAGGGGTTCACCGAGCAGGGGCTCGCCTACGCCGCCCTCGCCTTCCAGGCCGATCCCGACGCGGCCTGGAGTCTTCTCAGCAGCCATCTGGACGACGAGGCCGATGCCCGTGCTCTCTTCGAGGCCATCACGCACCAGGGCCGGTACCGAACCGTGCAGTTCGATACCGTCTCGCTCCACACACTCACCGACATCGCGCGGCGCGCGCACTCACTTACTCCGTCCGACGGCGTCATCGGCTGGCGCTCGACGCTCGTCAACCACTTGCTTCGCTCCATCGCGCAGCGAGGGACCCAGGAGGCAATCAACGCCCTGAAGGCGATTGGCGCAGACGTCCCCACACTCGACGTCACGAGTTGGGTCCGTAATGCCCGTGCCGAACGTGCCAAGCGCGACCCGGACTACCTCGCTCCCGCCGCCGTGCTCGCCCTCGCTCAGGATCCCGACGCCGCGCCGATCCGCAGCGACCGCGAGCTCCAGGCCGCTATCCTGTGCTCGCTGAAACGTCTGCAAACCAAGCTCTCGGGCCAACGCCAGGGCGCGTCCCCGGAGCTTTGGAATGAGGAACTCACCGCTCACCCCAACGTGGCACGACCTAGAGACGAGAACGGGGTCAGCGACTACATCAAGCGCCACCTCCAAGACGAACTGGGTACACGCCGCGTCGTCTTTGCGCGCGAGGCAGAATCCTTTCCACGCAGCGAGACGGACATCCTCGCTGTCCTCGCATTGCCGAACGGCGAGACCGTGGAGGTCATCATTGAGGTCAAGGGAGCCTGGAATGACGACTATGCAAACGGGCTCCTCGGTCAGCTCGCCCGCCGCTACCTCCGGGAGAGTGGGCGCCGCTACGGGATCCACCTCATTGTCTCCTTCGAGAAGACACTCTGGGATGACGCCGACTCGCGGAAGGGCAAAAGCACATCTCGCGAAACGGTGTGTGTGAACCTCCGCGAGCAGGCGAGAGTCGCGCACCTGGAGGGCTACGAGATCGCACCCGTTGTGCTGGAAGTCCTACCCCACCGTTCTTCCAAAGGCGCGAAGGGGGATACCTAGAAAGGATACCTGGTCGCCGGGCTAGCGGACCACCGCCAACTCGTCCCACCGCGTCGTGTACCGCGGGCTCATCCGCTCCCGTCGCATCTCCCACGCGGGCGCGCCTGACGCGGCCCGCGTCCGCGAGAGGGTTGAGGGGCACCCCTGCGATGCCACTACGACCGCCCGCTTCCCGTACTTCCGGTTCGCCGCGTCCAGCGCCTCCATCAGCGCCGCCCGCCTCTGGCGGTCCGACGCTGTGTCGCCATCCGTGACGGCGAACAGTCCCCGCTGCTCCGTCCCCACGGGCCGAATCTCCAACAGCGTCACGCCCGCCTTACGGTAGCGGTACGGCGTGCCTCTGGCGTCGAACTCCACGTACGCCCGGCCCAGGCTCCGCCGCGCCGCCGCGACCAGCGCGCCCGAATCGGCCGTCGCCTCGCCGAGCATCTCGCCCCGGCATCCCGAGCGGTGCGGACCGGCCCCGAACCGCTTCGTTGTCACGAACGCCTCGATCCGTCCCGCGACGAGCCCCTCGCGCCGGAGCTTTTCCGCCGCTCGCGCCGCGTGCGTCGCCACAGCCTGAGAGATCGTGCTGAGGTCGCTCGCGGGCTCCCCGAAGCTCCGCGACTTCACCAACGTCTGCCGCGCGACGGGCGCGTCCGAGAGCGGCAGACACGACACGCCCCTGAGTTCCATCGCAGTCCGCAGCAACACCACGTTGAACCGCTGGCGCAGCACGCCGTCGGGCAACGCCGCCAGTCCCGACGCCGTCGCCGCGCCCAGTGCCTCCAACTTGGCCGCCCAGCGCCGCCCCACGCCCCACACGTCGCCGACGGGCATCGACGCCAGCCAGCGCTCCCGTTCTGGGTGGCCCCACAGGCACACGCACGGCTCGCCGCCCGCTTTCAGTTTCACCTTGGCCCACTCGCTCGCCGCCTTCGCGAGCGTCTTCGTCTCCGCCCACGACACCCGCACCGGGATCCCCGTCCACCTGAGCACCTTCGCCCGGATCTCGACCGCGCGCCGCTCCATCTCGGCACAGACGGCTTGGGGCGAGCCCTCGGGTGTCGGCACGCTCAGAAACGCCTCGTCGATCGAGTACACCTCCACGTCGGGCGTCACCGTCTCCAAGACCGCCATCACCCGGCGGCTCATGTCCCCGTAAAGGGTGTAGTTGGACGAGAACACGCGGACACCTTGCTCCGCCAGCTCGCGCTTGTGCTTGAAGAACGGCGCGCCCATCGGGATCCCGAGGTCCTTGACCTCTTGCGAGCGCGCGATGATGCAGCCGTCGTTGTTCGACAGCACCGCAACGGGCACGCCGTCGAGCGACGGGTCGAAGACCCGCTCGCACGAGCAGTAGAACGCCGAGCAGTCCACGAGCGCGAACAGCCGCCGCGGGCGAGCATCGGCGCGAGAGGGGAGGGGCCCAGCCTCTGGCGCCGTCACGATCGCCCCCGAGCGTTGTGGAGCACGAACGTCACCACGCCCCACACCACCAGCTCCTGCCCCTCGCAGAGCTCGATGGACGGGTAGTTCGGGTTCGCCGCCAGGAGCGCCGTGCGCGTTCCCTGCCGCAGGAACCGCTTGACCGTCAGCTCGCCGTCGATGGCCGCCACGACGACGTCGCCAGAGGCCGGCTCGATCGCGCGGTCGACCAGCAGCCGGTCGCCACTCAGGATCCCCGCGCCGGTCATCGACTCCCCCTCGGCTTGCATCCAGTAGCACGACGGCGAGAGCGCGCCCGTCAGCTCGTGCATGTCGAGGTGCCCCTCGACGTAGTCGTCCGCGGGCGACGGGAAGCCCGCCGAGACCCGGCTGAGCACGAGTGGCAGCGGTGGCCCCGGCGAGACTTCGCTGGCGGGGACGTAGGCCGTCACCACGAGTTCGCCGGGCGTCGCGACGCGCGAAGACGCGCCGTCGCCGGAATGAGTCGTCAGAGGGAAGGGCACGGGCGGACCCGGAGGGTGGAAAGGGGAGAGGGGCAACCGAACGCTCGCCCCCTCCCGCTGCCACACCGTCTGTCACGGCCTCTCTCGCGTCCTCCGTGCCGCCTCTGGCGCGCTCGGCCTCTCGGTCTGACACGGAGGCCACATAAAAAGCCTGGGCGCTCTGAGGGGCTCTCAGAGCGCGAGAGCTTCTTGCACATGTTCGAGACATAGGCTGGGCGACTGGGAGATCACCAAAGGCACCCGTCTACGGGGCGAGTCGGCGCTCGTCACAGCGCGCGTTTCCGCGCGCAAGGGGCGCGCGGGCTACGCCCACTACGCCCCCTGATTCCTCACCCCGGCCGCCTCCCCTCCCGCGGGAGGGGAGGGCGCGGGGGAGGCCGTAGGGAGAGAAGCGCCCAGACGGCTGGTCTCACAGGTGCAGGTTATATGCGACATCCCAGAGTGTCTAGCTACGTAGCCTGAGCCCACCGCGCGCGCCCTGCCGACGTCCCGTTCGACTCTCGACCCGATCTCGACCGCTGTGACCCTGTCCCCCCGGATGCGAGCGCTGCTGGCCCAGGCCGTCGTCGACAAGCGGTACGGGTTCACGTCCCCATCGAGCTACGCGCCCCTCCTCGCGCTCGCCGACATCTTCCCGGAAGCCAAGGCCGAGGTCGAGGAGATCGAACGCCACCTCGACCGGGTGGATGCCGAGCGCGAAGACCCCGTCGCACAGTTCGAGCGGTTGGCCGGCCGAACGCTGAACGTGGACGGAGACTCCACCGACGCCTAACCCGGATCGCCCGAGCCTCTGGCGCGTAGCACGAGCGCCGGACGCCTACGGAGCGTCCGCCCCTTCCTGTGTAGGTCGGCGCGAGCCCTCGCCGCTCCTCTTCTCCGCGCACCTCGGTGCGCCCAGCGGCGAAGTCGCTTCGCCGGAGATCGCCATGAGCTACGCCCTCCGCGTCGGTCAGCCCGCCGCTACCACCACCCGAGGCCCCGTCCGCATCCCCATCGAAGGCGCGCGTGCCGTCGTTGACCGAGACGCCGTCATCGTCTTTATCGGCTTCCGCGACCCCACCGAAGCCGAGCGCGCCGCGGTCGAAACCGAACCGGTCTCGCTCGCCACGCTCACGCGCGAGGCCGTCGTCTCGCTCCTCTTCGAGATCGGGCGGGCCGAGGACGACGGGTACATCACCTGCGCGGCCCCGGTCAACCTCCATGACCCCGACGCCGAGCCCCAGGACTTCCTTGACGGCGACGGCGGCGCGCCCATCCGCTTCGCCTTGTGCGACAGCGAGAGCGGCGTCGTCCGCGCGCTCCGCGAGGTGCTCGGCCCCGACCGCGTGATCGAGACCATCCGCGCGCGTGGCCGCGCCCAGCTCGACGCCTTCGCCTCCGACCTCCAGGTCCGCGAGGCGTCGCTCCGTGTGCTCTACGGCGAGACCGTGCCGGCGCTGCTCGCACGCGGCGAGCGGAACGTCTGCGCCTGACGACGCCGGGTCTGACCCGAACGCCGGGCCAAGAGACCCGGACGGGCAGGTGAGGTCGGCATCGCGGAACGGGTCTGCACGCCGTGACGGAGAGCAGAGGGAGCGCCCGATTGGGGACTCTACACGCTCGGGCACGCCTCGGGCCTGGCAAGGGCCACTCCAGCCGCTGACGCGGCCTCCGGTTCCGTCCTCGCCATGCTCGCTCGGGCCAGCACGCTGGCCCGGCTGAGCGTGGCTCCGGGCGGCCCCGCGGATCGGAGATCCGCTTTGCCATCCCCTCCGGCGCGCCTCGGTGAGCAGTGTCGCCCCAGCACGGGGCGCCCCTCCTGCTCCCAGCCGCCATGCCCGCCTCCGTCTCCGCCCTCTCCCGCCTCCTCCGCTCCGCGTCCGTCGTCGGCGTCTCCGGCAGCCGCTCCGCCGCTCCCGGCTGCGTCCGGGCCATCACTTGGGCGGTCCGCCAGTTCGCCCCCGGCGCCTCCGTCGTCACCGGCTGCATGTCCGGCATAGACCAGGTGGCTCGCCAGCTCGCGCCGTCGGCGCTCGTGCTCCATGCCGCCAGCTTCGGGCGGGGGCGGGGCCGCTTCGCGCGGCGGTCCACCGCCGTCGTCCGTCGGGTGGCCGCTTCCGGCCCGTCGGCCCTGTGGGTGTCGGCTCCGGGCCGGGCGTGCCCTGCAGGCCTGGTGCCCTCGGCGTCCTCGTCGGCCTGCTTCGCCGGCTTCGGCTCCGGGTCGTGGGCCTCGCTGGCGCTGGCGCTCGGCCTGGGCGTCCGCGCCCTCGTGTGGCTCCCGGTCAGCATCACGCCGCCCCCATCCTGGGGGCTAGGGCTCGTGTGTGCCGGGCGGGCGGGCGCCTGGTGGGGCACGCCAAACATGGCGTGAGGACCCCTGGGGAGTGACACCGCGCTGAGTAGGACCGCGGACGCTGTGTGACCGGGGCGGCGGGGGCGACGCCCCGTCCACACACCCCCGCGACCATGACGCCGATTCAGAACGCCGCCGCCACCCCGCAAGGGACAGCACTAGCTGGCCAGAGTCTCGCCCGCGAAGTCGAACGCGCCATCGCATCCTCCCGAGCGCTCACCGCGCGCGACCTGTTCGCCCTCGCGGCTGACGCCTACGGCGGGACGCTCGCCGAGGGCGCCTTCTCGCCCCGCGACGCCTACGACGCCGCCGAGCTCGGCCTCCACCTCCACCTGCTCCGTACGGTCGGGCGCCTCCCGCCAGAGGCCTCTGGCGCGCGCGACGCGCTCGCCGAGGTCGAGCGGCTATCGGCGCTCTTGCCCAGCCAGACGCGCCGGACGGCCGAGCAGAACGACTACCAGCAGTTCTCGACGCCAGCGGCCTACGCCGGGCTGTGTGCCTGGGTCGGTGGGGTGGGGGAGGGGGACCGCGTTCTGGAGCCCTCGGCTGGGACCGGCGCGCTCTGCGCGTTCGCGCTCGCCGCCCGCGCTACGGTCCACGCCAACGAGTTGTGCGGTCGCCGGGCCGACCTGCTGGCGGTCCTTCTGGCCGAGGCAGGCCAGGACCCGTCCCAGACGCTCACGCGCGAGAACGCCGATCACCTAGACGCCATCCTGCCGCCAGAGGCCCGCGCCGACGTCGTACTAATGAACCCGCCCTTCTCCCAGACCGCCGGGCGACTAGGCCACCGCCGCGTCCCGAAGGTCGGGACCACCCACGTGCTCCAGGCCCTCCGTCGTCTCGACGCGGGCGGGCGGCTCGTGGCCGTGCTCAGCGCCGCCGTCCAACGGGGCAAGCCGACCCACCGACCGTTCTTTGAGGCCATCGACACGGACCCGTATCGTCTCCGTGCCGACTTAGAAATAGGCGGGGCGGTTTACCGCCCGTACGGAACATCGGCGCGTACGCGGCTCCTGGTCGTAGACCGAATGCCGACGGCCGAGTTCGGTGACCACCACGGGCGCGTGGAAGCCACCGCCGAAACGGTTCCGGACGCTGTGGAGGCCCTCGGTCCAGCCCGACGACTCCTCGCCTACCCTGTCCATCGGCTGACAGGCATTGGGCGCCCGCAGGGTGAAGCGGGTCATGCCCCGACCGACGCACTGAGAGGTTTTTGGAAGGGGACGCAGCGGCGTCGAACGGCGGCGGAGAACGTGCAGGACCGCCGGCATGGTCGATAAAGGTTGATGAGAGATGCCTCTGGCGTCAGCGAATGCACACCCAGGCTCCCAGGTTGATCGCCTATGCCCGGTCACAACCGAGACCCCAGCCACTGGCGGAACGCTCTGGCCACATCCCACTGCCCAACTACGCCGGTTAACTCACGGGTCGTCCAACTCCGAGCGAGAAGAACCACGGATGGAGGGCAACCCGGACTCCTGACCTCTCCGTGGCAGACACTCGCTCGAATCACGGCGCCTATGCCGCGAGCGACTTCGACCACGACCATGGCCTACGTCAGCGAGTCCGAGTTCGTCCTCGTCGAGCGCAGCTACGACGCTAGTCACGGCGCCCCGGGCTGGACGGGGACAGACGACGGCCGAATCGGCACTCGGGGTCACGACGGCGACACCGACTCGCTATCGGCCCACCCCATTGCCGAACCGCATGCCGCCCCGGCCGCCTAGCCACTTGTCCAACTCAACTTTCCCGCTGCGCTAAACCGGCGGGAAGCGTCAACGGACAACGGTCATGCGGCGGCTCTGTGCCGCGCGCCCAGCGGTGAGATGCAACACGTAAACGCCGACCGCGAGCGAGCTGGTCGAAACAGGGAGGGAGTGCTCGCCCGAGGGTTGATTTGCGTCGACGAGGACGGCGACACGGCGGCCCTGCACATCCAGCAAGTCCAGGCGGACGTGGTCCGCCTCAGGGATGGAATAGTGGATCGTCGTCGCGCCTCTGGCGGGGTTGGGACGCGGCGCGTCTAGCATCAGCGAGCCGGTGCTGGGAGCGTTCTCGCCAGAGGTCGGCGGCGTCGCGGCGCCCACAGCGAGGAAGTCCACGCTCATGTAGTTCCAGGAACCGACGAGCGAGATCGCGTTCTCGCCCGCGTTGAGCTGGACCTCCAGGCCGCGCTGCATCCAGGTCGAATTGTCCGGCGCGGTGAACACGATGGGCGTCGTCACACCATTGACGATGAGGTTCTGCGTCTTGGGCGACTCGTACGTCATCTGGTAGCCGATGCTGAGGAGGTACGTCCCCGCCTCGTCCACCGTCACCGGCGGCAGCGTGATCGCCCACTGCTCACGGAGGTCGAGGTACTCGCCGCCGCTGGCGGCGCTGCTGCTCGTCAGAGGCGTGTGACCGTTGCCATCGCTGCCGCCTTCGACCGTGGCGTCCTCCGCCTCGAAGCGGACGAGCGAGCCGTCGTCCACGAAGACGACGGCGGGCGCGGAGCGGACTGTGATGCCCGAGGCGTCCACGACCTCCACGGTGACCTCGGCGACGCCAGAGGCCTCTGGCGTCCACGACGCGATGAACGGCGCCGCGTCGTCGGTCGCGAGCTCGACGCCGTCAACGTAGAACGTCGCGGTCTGAACGCTCCCGCTTACGTCGGCGACGAGCGTTGTCGCCTCGCCAGCGGTGACAACGTTGCCCGTGCGTGGGCTGGCGGCTGCGGTCGGCGGGACGATGGCTGAGACCTCGCCGTAGACCGCGATGTCGAAGAGCGAGTAGCCAAACTGCTGTCCGGCGATAGTCGTCCGATCGATGCCTTGCATCCGGAGGTGGCTCCCGGTGACGGGCGCCGAGAAGGTGATGTCGTCCACCTCGCCGTCGCCTGCGTCCTCGCGGTAGACGGTCGTCCAGTTGTAGCCGTCGAAGGAGGTCTGAAGCTCGTAGACCGTCCCGAAGGAGGCCTCCCAGGTCAGAATCACGCGGTCGATGTCGATCGGGCCGCCGAGATCGACGGCGAGCCACTCGTCATCGGGCGTGCCGTCGTAGTTGGGGTCCTCGGGGTTGTCGCCCACGCCGTCGCTCCAGGCGCTGGCCCAGCGCGTCGTGAGGTCGTCGTCCACGGCGAACGCCGCCTCTCGCGGATCGCCGCAGCACGCCTCGACCGTCGAGGCCGTCGCGGGCTGGCTGCGGGCGCGGTTGATGAGGCTCGGGTCGATCACCTCAAGGGTGACGCTCGCCGTGAGCGTCTCGCCAGAGGCGCTCACGGCCGTGAGCGTGTAGGTCGTCGTGGCCTCTGGCGAGACCGATTGCGAGCCCTCCAGGGCCACAGGCGCACCGTCGAGCGTGACCGTGGCGGCGTCGAACACGCGCCACGAGAGGACGGTGTTCTGACCGGCCTCGATGGTCGTGCGGGCGGCAGAGAACTGCGCGATGGAGAAGCCGGGGTTGACCGCGGCTTCGAACGGCGCCGCGGGCAAGCCCTCGGCGTTGGTCAGGTCTGCCGCGCCGGGTACGCCCAGGTTACCCGGGTTGTACTGCCACGCGTAGCGCACCATGGCGGGGGTCGAGACGGACGGGCTCGACACGATGACGCGGTCGCCGTCGATCTCGGCGTTGGCCCAGACGAAGGTGCCGTTCGCGCCCGAGATGGTGAAGCCGTTCAGCGTGCCGTCCGCGTTCGCGAGGCCGCTGCCGAGGCCGGTGTAGCTCACCGCGACGCTGCCATCGTCGAGAAGCTGGTTGGAGGCGTAGCGCGGGCCGCTGGCGACGATGTCTTCACCGTAGGCGACCTCGCGGAGCACGAGCGCCATCCGCTCGCCGACCGGCTCCTTGTTGGTCGGGTGGATGTCCACGGAGCCGCTGGCGTCCGGGTTGCCGGTGTCGATGGAGATGACCTCGCCGGTGTTCGGGAGCGCGAGCGCGCGGCTCTGACCTGCACGAAGCTCGGGCCACGCGTTGTAAGTCGGCGGCGTGCCCTCAGCTACCGTCTGTAGGGCGCCGAAGTTGGGAAGCTGGACCCACACGAACGGGAGGTCGCCCTGGCCGAAGTCCGCGCGCCAGCCGGTGATCATGGTCTGGAAGAGGTCGCCGTAGGCGAGCGCGTCGTCCAGGTTGTCAGCGTTGGACTCGCCCTGGTACCACAGGACGCCCTTGAAGGGAAGGCCGAGCAGCGGGTGAACCATCTTGTTCCACGCGACTGTCGGCTGACGCTCGGGCTCTCCGTTGCCGAGCGTCACGTCGCCCTCGTCGTACCCGAGCATGTCTTCCGACATCCACGTCTCGATCCGGCTGCCGCCGTAGGACGTGTTGAGGATGCCGATGGGAATACCGAGCTCGGCGCGGAGGCCTCGCGCCGCGTAGTAGGCGACGGCCGAGAAGGCGCGCGTGGCCGCTGGCGTCGTCGCGCTGGCCCACGCAGCGCCCGCCGGGAGCGTGTTCGAGGGCTCGTTCGCGAGTCCTTTCGGGACCTTGAACTGGCGAAGCTGCGGGTCGTTGGCCGCGTTGGCCTCGGCGATGCCGCCATCGGCCTGGTCCAACCGCCACTCCATGTTGGACTGGCCCGAGGCCACCCACACGTCGCCGACGTACAGGTCCGTCAGCGTCCGCGTCTGCGCGCCAGACGCGATGGTCATCGCGAAGGGTCCGCCAGCGGCGCGTGCGGGGAGCGCGGCGCGCCAGCGGCCTGCGGCGTCGGCCGTTACGGTCGCGCTGGTGCCCGCGAGCGTCACCGTGACCTCGGCGCCCGCACCCGCCTGGCCCCAGACGGGGATCGGGGCCTCGCGCTGGAGCACCGCGCCGCTGGCGAAGTAGGGGAACAGCTGCAGCGGTGCCGAGGCCGCTGGCGCGACGACGAGAAGGAGGAGGGCGCCGAGGAGGCGCCAGGAGAACGTGGTCATCGAGGTGGAAGCGCTTTTCATCCAATCAATTTAGTATATCCGGTCCCGCGTGGCTGCACCTTACCTGGTCTGCTTCTCACGGGGCTCGACGCCCCCCCATTTAGCGCCTCATGTGGATTCCGCTCACCCTCCTCTCTGCCGTCGGCGCTGCCGGGACGGGGCTGGCGCTCAAGCGGACCCTGGGCGCGGGCGGCCTTATCGCCTCGACGGTGGCGTACCGGGCCGCTGGCGGAATCGTGCTCCTCGCGCTCCTCGTGGGGGGCGGGCTGGGCGCTCCGCTCGGCGCGGACTACGCCGTCGCGACCGCGCTCGTGATCCCGCTGGAGATCGTCGGCACGCTGGCGTTCTCACTGGCGCTGCGCGCAGGCGACCTCTCGCTCGTGCAGCCGCTCTTCGGCTTGATGCCCGTCACGGTGACGCTCGGCGGCGCCCTGCTGCTCGGCGAGCGGCCGACGCCAGAGGCCTTCGCGGGCGTGGCGCTGGTGGCCTCTGGCGTTTACGAGCTCGGGCTGGGAGGGGAGCGTGGGGTGCTGGCACCGTTCCGGGCGCTCGCGCGCGATCCGGCGGGCCGTTGGGCGGGCGTGTCCATCCTCGCGTGGAGCCTCACGACGGTGCTCCACAGGGTGGGCATCGCGGCGTCCGGGCCGATGCCGTGGGCGGTGACGCTCGCGCTGGGCTCGGCGGTGGCGATGGCGCTCGTGGCGCCGCTGCTCCCACGTTCTCTGCGCGAGACGGCAGAGGCGGAGACGCTGAAAGCCGAGCCGCCAGGCACGGAGCCGCCAGAGGCTAGCCGTTGGTGGCTCTGGGTGGTCGCCTCTGGCGCGCTCTACGCCGTCCAGCAGGTGGGCCTCCAGTTTGCGCTCAGCGAGGCGCCCGCCGGGTACGTCACGGCGCTGGCCTCGACGAGCATTCTGCTGGCGGTCGTGGCGGGGATGGTGTTCCTGGGCGAGCGCGGGGCGGGGCACTCGCGGCTCGTGGGCGGCGGGCTGGTCACGCTGGGCGCCGCCGTCGTGGCGATGTACGGCTAGCGCCAGAGGACGGGCCTCTGGCGCGTCAGGGTCCGCCTCTGGCGCCCGTGCGGATTCAGCGGCCGAGGATCGTCTCGATCTCGGTGATCTCGCCGTCCGCCAGAGGCGCCTGGCTGAGCATCTCGACGGCCTCCTCGATCTGTTCCACGCGGCTGGCGCCGATGAGAGTCGACGTGACCTCCGGGCGCCGCCGCGTCCACGCGAGCGCGAGTTGCGCCATGGACTGCCCGCGGGTGCGGGCGACCTCGCGGAGCTGGCGGACCGTCTCGACCACGTCGTCGGTGACCTGGTCCTCGCGCAGAAAGCCTGTGGCCTTCGCCGCGCGGGAGTCGTCTGGGATGCCATCGAGGTACTTGTCGGTCAGCAGCCCCTGCGCCAGCGGCGAGAACACGATGGCGCCGACGCCCTCATCCTCTAGCACGCCGAACAGCTCAGCCTCTGGCGCGCGCTCCAGCATGGAGTACTTGGGCTGGTGGATGAGCAGCGGAGTGCCCAGCTCGCGGAGGAGCGCCGCGGCCTCGCGGGTCGCCTCGGGCGGGTAGTTCGAGACGCCGGCGTAGAGCGCCTTGCCGCTGCGGACGGCGTGCGCCAGCGCGCCCATCGTCTCCGCCAGAGGCGTCTCGGGGTCGAAGCGGTGGGAGTAGAAGACGTCGACGTAGTCCAGCCCCATGCGCGTGAGGCTCTGGTCGAGGCTGGAGAGCATGTACTTCCGCGAGCCCCACTCGCCGTAGGGGCCGGGCCACATCCCGTAGCCCGCCTTGGTCGAGATGACCAGTTCGTCGCGGTAGCCCGCCAGGTCCTCGGCGAGGATGCGGCCGAAGGTCTCCTCGGCGGAGCCCTTCTCGGGGCCGTAGTTGTTGGCGAGGTCGAAGTGCGTGATGCCGAGGTCGAAGGCGCGGAGCGCCATCGCGCGGGCGTTCTCGTAGCGGTCCACGCTCCCGAAGTTGTGCCACAGGCCGAGCGAGACGGCGGGCAGCTTGAGCCCGCTCCGTCCGCAGCGGACGTACGCCATGCCGCCGTAGCGGTCGGCTTCGGGGCGGTAGGGTGGGGCGGGGTCGCGGTAGATCATCGCAGGGGAGAGGGGTAGGACCTCTGGCGCCAGAGGCATGAGGGAGACAGGGCCCGGTACCCGCAGACGGCGGCGGGGTGCCGGGCTCTCCAGAGGCCTCTGGCGGGGGAGGGGAGAGGCGTACGCCAGAGGCGCGGTTACTCGTCCGAGGTGCCGTTGAGGCGGCGGAGTTCGTCGCGGAAGAACGTCCCCTGCATGGTGGGCGTGAAGTCCCAGTCGGAGAACATCTGCGGCGACCACTCCGGGTCGAATACCCAGGCCGTCCACGAAATGCCGCGGGCCTCGAAGAAGTCCACGATGGCGCGGCCGTAGGTCTCGTCGGCGATGACGGGGACGTGGGCGCCGGGGCCGTCGGCGTTCATGAAGCCCAGTTCCGTCGCCACGATGGGATAGGTCTCGGCGGCGAAGCCCCAGGCCTCTTCCCACTTCGGCTCCCACGGCTGCTCACGCTTCTGCGGGTACGGATGCGCGACGTACGCGATGCCCTCGGCACGGACGGGGTCCTCGCGGAGCCCGGTCAGATCGTACGCCCAGTCCGGCCCGGCCACAAGCGGGATCGTGTCGGGGTCGTTCGCGCGGACGATCGTGATGAGGTCCTCCATCATCTCGCGCTGCTCGTGCCACGCCAGCCGCCCGAGCGTGCCGCGGTAGCTCGTCGGCTCGTTGAAGAGCTCGTAGAACGCGACGGTCGGGTTGCCCGCGTAGCGCGCGGAGACGGTGCGCCAGAAGCGCGCGGTCTCGGCCTTGCTCGTCTGGTACATGTCGGCCTGAAATACTTCGGTGCGGAGGTTGCCGATGGAATGCCAATCGAGGATGACGTACAGGCCATGCTCGGCGGCGAGTTCGACCCCCGCGTCCACGAGCGCGAGGTAAGCCGCCTCGCCGCGCTCGCGCCACGCGCGCGGGTGGATCGGGAAGCGGACGACGTTGGCACCCCAGTCGGCGGCGGTGGCGAAGTACTCGTCGTCCCAGTGGCCCTGGCTCTCCAGCTTGTCGGGGTCAGAGAACGAGACGCCACGCAAGATCACGGTCGCGCCCGCTTCGTCGACGATTCGGTTGCCCTCGACGTGGAGGGCGGGCAGGGCCTCTTGCGCCGCGACGGGAAGCGCGAGGAGCAGGGCGGCGAGGAGGAGGAGGCGGTGCATGGGAGAGGGGGGGGGGGAGCCTCTGGCGCCGACGCCAGAGGCGAAGTCAGCGCGCTGAGGCGCGGGAACGGCGAGAAACGGGCCTCTGGAGCCAGAGGCGGGGTCTGGAGAGGGCGGGTCGCCAGAGGCGGGCCTACTCCGCGTTGAGGATCTGGTCCGCCGCGAGGGCGAGGACCATGAAGTGCGTCGCGCCGCCGCCCATAACGTACTCGGCCTGCTGCCAGAGGTACGGGAAGTCCTTCAACTCGGGGAAGTCCGGCCGGATGAGCGCCGTGCCGCTGGCGACGCCGCCGGGGATGTAGGCGTAGTCGGCGCGGTTGAGGCCGTAGCCACGCTCCACGGAGTGGGCGCCGACGCCAGAGGCGAACGAGGCGGTGTTGGCGCCGGGGTGGACGCCGAGAATGAAGTTGAGCGCGTTGAGCATGTACTCCGCGCTGACGGTCTCGGGGAAGGCGCGGTGCAGGAAGTACTGCCGCACGCCGAAGGCCTGGATGTCCCAGCCCGCGCCCCAGATGTTGGGCTCGTAGGGGACGCCGTACGGCGTGCTCCGCTGGGCCTCGGCGGTGGCCGAGAAGTCGGACGCGACGGCTTGGCGGACGGCGCGCTCGAACCCGGCGTCGCCAAGACGCGGAACCGCGCGGCCGACGGTCCAGCCGGTCCGACCGATCTGGGCGACGATCTGGTCCTGGCTCGCCAGAAGCCACTGGCGGTAGCGGTCGCCGCCCGTCGTGAGGAACAACTCGACGCCCGCGGCGACCTTGTCGGCGAAGCCACGGGAATCGTCGCGCGGAGCGGCCCAAAGTCTCTCGGCGGCCTCGCGGGCCTCTCGCGCCAGAGGCGGGTTGTACTCGGCCAGCACGCGGGCGGCGATGGCGAGCGCGGCGATGCCCTTGTACTCGTGCCCAGCGTTCTGCTCGGTGAACACCATCCGGTCGTCCGCCACGCCAGAGGCCGTGGCGGTCCGGGCCTCTGGCGCGAGGTCGGGGTCGTAGGCGAGGTTGTCGGTGCTGCCCGCGAAGTCGCCGATCATGCGGTACTGCTCCAGCGTGGGCACGATGACGCCGCGGTAGAACCGGCCCAACGAGCGCACGCCGCCGACGATGTTCATCGTGCCGTGCTCGATCTGCTGGAGCAGGTCCGGGACGCCGTCGGGCTGGTGGATCTTGACGAACCGATCCTGCTGGCGGATCGTGGTGTCGTCGTAGTCGCGGAGCGCGTCGAAGGCTTCGTAAGCCGAGGCGAGGACCCACACCTCGTCCGCCTGCGACTCGATGCGGAGGTCGTCGTCGCCCGCGTCGTGCCAGCCGCCGACGTCGAGGCCGGGCACGCGGTCGTTGTGCTCGAACGGCGCCAGAAGCTCCGCGCCCTGCACGTAGCCGTCGAAGTGGTTCGAATCGGCGGGCGCCATGCGGGCGTCGTCCAGGTGGCAGGCACCGTGCCAGAGGCGGTAGGGGTCCTCCACGCGCATGTGGCACATCTGGACCGGCAGGAAGTAGTCCACGGTCGGCTGCCACACGTCGCGGGCGTAGACCTCTGGCGAGATCTGGAACGCGTGCGTCCGTTCGCCGCGGTATTCGATGGCGTAGAGGCCGGGCTGGGTCACGTCCGAGAAGTCGAAGAGGCGGTAGTCGTACCGCAGGAAGTCGCCGTCCCAGGCCTCTGGCGTGGCCTCGCGGATGGTCTCGGCGCCAGAGGCCGTGATGCGGACGAGGCGCGCGGGCGTGGACTCGGTATCGCGCGCGTCGTGCTCGATCACGGCCGTCTTCCGCTGCGCCGGGTGGTAGCCGACCTGTGAGACCTGCACGACGGGAGGGCGCACCCAGCCGGGAATCGCGTGTGGCCGGATCGTCCACTCGATGGCGCCAGAGGTGGCGCCCGCCGGGACCGTCTCGCGCACGATGAACCAGCCGTTGTTGTGCAGGGTGCGCCCATCTAGCAGAGCCAGTTCCCCCGTTCGGCTCTCGATGGTCAAGCGGAGGTCGTCCGTCTCCGGCGCGACAGTCAGGCTGCGGCCTCTGGCGAAGGGGATGGCCTCGGCCTCGCCTGAGGCGCTGCGGGCAGTCGGGCCGTTGGGTTGGCGCGGGAACTGGCCTCTGGCGTCGCCGAGCATCCAACTCTTGCCGAAGAGGTCCACGGGGAACAGCTCCAGGATGAAGCCGACCTGCCCCACGTACTCGGTGGGAAGCGGCGTGTCGAGGTCTACGGTGACGACGATGGCGTCGCCCTCGGCGCGGGCGCGGACGGCGTAGCCCATCTCCAGGTCGGGGTACTCGATGGGGTTGAAGCCGCGCCGGTTCTTGCCCGGATCCGGGTACGAGAGCCGCGTCACGATCTCGCCAGAGGCCTCCTCGCGGCTGTCCTGCTTGGGGACGGGGTCCCACTGCCCGGGCGTGGCGCCGAGCCGCAGGTCGCCGTTGGCCGCGATCCGGATACCGTGCTGGACGACGGTGATGCCGCCCTGGTGGCTATCGGGGTAGAAGTCCTGGAACGCCATCACGCTCACACCTTCGCGCTCGAAGTAGCCGCGCTCGGTCAGGGCGAAGTCGGCGGGCTGTGCAAAAGCCGCCAGAGGCGCGAGGAGAAGGAGGGAGAAGAGGCGGATCACGGCGGGAGGGGTTGGAAGCGCTTACGAGCAGACGTATCCTATTTACTCCAGTCAATTGATAAAAGCACGCCCATGGACCGCCGCGCCTTTCTCGGGACCGCCTCCGCCGCCGCACTCGGCGCCACCGCCGCCGGGTGCGCCTCAGGCGCGGCCGCCCAAAATGCGATGAACCCGGCTTCCGGCGCCGTGATGCCGCCAGAGGCGACCGGCGCCGGGCCTGCCCGCTCGACCGACGGCGAAGTCATCGTCAGCCAGCACGGCGCGCTCCCGGGTACGCGCACGCAGCCACGCATCCCGCGCTGGCGCGGCTTCAACCTCACCGAACTCACCGGCGGCGCCCGCGACCGCTCGTTCGTCGAGACGGATTTCGAGTGGATCGCCGAACTGGGCTTCGACTTCGTCCGCATCCCGATGTCCTACTGGGCGTGGTCCTCGCCAGAGGACTGGATGGAGATCGACGAGGAGGCGCTGAACACCGTCGATGAGGCGGTGGAGTACGGCGAGAAGTACGGGCTGCACGTCAACCTCAACCTGCATCGGATCCCAGGCTACTGCGTCAACGGGCGCGAACTGGAGCCGCACCTGCTGTTCGACAGCCCGCGCGAGGAGATGGAACTCGCGATGGACGCGGCCACGCTTCACTGGCAAACCCTCGCCGAGCGCTACAAGCACACGTCGAACCAGAAGGTCAGCTACGACCTCTTCAACGAGCCGCCGTGGAGCTACCAGGACCAGAGCCGCTACGTCGAGGTCGCCACGCGGCTCGTGGCCGCCATCCGGGACATCGACCCGGACCGCCTCATCGTCGCCGACGGCGCGGACATCGGGCAGACGCCCGTCCCGGGCATCGTCCCGCTCGGGCTCGTGCAGAGCACGCGCGGCTACCTGCCCAAGATGATCTCGCACTACACCGCCACGTGGGTGCCCGAGAACGAGTTCGAGAGCTTCGAGACCCCCGTCTGGCCCATGACCGACAAGGACGGCCGCCTCTGGAACAAGGAGGTGCTCCGCGAACAACTCGTCCAGGTCTGGCAACCGCTCGTCAATCAGGGCGTGCCCGTCCACGTCGGCGAGTGGGGCTGCTACAACAAGACGCCGCATGAAGCCGCGTTGGGCTGGATGCGCGATGTCACGAGCCTCTGGCGCGAGATGGGCTGGGGCTGGGCCATGTGGAATTTCCGCGGCTCCTTCGGCATCCTCGATAGCGGCCGCGAAGACGTGGCCTACGAGGACTTCCGCGGCCACAAGCTGGACCGCAGGATGGCCGACCTCCTCCTCTCCAGCTGATCCCGCTCGCCCGCTCACGCACACCCTCTCCAACTCGAACGGGTTCGCCAGAGGCGCCCCTCCGCTCTACATGCTCCGCACCGCCACGCTCCGCACCGCCACGCTCCTCGCCGTCCTCCTCCTCGCCAGCGGCGCCTCTCGCGCCCAGGCGCTTTTCGAAGCCGAGGACGCCGCGCTCGTCGGCAACGCCGCTGTCGCGACCGAGCGCGCCGGGTACTCCGGGACGGGCTACGTGACCGGCATCGTCCAGCCCGGCGACAGCCTCCGCTTTACCGTGGACGCCTCTGGCGACTTCGTCCAGATCCGTCTCGCCGTCGCGGCGAACGCGCGCTTCGCGTCGTACACCGTGCAGGTCGATGACCAGACGCCCATCTCGACCAACGTCCCCGTGACGGGCGCCTTCCGCGAGATCGTCGTGGCCGAGCGTCGGCTGAGCCCCGGTTCCCACACGATCACGGTCCACGGGAGCTTCGAGGTGGACTACCTCACGTTCGCGCCCGTCTCGTACCCCGGCCCGGCCGTCCCCCCGCCGGTTCTCTCGGACCCGGATGCGTCGCCGTCCGCACGCGCGCTCTTCGCCTTCTTGCTGGACGAGTACGGCGAGCACATCCTCTCGGCGCAGCAGGACATCTACAGCGGCTCTCCCCGCACGGCGGAGATCGACTACGTGACGAGCGTTACGGGCAAGGTGCCCGCCATCGGCGGCTTCGACCTGATCGACTACTCCCCCTCGCGCATCCAGTTCGGCGGCGCGCCGCGCGATTGGTCCGAGGAATGGATCGGCTGGGCGCAGACCGACGCCGACGGAAAGGAGGGGATCGTCAACCTGATGTGGCACTGGAACGCCCCGACGGACCTCTACAACACGGCGGATCAGCCGTGGTACCGCGGCTTCTACACCGAGGCGACCTCGTTCGACTTCGCCGACGCCCTCGCCGAAGGCCCCGGCGGCGCCAACTACGACCTCCTCTTGCGGGACATCGACGCCATCGCCGTCCAACTCCAGAAGTTCGAGGACGCCGACATCCCCGTCCTCTGGCGCCCGCTCCACGAGGCCGCAGGCGGCTTCTTCTGGTGGGGCGCCCAGAGCGGCGCCGACTACGTCGAGCTGTGGCGGCTCGTGTACGACCGGCTGACCGATGTCCACGACCTCCACAACCTCATCTGGGTCTGGACCTACGAGCCCGCGAGCGATCCTCTGGCGTGGTACCCCGGTGACGACTACGTCGACGTGGTCGGGCGGGACTTCTATTCCGACGACCCCGAAACGCTCATCACGAGCCAGTGGGAGCTGCTCCAGGACGCCTTCGGCGCCAACAAGCTCGTTTCGCTCACCGAGTCCGGGACGCTCCCCGACATGGACGACTCGGCCGACCGCGGCATCTGGTGGAGCTGGTTCAACGTCTGGAACGGCTTCGAGCGCGACATCCCCGCCGACCGCCTGACGCGGATTTACACCAGCGAGGTCGTCCTCACACGCGACGAGCTCCCCGACTGGCGCGATTACACGCTCGCCACCGCCTCCGAGCCCACGCCAGAGGCCCAAATCCCGCTGGCGCTCTATCCCAACCCGACCTCTGGCGCCACGACGCTCACTCTCACGCTCGCCGCCACGGTTGACGTAACCGTGGACGTGTTCGATCTCACGGGCCGCCTCGTCTCGCGCCAGAGGCTCGGCGTGCAGCCTGCGGGCGCGCTCCAGGCCGCCGTAACCGCCCCCACCGCCAGCGGCACCTACCTCGTCCGCGTCGCCGCGGGCGACCGCGTCTCGCACGGCCGACTCGTCGTGACCCGATGATCCGACCCCTCGCCCTCGCAGCGCTCGCGCTCCTCGCCGTCCCCGGCAGAGGCCAGACCGCCGGCACGGCTCTGGCGCCCGACGTGCGCGCGGCGCTCGCAGAGGAGATGACGTTTTCGCTCCAGAGCGAGGTTCTGGACGCGTGGTATCCACGCGCCGTCGACCGCGAGGCGGGCGGCTTCCTCAGCCGGTTCGACTACGCGTGGAATCCGGTCGGCGACCAACAGAAGATGATCGTCACGCAGTCGCGCCACGTCTGGACGACGGCGCAGGCCGCGATGTGGACCGACGACGAGGCCTACCGCGAGATGGCACTCCACGGCGTCGCCTTCCTGCGGGATGAGATGTGGGACGCCGAGAACGGCGGCTTTTACTGGCTCGTCCAGCGCGACGGCACGCCGATCCCCGAGGCCGACGGGCGCCTCGTCAAGCAGGCCTACGGCAACGCCTTCGCCATCTACGGCCTCGCCGCCGCTCACGCGGCCACAGGCCACCCGGAGCCTCTGGCGATGGCGCAAGAGGCTTTCCGTTGGCTCGATGCCCACGCCCACGACGCCGAGCACGGTGGCTACTTCAACTACCTCACGCGCGAGGGCGAGCCGCTCCGCCAGGGGCTCGGGCGCACGCCGCCGAAGGACCAGAACTCATCCATCCACATCCTGGAAGCGTTCACCGAGCTCTACCACGTCTGGCCCGATGCGACGCTCCGCCAGAGGATCGACGAGATGCTGACGCTCATCCGCGATACCATCACCGTCGAGCCCGGCACGCTCACCCTGTTCTCGCTCGCGGACTGGACGCCCGTCTCCTACCGCGACTCCACCGAAGACGTGCGAGAGGCCAACCGGTACTACGACCACGTCTCGTTCGGGCACGACGTGGAGACGGCCTTCCTCATGCTCGAAGCCGCCGAGGCGATCGGACTGGACTCCGGGCCAACGCTTCTGGCGGGCAAGAAAATGGTCGATCACAGCCTTCGCACGGGCTGGGACGCCGCCAACGCGGGCTTCGTCGAGGCGGGCTACTACTTCGCCGACGGCGAGCCTCTGTCGGTCACCGACCCGACCAAGAACTGGTGGGCGCAGGCCGAGGGCCTGAACACGCTCCTGCTCATGGGCGACCACTTCCCGGACGACCCGATGCGCTACCACGACCGCTTCTTGCAGATATGGGGCACCATCCAGGCCTACCTCGTGGACCACGAGCACGGCGGCTGGTACATGGGGACCCTCGACCGCCAGCCCGGGCTTCGCCGCGCGGACAAGGGCGGGATCTGGAAAGGGCCGTACCACAACGCCCGCGCGCTCATGAACGTCGCCCGCCGTTTGCAGAGCGTCCCCGCCGCCGATCCGCGTGTTCAGATCATGGGACGCCACCTCGCGCACCCGGACGGTTCGGTCTCGTTTGCTGCCTCTGGCGTCACGTTCGTCGTTCGCTTCCGAGGCACGCGCCTCGCCGCCCACATCGAAGACGAGTTCCGCTACGGGACGGAGCACAACTGGTTCACCGTGGTCGTGGACGGCGGGGAGCCGGTCCGATTCCAGACGCGGCCCGGCCAGCGCGAGACGGTGCTCGCAGAAGGCCTCGCCTCTGGCGAGCACACGCTCTGGTTGAGCAAAGCGACCGAAGGCCAGAACGGCCACAACCGGCTCGTCTCGTTCTCGGGCGCTGAGCTCTTGCCTGCCGAACCGCTTCCCGCCCGCCGCATCGAGTTCATCGGCGACTCCATCACGAGCGGCTTCGGCGCCGACTCGGAGCCCATCGCCTGCGGAGCGGGGACGTGGTACGACGCGACTCACGCGTGGATCGCGTACGGCCCGCGCCTCGCGAGGCGCCTGGACGCGCAGTGGATGCTGTCGTCCGTCTCCGGGATGGGCCTGCACCGCAACTGGAACACGCTCGCGCCGGTGATGCCGGACGTGTACGACGGCGTGTACATGGAGTACGCCACGGACAATCCGCCGTGGGACAGCACGCTGTACCGCCCCGACCTTGTCGTCGTCGCCCTCGGCACCAACGACTTCTCCGCAGGCGACGGCGAGACTACTCGCGAGGCTCTGGACGGCGCCGCCTTCGTCGCAGACTATGCGCGCTTCCTTGCCCGCCTCCGCGAGCGCTACCCCGACGCCCCGGTCCTGCTCCTCAACAGCCCCGTTTTCGAGGGCGCGCAGAAGGCGCAACTCGCAGGCTACCTCCGCGAGGTCGCCGCCCGCCGCGCGGCCTCTGGCGACCCGGCGGTCTCGGTGTTCACCTACGACGGCCGCTACGTCGCGGGATGCGACGGCCACCCCGGCGGCGCCGAGCACGTCCGCATGGCCGATGAGCTGGAGCCGGTCGTCCGCGAGATCACCGGCTGGTAGGCCGGCGCTAGAGGCGCAGCCCGCCAGAGGCCTCGGGCGCCTAGCCCGCCTCGGTTCGCTCGAATGCGGACACGGCCTCAGACCCGTTGTTCTGTCCCGTTGCCGAGTCGGCGCGGCGCAGCGATGTTCGCTGGAGCGGCGCGAAGGCGTGGTAAAGCGGGAGGGAGGCGACGCCCAGCGCGCCGGCGTCGGCGCCAGCGGTCGCGAGGCGGAGTTCGGGCGCGTCCAGGCCGCCGGGGACCACTCTGTCAGTGAGATGCACGCGGGCGCGCTCCAGCAAATCTCCTAGCAGGCGGTCCGGCCACCGGCCGCCCACGAACGTCGCCTCGGGGTCGAGGATAGCGCGGACGGTGAACAGGAGGTTTGCGAGCTGCTCCCCCGCTTCGTCGAACCACGCCTCGAAGGCGTCGTCCCCGGCCTCGTGGAGCGTGAGCAGATCGTCGGGGGTCGCGGCCTCGACGCCCGCTTCGCCCAGGCGCGCGTACAGGTTCGCGAGGTTGAACAGCTCGCCGACGTGCGTCGGCCCGCCAGAGGCGCGTTGAGGCGCGAGGTAGCCGATCTCGCCCGCGTTCCCCGTGTGGCCCTCGAACGGCGTCCCCTGCACCACGAGCCCGCCGCCGAGCCCGCTCCCGAGGTACACGTAGAAAAACGTCGAGAGGTGGCGCCCGGCGCCATACCAGTGCTCGCCCACGGCCGCGGCCGTCGCGTTGTTCTCGATAAAGACCGGCAGGCCCAGCCGGGCGTGGAGCTGCTCCGCCAGAGGCACGTCGTGCCACTGCGGGAACGCGATGGGGTTCACGAGATAGGTCCCGTCCGGTCCTGGCCGCATCGGCCCTGGGATCCCGACCCCGATGCCCCAGATCTGGCCATGACGCAGGTCGAGCTCTTTCGCGAGGGCTTCGGTCGTCTCGACACAGAGGTCGAGCGCGGCCTCTGGCGCCGCGAGCCACACCTCGTGGTGGATGCGCGCGCGCACGGCACCCGAAAGGTCCACGAGAACGGCGGTGAGGTGGTCCGTGTCCAGGTCCAGCCCGACAGAGAAGGCGGCGTCGGGGTTGACCTCCAGCTGGATCGGCGGTGCGCCGCGGCCCCCCGTCGCCCGAGCCGTCTCGATCACGAGCCCTGTATCGATCAGCTGGCGGACGAGGTTCGAGATCGTCTGCGCGGTCAGCCCCGTGCGTCTGGCTACGTCCGCCCGCGAGATCGGCGCATACAGCCGGATCGTCTCATGCACAATCTGGAGATTGTGGCGCTTGGCGTGAGAGAGGTTCGTTCCGGTGAGCATGTGTGGAAGGGGGGGGCAAAATCTAGCGCCCTCTCGCTCTGTAAATCGAGGGAGGGAGGGATTCTATTGATCAATCGTTTTGATTTATTGGTGCCGGCGCGCTAGCTTCGCCGGAAGCGCTTTCGCCACTCGTCCACCGCGTCCTCGCCGATGAACCTTCACCCCATCGATCTGACCATCATCGCCGCGTACATCGTGGTCACGGTGTTTATCGGCTTCTGGATCTCGCGGAGGGCCTCCAAGAGCATCCAGAACTACTTCCTCGGCGGAAACGAGATTCCCTGGTACGCCCTCGGTCTCTCGAACGCGTCTGGGATGTTCGACATCTCGGGCACGATGTGGCTCGTCTACCTCCTCTTCGTCTATGGGATGAAGAGCATCTGGATCCCCTGGCTGTGGCCGGTCTTCAACCAGATCTTCCTGATGGTGTACCTCTCGGTCTGGCTCAGGCGTTCCGGGGTGATGACGGGGGCGGAGTGGATCCGATTCCGGTTTGGGGATGGGCAAGGCGCGAAGCTGTCGCACCTCGTCGTGGTGCTCTTCGCGCTCATCAACGTCGTCGGGTTCCTGGCCTACGGGTTCATCGGGATCGGGCAGTTCGCGTCTGCCTTCCTCCCGTTCGAGCTGTCGGCCGACCCGACGTGGAACGCCAACCTCTACGGCCTCATCATCACCGCCATCGCGACGCTCTATGTGGTCAAGGGCGGGATGTTCAGCGTGGTCTTTACCGAGGTGCTCCAGTTCTGCATCATGACCGTGGCCTGCCTCTGGGTCGGCGCAATCGCGATGCAGCAGGTCGCGCCAGAGGCCCTCAGCGCGGCGGTGCCCGATGGCTGGGGGAACCTCTGGTTCGGCTGGAACCTGGACCTCGATTGGGCCGCCATCCTGCCCTCCGCGAACGAGAAGATCGCCGCGGACGGGTACACCCTCTTTGGGGCCTTCTTCATGATGATGCTTTTCAAGGGCGTCCTCGGGAGCATGGCCGGCCCTGCTCCCAACTACGACATGCAGCGCGTCCTCTCGGCCAAGACGCCAAAGGAGGCGGCCAAAATGAGCGGGCTTGTGAGCCTCGTCCTGATGGTGCCTCGCTACATGCTCATCACCGGCCTGACGGTCCTCGCGCTCGTCTTCTTCCGCGACGAGCTGGGCGCGATGGGCTCCGACGTCAACTTCGAACTCATCCTGCCCTTCACGCTCCGCGAGTTCATCCCGACCGGCCTGCTCGGCCTCCTCATCGCGGCGCTTCTGGCGGCGTTCATGAGCACCTACGCCGCCACGGTCAACGCCGCGCCTGCCTACATCGTCAACGACGTGTACAAGCGGTACATCAACCCGGACGCGTCCGAGAAGACGTATGTGCGGATGAGCTATCTCGTCTCGATCATCGTTGTCGTTATCGGGACTGGGTTCGGGTTCGTGGCGCAGAACCTGAACGAGATCGTGCAGTGGCTCGTGGGTGCGCTCTATGGCGGCTACGCGGCCTCCAACCTGCTGAAATGGCACTGGTGGCGGTTCAACAGCTACGGCTACTTCTGGGGCATGCTCGCCGGCATCGTCGCCGCGGGCATCGCCGCCCCGACGATGGGCCTGCTCGGGCTCGACTTCGGCGCCGCAACCCCGCTCTACGCCTTTCCGCTCATCCTCGCGCTCTCGCTCGTAGGCTGCATCGCGGGGAGCCTGCTCACCGAGCCCGACCCCCCAGGGGTGCTGAAGAACTTCTACCTCAAGGTGCGGCCGTGGGGCTTCTGGAGCCCCGTCCACGAAGCCGTCGTGGCGGAGCATCCTGAGATCCAGGCCAACGGCGGCTTCAAGCGCGACGCCGTCAACGTCGTCGTCGGCATCGTGTGGCAGACGGCGCTCGTCGCCACCGGCATTCTCATCGTGCTGGAGGACTGGAGCGGGCTCGCCACCTCGGTCACCGTCGTGATCGTGACGAGCGCCTTCCTCAAGGTCAACTGGTACGACAAGCTGGAGGACTACCCCGAGCAGCCCGGCCTCGACGACGCCTCCACCTCGGGCACGCCCGTCTCGGCCTCTGGCGGCCCGCAGCAGGCTCCGTTCGAGTCGCCCGTTCCCGCCTAACTCATCTTTGTATCCGCCCTCTCCAATGGCTTTCGGCTCTTCCTTCTCCTCTGGGGGTGACGGCGCCCCCTCACCCTCGCCCTCGCCAGAGGCCCGTCTCCGCGCGCTCCGCGACGCCCACGAGGCGCTCCTCGCGCGGCCCAACGAGCCCGAAGCGCTCGGCAACGGGATCTACACCCGCTACCGCTACCCCGTCCTCACCGCCGAGCACGCGCCTCTGGCGTGGCGCTATGACCTCGACCCCGAGACGAACCCGTTCATGATGGAGCGGCTCGGCGTCAACGCCGTGTTCAACGCGGGCGCCATCAAGCACGAGGGGCGCTACCTCGTCGTGGCGCGCGTCGAAGGCGACGACCGGAAGTCGTTCTTCGCAGTCGCCGAGAGCCCCAACGGCGTCGACGGCTTCCGCTTCTGGGACGAGCCTCTGGCGATGCCGGAGACCGACGACCCGGACACGAACGTCTACGACATGCGCCTGACCGCGCACGAGGACGGCTGGATTTACGGCCTCTTCTGCACCGAACGCGCCGACCTGGAGGCCCACGCCAGAGGTGACCTCTCGGACGCCATTGCGCAGTGCGGGATCGCGCGGACACGCGACCTGAGGACATGGGAGCGTCTCCCGGATCTGGTAACGCCGTCGCCGCAGCAGCGCAACGTGGTCTTGCACCCGGAGTTCGTCGGGGGAGAGTATGGGCTCTACACGCGGCCCCAGGACGGGTTCATCTCGGCAGGCTCGGGCGGCGGCATCGGCTGGGGCACTTCGCCGACGATGGACGGCGCGCGTGTGGACGCCGAGCGCGTGATCGACCCTCGCGTCTACCACACCATTAAAGAGGTCAAGAACGGGCAGGGTCCACCGCCGCTCAAGACCGACGCCGGGTGGCTCCACCTGGCGCACGGCGTCCGCAACACGGCCGCGGGGCTGCGCTACGTGACCTACCTGTTCATGACCGCGCTCGACGAGCCGTGGCGGATCACGCACGCCCCAGGCGGTCACCTCATCGAGCCGCAGGGCGAGGAGCGCGTCGGCGACGTCTCCAACGTCACGTTTGCCAACGGCTGGATTCTGGACGACGACGGGGCCGTGCTCATCTACTACGCCTCGTCGGACTCCCGCCTGCACGTCGCCACCAGTACTCTAGGCCGGCTGGTGGACTACGCGCAGCACACGCCGGAGGACGCGCTCCGCTCGGCGGCCTCGGTCGAGCAGCGCCTCGACCTCATCCGGCGCAACCGCGCCGTCCTCGACCGCTCGGAATGATGGACGCCCTCGCCCGACTCGCCTCTGGCGCTCGCGCCGAACTCGTCGACCACATCCTGCCGTATTGGGCCGACCGGACCATCGACCCCGTGCGCGGCGGCTTCATCGGGCGCATCGACGGCCACGACCGCCCCGAGCCCGGCGCCGCCAGAGGCGCCGTCCTCAACGCCCGCATCCTGTGGACCTTCTCTGCGGCGTGCCGCACGCTCCAGACGGACCAATGGTGTGACGAAGCCGACGAGGCCTACCACGCCCTCCGCGACCGCTTCCGCGACCCCGACCACGGCGGCATCTATTGGATGGTCAGCGCCTCTGGCGAGCCGACGGAGACCAAGAAGCAGGTTTACGCGCAGGCGTTCGCCATCTACGGCCTCGCGGAGTACGTCCGGCATTCAAAGGACGCGGAGGCGCTGGCCTGGGCTCAGGACCTGTACCGATTGATCGAGCGGCGGGCCGTCGACCCCGTGCGCGGCGGCTACCTGGAGGCGTTCTCTCGCGAGTGGGGACCTCTGGCGGACGTCCGCCTCAGCGAGAAAGACACCGACGCGCCGAAGACGATGAACACGCACCTCCACGTCCTGGAGGCCTACACCACGCTCTACCACGTCTGGCCCGACGCGGGCCTCGCCGCCCGCATCCGCGCGCTCCTCGACCTGTTCCTCGACCGCGTGATCGACCCCGTGACGGGCCACCTCGGGAGCTTTTTCGGCATGGACTGGACGCCGGCCTCTGGCGTCGTCTCTTACGGGCACGACATCGAAGCGAGTTGGCTGATGGACGAAGCGGCCGATGTGCTCGGCGACGACGAGCTCAGCACCCGCGTGCGCACCGCCTCGCTCCGTCTGGCTCGTCTCGCGTGCACCGAAGGCCTCGACGAAGACGGTGGCCTCTTCAACGAACGGGACGCCAGCGGCCACCTCGACGCCGACAAACATTGGTGGCCACAGGCCGAGGCCGTCGTCGGCTTCCTCAACGCGTACGCGCACACAGACGATCCCGCCTTTGCGCGCGCTGCGGCCCAGGCCTGGGCCTTTATCCAGCAGCACATCATCGACCGCGAGGGCGGGGAGTGGTTCTTCCGCGTTTCCCGCGACGGCACGCCCTACCGCGAGGAGGACAAGGTGGGCCCCTGGAAATGCCCCTACCACAACGCCCGTGCGTGCATGGAAATCATGCACCGGGTCCCGACGCCCGAGCCACTGGCGGCTCGCGCGCACCCTGCCTGATCCGATGGGCACGCCGCGACGATCCAAGCTCGTCTCCCCCCACGAACTCAGCGCGGAGGTCCGCCGCTGTCGCCAGCGGCAGGGCCTCTCTCGCGCCGATGTCGCGTCTCGATTGGACCTAGACGAGGCCGACGTGGTCCGCGCTGAGAGCCACCGCTGGGGCTCGATGATCCGCGTTCGCAAGGCCATCCTCGAACGCCTCGCGGGCTGCACGCTCGAAGGCCCGTATTACCGCGTCCGACCTCTCGATCCCGACGCCTCTTGATCCCCGCCTCTATGCTCCGCCCGCCCCTGGCGCTCGCCGCCCTCGCCGTCCTCCTGTCCGTGGCGCCAGCGGCCCAACCCGACGCGTTCGTCCGCGTCAAGGACGCCCACTTCGTCCGCGACGGCCAGCCGTACTACTTCGTCGGCGCGAACCTGTGGTTCGGCATGAACCTGGGCTCGCCAGAGGCCGGGGGCGACCGTGAGCGGCTCGTGCGTGAACTAGACCGGTTACAGGCGCTCGGCGTGACCAACCTCCGCGTGATGGCCGCCAGCGAAGGACCCGCAGGCGAGCCGTGGCGCGTGCATCCCGCCGTGCAGAACGCCCCCGGCGAGTACGACGAGAGCCTCTTGCGCGGGCTGGACTTCCTGCTCGCCGAGATGGGCAAGCGAGACATGACGGCCGTTCTCGTGCTCAACAACTTCTTCCACTGGTCGGGCGGGATGGCGCAGTACCACAGCTGGGCCTCCGGCGAGCCCGTCCCGTATCCCAACGCCGGCGAGCACACCTGGGACGAGTTCCAGATGTTCGCCGCCGAGTTCTACGTCGATGCCGAGGCTCAGGCGATGTTTGAAGCCTACCTGCGCCACGTCGTCCTCCGCGAGAACACCATCACCGGAGCCGACTACCGCGACGACCCGACGATCATGGCGTGGCAACTCGGCAACGAGCCGCGCGGCTTCCAGAACTCCGACGCTTACGTCCTCTGGGCCGACCGCACCGCCGCGCTGCTCCAGACGCTCGACCCCAATCACCTCGTCTCGCTCGGCGGCGAAGGCAAGCTCCAGAACGGCTACGAAGTGCCGCGGACCCAGTTCGAACGCGTCAGCTCGTCCCCCCACCTGGACTACCTCACCGTCCACATTTGGATCGAGAACTGGCAGTGGTTTCAGCCCAGGACCGACCCCGAAGGCACGTTCGTAGAAGCGCTCGGCAACGCGCTCGCCTACCTCGGGGACCACGCCGCCATCGCAGACCGGCTCGGCAAGCCTCTCGTCGTGGAAGAGTTCGGCGCCTCCCGCGATGGGCTCGATTACCGGCCCGAAGCCGCCACGACGTATCGCGATCGCTACTACCGCGCCCTGTACCAGGCCATTTACTCCCTCGCCGTCGCTGGGCGCCCCGTTGCTGGCAGCAACGTGTGGTCATGGTCTGGAGAAGGCAAGCCTCTGGCGCCAGGCGGGACGTGGGAGCCCGGCAACCCGCTCACCGGGGATCCGCCGCACGAGAACCAGGGGTGGTATTCCATCTACGCCGAGGATGACAGTACGCAGGCCGTTCTCAAACGCTATGCAGCTCTAATGCGGGCACTTGGAGCCTCTGATGAGAACCCCGCGACAGACCCTTCGGGACGGAATTAAACAGATCGCTTGCATTCGTCAATTTGATTGACATACTTTCTCGGAACCGCTTCCGGGTCCCGAGGCCCTGCATGCCCTAATGACTGCGACACTCTCCCGCACCCTCCTCGTCTCCGTGCTCATGCTTGCTTCTGCGCAAGCCTTCGCTGCGGTGCCCCTAGACGCCGCCGGTCGAGTCGTGGGAACCGTCTCCGATGCCGTATCGGGCGAGACTCTCATCGGTGCCAACGTCCTCGTGGTGGGCACCTCCCTCGGCGCCGCGACAGATCTCGACGGGCGCTTCTCGATCCCCAGCGTCCCTTCGGGTGAGCAGCGGCTCGTGGTGTCCTACGTTGGCTATCAAAGCGACACGCTCACCGTAAGCGTGCCCGACCGGGGTACCATCGAGGTAGAGGTCTTTCTACAGAGCGCCACGTTCGAGGGGGTGACGGTCACTGCCCAAGTTGCTGGCCAACTCGCGGCCATCAACGAGCAGTACCGGAGCCGGACGGTCGTCAACGTCGTCTCGGCAGACCGAATCCAGGAGCTCCCAGACAACAACGCCGCAGAATCCATCGGGCGCCTACCGGGCGTTGCAATTCAGCGCTCGGGCGGAGAGGCCAACTCCGTCTCCATCCGTGGGCTCTCGCCGGAGTTCAACAACGTTACCGTTAATGGTGTCCGCCTAGCAGGAACGGACGGCGGTAACCGGTCCGTCGACCTCTCGCTCGTATCGAGCAACATTCTCGACGGCATTGAGGTCCGCAAGGCGATCACTCCTGACATGGATGCCGACGCCGTGGGCGGAACGATCAACCTCCGTCTCAAAAATGCGCCCTCCCGCCCGGCGCTGGACCTCCTCGCCCAGGGTGGGTACACCGGTCTCCAGGGCTACCTCGGCAACTACAAGTTTGTGGGGACCGCTAGCAATCGGTTCTTTCAAGACCGGCTGGGAGCCATCGTCACGTTCAACGCTGAGGAGTATGATCGGAGCGCGGACAAGCTGAACGTGGGATATGGGCTCGGCTCGCTCACGGATGGGTCGGGGGAATCCGCACTCTACGTAAACGACCTCTCGACCCGTGAGGAGACGGTCCGGCGCGGGCGCACAGGAGGCAGCGTACTCCTCGACTACACCCTCCCGGGTGGACGAGCGACGGCCAACGCGTTCTACAACTCACGCAACGACGACGCGCGCTTTCGCTACCAAAACGTGGCAGACCGCCTCGCTTACAACCTCGAACGGCAGCAGAACGAGACGTCCCTCCTGTCTAGCGCGCTCGGCGTCGAGCAGGACTTCGGATGGATCCAGTACGACGCGACGGCCACGCTCAGCACATCACGCGCGAAGAGCCCGGAGAACTTCACGTGGGTGTTCAACAAGGAGGGGACGGGCTTCGGACAAGGAACCGAGGCGCGCTACAACGTCTTTCCAGAGGACGTCACGGTCCTCGTAGACTCGACCACTGAGCTCTCCCAGCTCTGGGTTGACGATAGCCGCCTGGACGAAGACCAGATGGGCGTTCAGGCAAACCTGCAGGCGCCATTCCGGCTAGGAGACTTCATCTCGGGATACGTCAAGACCGGAGGCAAGCTCCGTTGGCTGGATCGGACCTTTGACACCAACCGGTTCGGTCGTCAAGGGCTCCAGTATCCAGACGCGCAGCTCTATGAGTGCCTCGCGCAGGGGGTCCCTGACTTCGCCGATCAGTTCCGGAACGGGGATCGCCTACCCATCGGCTCTGTCCTGACGGACTACGATCGGGGTACCGATTTCTTCGACGGGGTGTACGGGCTCGGGCTGGTTCCTGACGAGGACAGGCTCATGGAGCTGACGCGAGCCCTGCAAAACCCCGACTTCTGCTCGGACCCGCGCGACGTACCCGGCGCTGAGGTCTACTTCGGCGAGTACATCCCGGAGTCGATTGGATCGCTAGGGCGCGACTACGAGGGCTCGGAAAACTACCAGGCAGGGTACGTGATGGCTGAACTCAATCTCGGCCCCTACCTCACGGTGATCCCGGGCATCCGCTACGAGAGAGACAACACCTCGTACACCGGGCAGGTCTTCCGCGCCGTCGCGACCGGGCAAGCTGGTCAGCCGCCGAGAGACTACGAGCGGATCACTCGGGATCGCACGTTCGACTACTGGCTGCCGATGGTCCATGCCGACATCCGGCCGACCGACTGGTTCTCGCTCCGACTGGCCCGCACCGAGACGCTCATCCGGCCCAGCTTCAGCCAGTACGCGCCGATCACGTCCATCGACATCTACAGTTCGTCTGTCGTCGCTGCGAACTCGCGCCTGAGCCCTGCTTCAGCGGTGAACTACGACGCGTCCGCGCAGGTCATCCGAGGCAACCTGGGCCTTGTCGGTGTCTCCGGCTTCTACAAGGAGATTGACAACCTGGTTGTTGGGGTCGGCATCCCGATCACGAGCACGCTTCCGCCGCCGGAGGGTACCAACGTGCCGGAGGCGTGGTACCAGACCGCACGCCCGACGCTCTACACGCAGATCAACAGCCCTGAGCCGACCACGTTTTACGGCTACGAGCTCGAATGGCAAACCAACTTCTCGTACCTACCCGGCCTGTTGAAAGGGATCGTCCTCAACCTCAACTACACGCGGGGTTTCTCAGAGACGACCTACTTCAGCTACCTCTTGGAGAGTGAGACGGTCTGCAACCCCCGACCATGCTCGCAGACGTTTTCGGTGAGCGACACCTCGCGGGTAGGACGGATGCCCGGTCAGGCCGCGCACATCGCGAATGTGACGCTGGGCTACGACTACAAGGGGTTCTCAACGCGGGTGTCCTACCTCTTCCAGAGCAACACGACGTCGTCCGTTTCCACGAACGACCCGCTGAATGATCGCTTCGTAGGGGACTACTCCCGCTTTGACTTGTCCGTCCGCCAGAAGCTTGACCTGGGTGTCGAGGTCTTCGTCAACCTGAACAACCTGAATAACAGGCCGGACGTCGCGTACACGAACCAGAACTCCACGACAGGTGAGTACTCGTTTACGGATCGAGGCCTCGCCAACCGAGAGCTCTATGGCTACACCGTAGATGTCGGCGCTCGATACCGGTTCTAACACCCCTCTCCCGTCGGCCCTCGGTCGGCTCCTCACTCAAACCCTCCACGGATCGACATGAGAAATCTCTACTCCTACGCCTTCGGGACCATCGTGATGATGGCTCTTGGGCTGACCCAAACGGCGAACGCGCAGTTTACGACGTGCCCGGCCAGCCCCGCAGAGTGCGTGGTCGAATGGGACGGCGATGGCGATTTTCTTCCTGACATCAACGCGCTACGCAACACGGTCGCAAACGACACCGACCGACCCGAAGACCGCGTTTACGTTCTCCGTCGCGGCGGGCTCTACTACAACGAGGATCGCATCGTCAACGACGGATTCGACCTTCGCCTCGATGGACAGACGGCGGACCAAGCCCGCCCAGAGGACAACGTTTGCGGGGCCTCCGGTACCGAAGACTGCGGACCTGCTACGCTGCAGCGATTCGTCCGAGATGACGGAACCGTTGACGCCGTCATGATCGAGAGCAGCAACGGCGGCGGACACGAGTTCTCAAACCTGTGGATCATGGGTCAGGACAACACGGGCATCACCGCCAACTATGAACCCATCGTTGTCAACTCTTCGGGCGCCATGCTTTCGTACGACGGCGTCATCTTCGATCGCAACGATTGGCATCACCTCGGCGTGAAGGGCGCGGATAACATCGTTCTGATGCAGAATTCCAGCTTCCGCAACCTTACTGAGAACACGCAGCGCTACGGCGGACGTGGGATCCGGTTCGAGGCGGGAGCAGACTCGGTTGTGTTCGAGAACAATACGTTCTTCAATATCACGTCGTTTCCTTTCCAGTCAGAGGCTGCGCCGATACGATCGTTCACGTTCAACCATAACACATTGGTTAACTTCGGTCTGGCATTTAACGCGGGCGGAATTTGGATTCGTTCCTTCGTGTCGAACAACATCATGGTCAACCCCTTCTGGCAAGGGGAGAGCGCGGACTTGTACAATGAGCCAAACCGCGCAGATCCATTCTCGGGCGTGTTCGGCGTAGCCGCGCTACCCCCTCGTTTTGGGTTCGAAGAAAACCGACGCATTGCTCTCGTAAACAATGCGCACTGGAGAAGCCCAGAGCTTGAAAACTACTACACGACATTTGACCCTGTCGTTCGGGCTCAGCCGTTGGTGAATGACTCGACCCAGAGCTTCTTCAACCTCTACCCTGGAATGGTTCGGCAGGGCAACATCAACGTTTCACCAAACCTCGCGGTGGCGCCTCTAACGAACGAGGTGTATACCACGATGCAGTCTTTTATCGAGAGCGTGACGAATGCGGGGCCCACTCCGTTCGCGATTCTCGATTGGGATCCAGGTCGTCTAGACAACCCATTGGCGATCAACTGGCCACTGCCGGAGGACTTCTCGTACACAACGCCAGCCCTCCTGACGGCAGGGACAGACGGCTTGCCGCTCGGAGATCTCAACTGGTTTCCCGCAGCGAAGGCCACTTACCTCGCTAACCGCACGCAGTACCTCACGGACATCGTCGACCTGACGGGTCCGCCTCCGGAAAACGAGATCGACGGCCTGATCGTACAGGCAGAGGCCGGTACGATCGGCGACAACGCGGCTGTGAACTCCGTAGAGGGCTTCACAAGCATTTTCGTCACCTCTGGCGGATTCATCGAGCACACCTTCACCGTTCCGACCGACGGCACGTATGGCCTGAACATCAACACGGATCTTCGGGGGAGCGACCCTCGAGGCGAGCGGTTCCTCCTCGACGGCCTGAACCTGGAGAATGACGACAACGCAGGTGAGCTCTTCTTCTGCACCTCGGCATGGACCGGTGGCACGTGTGATCATCCGATCGCCACGGCCGATGGGTTCACGGTGTACGAACTCCGCAACGATCATCTCATCAACGATGCCGTAGATGGGCTCGTCCTGACGGCTGGTACGCACACGCTGCGGATTGAGCCGGTCTGGGGCTACCAAGCCTTCGCCGAGATTGAGGTGGTGGATGCTGGTGGGACGGTGGTGGACACGATGACCCCGCCAGAGGCGATCACCGAAGGCGTCGAGGAAGTGTGCGAGGACGACACGCAGTACTGCCCGCAGGGCTTCAAGTCGGTAAACCTCGACATGGATGGATCGGTGACGCTGGCCTACCCCATCATCGAAGGGGGACAGAGCGTCACGGTGGTGTTCTTCTATGAGTCCGAGTCCGGAGCCTCTGGCGAATTGCTGATCGACGGGGCGAGCGCGGCCAACCTGACGTTCACGCCGAGCCCCGAGGGCAGCCGCGGGACGGTGACGGCCTCGCGGATCAACATCACGCCTGGCACGCATACGTTCACGCTCTCGACGACCACGGGTGATATCGACCTGGACTACGTTCAGTTCGCGGTCTTCGCCAACCCGAACTCCACGGGACTGGAGCCTCTCCCAGAGGGCTGGTCGCTGGGCAACTCGTTCCCGAACCCCGCCTCTGGCGCGGCCTCAATCCAGTTCCAACTGGGAGAGAGTGCTGACGTCCAACTCGCCGTCTTCGACGTGTTGGGCCGGAAGGTGGCGACGCTCGTGGACGGTCCCATGTCCGCAGGTCCGCATCAGCTCCGCGTCAACACCGCAGAGCTAGCGAGCGGCACGTATGTCTACCGCCTGACCACACCGGTCGGCGTGCAGACGCGCCGGATGACGGTCGTGCGGTAACCCGTGAGGAGTGGGGGGGCACGCCCCCTGCTTCCGTTGAACCTGGGACCCCCGCTCGGTGCGGGCGAGCGGCAACTGCCGCGACCGCCCTTTACCGGGCGGGGGTCTCTCTCTTTGCCTCTGGCGATGCGACTTCGTTCCTCCCTGTTCATTCTCGCGACCGCTCTTCTGGCTATCGCTGGGTGCGCCTCTGGCGGAGCCGCCCGAGGCGGCGCGGATGGCCCGCGCCCTGCAGACCCTGACGCGCTACCCCAAACGCAGGCGCTGTTTGCGAACCTGCTTCAGATCTCGCCCGACCACGTACTCTTCGGGCACCACGATGACCTCGCGTACGGCACGACGTGGCGTGGCGAGCCCGGACGCTCCGACGTGAAGGAGACCGCCGGATCCTATCCGGCCGTATACGGCTGGGACGTGAGCCGCCTCTTCCGCCGCAACCGGCTGGACCAGCCCGACCCCGAGCGCCAGGCTGAACTCCGCACCTGGATTCTGGACGGCCACGCCAGAGGCGGCGTCGTGGAGTTGTGCTGGCACATGGAGAACCCCGTCGCGCGGACCAACTCCTGGGACACGACGCGCGCCGTCTACGCCATTCTGCCCGGCGGCGAGCGCCACGACCTGTACCGGGGCGCACTGGACGAACTCGCGGCGTTCCTGAAAACGCTGACGCCAGAGGGTTCCGATGAGCCCGTTCCCGTCATCTTCCGCCCGTTCCACGAGCACACCGGCGACTGGTTCTGGTGGGGGCGCGCCCACAGCACGGTCGAGGAGTTCACCGGCCTTTGGCGCTTCACGGCCGAGTACCTCCGCGACGAAAAGGAGGTCCACAACCTGCTGTACGCCTACTCCACTGATGTTTTCGACAGCCGCGAGGAGTACCTGGAGCGGTATCCCGGCGATAACATCATCGACATCTTAGGCTTCGACGACTACCACAGCGTCAAGACCGTCGCCTCGCGCGACACGTTCGCGATGCGTCTGCGGACGGTCGGCGAGCTGGCAACGGAGCGCGGCAAGCTGGCCGCGCTGACCGAGACCGGCGTGGAGACCGTACCGGATTCCATGTGGTGGACGAACGTGCTCTTGCCCGCCATCAAGACCGACGCGATGACGCGCAGGATCGCCTACGCGCTCGTCTGGCGCAACGCCAACCCGGACGGCGACCGCGCGGACCACTTCTACGCGCCGTTCCCCGGCCACCCCAGCGCGCCCGACTTCGTCCGCTTCTACCAGGACGACTTCGTGCTCTTCGAGGACGAACTGCCTGACCTGTACACGCTCCCCGGGAGCACGCCCTAGCCCGCCGATGTTGCCTCGTTCCTTCTCTCGTGCTCTGGCGGTCCTCGCGCTCGCCGCGAGCCTCGCTGCCTGCGCCTCTACGCCGCCTCTGGCGCCAGAGGCCGAGGGCCCAGACCTCGTGGACCCGAATGCGACGGCAGAGACGCGCGCGCTCTATGCCAACCTCCAGCGGATCGCGCCCGACCGCGTCCTCTTCGGACACCAGGACGACCTCGCGTACGGCGTGGAGTGGGTGAACGAGCCGGGCCGCTCGGACGTGAAAGAGACCGCAGGCGACTACCCCGCCGTCTACGGCTGGGAGCTCGGCGACCTCGAACTCGGCAACGCTGCCAACCTCGACGGCGTGGATTTCCAGAACATGCAGCGGTGGATCCGCGAGGGCCACGCAAGAGGTGGCGTCATCACGCTCGCGTGGCACATGGCGAACCCCGTCTCGGGCGGCAACACCTGGGACACCACGCGCGCCGTCTACGCGGCTCTGCCAGGGGGGGAGAAGCATGAGGAATTCCGATCCTGGCTCGACACGTTCGCGTCCTTCGTGGACGGCCTCCGCGATGCCAACGGCCGACCCATTCCCATCCTCTTCCGCCCCTACCACGAGCACACCGGAAGCTGGTTCTGGTGGGGCCGCGACCTCTCGACCGTGGAGGAGTACACGGGCCTCTGGCGCTTCACCGTCGAGTACCTCCGCGACGAGAAAGGGCTGCACAACCTGCTCTACGTGTACTCGCCCGACGTCTTCCAGACTGAGGCGGAGTACCTGGAGCGCTACCCCGGCGACGACTACGTGGACGTGCTCGGCTCGGACGATTACCAGGCGCTCCGCTCCGATTCAACCGTCGCCGACATGACGCGCCGCCTCGGGATGGTCGTCCGCATGGCCGACGCCAGAGGCAAGCTCGCTGTGCTCAGCGAAACGGGCCTGGAAGGCGTGCCCGACGCGGATTGGTGGACGAACCGCCTCTTGCGCGCCATCGAGTCCGACCCCGACGCGCGGCGCATCGCCTACGCGCTCGTCTGGCGCAACGCCAACGCCGAAGCCCGCGCCGCCAGCGGCCAGAGCACGACGCACTACTTCGGCCCACACCCCGCCGGCGCCGACGCCGAGGACTTCCGGCGCTTCGCCTCACGCGACTTCGTCTGGCTCGAAGGCGACCTGCCCGATCTCTACGAGCAGTAGGTCCACCCCGCTGCTCTCGCCCGTACTCCCGCCCATCATGTTCCGCCGGATCCTCGCTTCTTTCTTCCTGACGCTTCTCGCCGCTGGCGCCGCGCCAGCGGCGGCGCAGAGCACCATCGCGTTCAACGACCAGGACTTCTGGCTAAGCGGCGGCAACGTGGCCTGGGTAGACTTCTCGCGCGACATCGGCCCAGGAAACACCGACCTCGCGCAGTTCGAGACCATCTTCCAAGAGCTTCACGCGAGCGGCGGCAACGCGATGCGCCTTTGGCTCCACACGACGGGGGACGCGTCGCCAGCGTACAGCGCTACCGAGACGGGCGTGATCACCGGGCCGGGCGAGGGGACCATCGAGGATCTGCAGGCCATCCTGGACCTCGCGTGGGAGAACGAGATCGGGCTCAAGCTCTGCCTCTGGTCCTTCGACATGCTCCAGTCCGGGCGCTCAGCGACCAAGCTGGCGCAGAACCGCGCGCTGCTCGAGAGCGCGGCCCTGACGCAGACGTACATCGACAACGCCCTCGTACCGATGGTGGACGCGCTGGAGGACCACCCGGCCATCATCGCCTGGGAGATCTTCAACGAGCCCGAGGGGATGACGCGCGAGTTCGGCTGGACGCCCGAGCGCGTCGGCATGGCCGACGTCCAGCGGTTCGTGAACCAGACCGTCGGCGCGATCCACCGCGCGGCCCCTGGAGTGCTCGTCACCAACGGCTCGTGGAGCTTCCGCGCTTCGTCTGACCGGCTCTCGCAGGAGGGCCAGCCGGACATGAACTACTACGCCGACGCCCGCCTCGTTGCCGCTGGAGGCGACCCCGACGGCACGCTCGACTTCTACAGCGTCCACTATTACGAGTGGGGGGGGACGGCGCTGTCGCCGTTCCACCACCCGGCCAACTACTGGGGGCTGGACAAGCCCATCGTGATGGCAGAGTTCTACCTCGGCGGGAGCAACGGAGGCGGTGACGGCAACAACGACGCCGTCTATGGGGTGCCGTACGGGGACCTCTACACGACGCTCTACGACACCGGCTACGCGGGAGCGCTTGGGTGGCAGTGGTTCAACTACCCCGTCAGCGCCGAAGGCGTCGTCAACTGGCCGCGCATCCTGGAATCCACCCAGACGATGTTCGATCTCCACCCCGAGGACGTGGACATCGACCCCGGCTTCCGCCTCCTGAGCTTCACGGCCTCTCCCGAGGGCATCGAAGCAAGACAAACGAGCACGCTGGAATGGTCCACGAGCAACGCGACGGTCACGCTCGACGGCAGCCCGGTCGACGCCTCTGGCGTACTCGCCGTCTCGCCAGAGGCCACAACGACCTACACCCTCGTCGCGACGGACGTGGACGACGCCACGAATACGGAGACAGCTTCCGTCACCGTCAGCGTGCTGGAGCCGAGCGAGGTCAACCGCGCCCTGAACGGTCCCGTCACGGCCTCCACCTACGAGACCTGCTGCGGCGTAGACCGCGTGCCTGAGGGCGCCGTGGACGGCGACCCCACCACGCGCTGGGCCAGCGCCTGGAACGACGGCGCCTCTGGCGGGACCGCCGACGAGCAACTCGACGACGACCCCAACGACGAGTGGATCGCCGTCGACCTCGGCCAGGCCTACGACATCGCGCGCGTGGTCCTCTCCTGGGAAGCCGCCTACGGCGCGTCGTACGACATCGAGGTGTCTTACGACGGCCACCTCTGGCGCTCGGTCTATGAGGAGCGCAGCGGCGACGGCGGGACGGATGAGATCACGTTCGCCACGCCCGCCAGCGGCCGCTTCGTGCGGATGCACGGGCTGGACCGCGTGACCATCAGCGGCCAGCGCTACGGGTTCTCGCTCTTCGAGATGGAGGTCTACGGGCTCGAATCCGCGCTCCAGCCGCCAGAGGTCGCGTTCGCCAACCCCGGCCTCCAGGCCATCTACGTGCCGGGCGTGAACCTTACCCTCACCGCCGAGGCGACGGACTCCGACGGAACCGTCGCGAGCGTCCAGTTCGTCCTCGACGGCGAGCCTCTGGCGACCGACGCCGCGGCGCCGTTCACCGCGGCGTGGAGCGGTGCCGAAGCGGGCGAGCACGTCCTCACCGCCATCGCCACCGACAGCGACGGGCTCGTCGTCTCGACGGGGGACTACCCCGTCCTCATCGCACCAGCGGCATCGTTCCAGCGCTACGAGGCCGAGGCCGCCCAGGCCTCTGGCGACATCGCGACCGTCAGCGAGTCCAGCGCCAGCGGCGGGAGCTACGCCGAGATGAACGGCGAGAACGGCGGCACGCTCGTCTGGACCGTGGACGCCGTCCGCGCAGGCCCTGCGACCGTGACAGTCGGCTACCGGCTGCCCTTCGGGGAGAAGACGCAGTACCTCGTCGTAGACGGCGATTCTACATCCGTCCGCTTTACCGGCCCGGACAACCAGTGGCTCCAGCGCCGCGTCACGCTCGACCTGGAGGCGGGCGCCAACACCATCCGCATGGAGCGCTTCTGGGGCTACATGCACGTGGACTATCTCGGCGTCGAACTGGCCGCTGTCGTCGGGACGGACGACGCGCCAGAGGCCTCTGGCGCTCCGCGCCTCGGCCCCGCTGCGCCCAACCCCTTCTCGGACGCCACGACGCTCACCTACCGCCTCGCAACGCCAGGGGCCGTCCGCCTCGACGTGCTCGACGTGACCGGCCGCCGCGTGGCCACTCTCGCCGACGGCCCGCAGGACGCGGGCGCCCACACCGTCCGCTTCGACGCCAGCGGCCTCAGTAGCGGCGTCTACCTCGTCCGCCTCCAGGCAGGCGACGCCGTCCAGGTCCGCCGCGTGCTCCTCACCCGCTAGCCTCTGGCGCCCCCGATCCCTCCTTCATGCATCGCTTCGCACCTCTCCTCATGACCCTGGCCGTGGCCGCCGCTCAGGCGCAACCCGCTGACTTCACCCCGTCCGACCGCGTCGAGTCGCTCCTCTCGCAGATGACGTTGGCGGAGAAGGTCGGCCAGATGACGCAGCTCACGCTTACGCCTCTCGCGGTGGCCCCGTCGCAAGGGAGCGGCCGGGTCGAGATGGACGCCGCCAAACTCCGCGAGGCCGTCGTCGACCGCGGCATTGGCTCCATCATCAACGTCCACGATGACGCGCTGCCCGTCGAGGGGTGGCACGCGCTGCTGCGAGAGATCCAGACCGTCGCGCTCGAAGAAGGGCGCCTCGGTATTCCCGTCCTGTACGGCATCGACAACGTCCACGGCGCCAACTACGTCGTCGGCGGGACCATCTTTCCGCACGGCGTCGGCATGGGCGCGACGTTCGACCGCGACCTCGCCGAGCAGGCGGGCATCGTGACCGCCTCGGAGAGCGCCGCCGCCGGGTTGACGTGGAATTTCGCACCCGTCATGGACGTAGGTCGCCAGCCGCTCTGGCCGCGTTTCTACGAGACGTTCGGCGAGGACCCCTTTCTCGCGGGCGAACTGGGCGCCGCGACGATCCGCGGTCTCCAGGCCTCTGGCGAGATCGCGGCCACGATGAAGCACTACCTGGGCTACGGCGGCCCGATCTCCGGCAAAGACCGGACGCCTATCGAGGGCTCCATGCGCGTCGTCCGCGAGCGGCACCTCCCGCCATTCGCCGCCGCCGTGGAGGCGGGCGCAATGACGGTGATGATCAACTCCGGCGAGATCGACGGCGTGCCCGTCCACGCCAGTCAGTACTGGCTGACCGACGTGCTGCGCGGCGAACTTGGCTTCGAGGGCGTGGCCGTCACGGACTGGGAAGACATCATCTTCCTCCACACCCGCCACCGCGTCGCTCCGACGATGAAGGACGCCGTGCGGATGGCTGTGGAGGCGGGCATCGACATCAGCATGACGCCCTACGACTACGACTTCACCGACCTGCTGGTCGAACTCGTGGAGGAGGGCACGATCCCTGAAAGCCGCGTCGACGAGTCCGTGCGGCGCATCCTCACGCTCAAGGAGAAGCTCCACCTCTTCGACGAGCCGCACCCCAACCCCGCCCTCGCGGGCGACGTGGGGACGGACGCGCATACCGAAGCGGCCCGCCAAGCCGCGCGCCAGTCCATCACGCTGCTCAAGAACGAGGGCGCCATTTTGCCTCTGGCGCCAGAGGCAAAGGTCGCCGTTATCGGCCCCGCTGCCGACGACCTGACGGCGCTCCACGGCGGCTGGAGCTACACCTGGCAGGGGACCGACGACCAGTTCTTCCCCGAGGGCTCGCCGACGCTGCTCGACGCCATCCGCACCCGGGCCGCTGGCGCGAGCTACGCCAGAGGCGCGACGTGGACCGACGCGGACGACGTGGAGGCCGCCGTCGCCGCCGCGCAAGAGGCCGACGTGGTCGTTCTCGCACTCGGCGAAACCGGCTACGCCGAGTGGGTCGGTGACATCGAGGACCTCGCGCTGCCCGACGCCCAGCTCGACCTCGCGCAGGCCGTCATCGCGACGGGCACGCCAGTCGTGCTCGTCCTTCTCGAAGGGCGCCCGCGGCTCATCAACCGCATCGCCAGCGGCGTGCAGGCGGTCGTGATGGGCTACTGGCCCGGCAGCGAGGGCGCCGAAGCGCTCGCCGAGACGCTCTTCGGCGAGGTCAACCCGAGCGGCCGCCTCTCGATGACCTACCCCGATGGCCCCAACGGCATCACTGCCTACGACCACAAGTACCCCGAGGCGCTTGGCGTCGGCTTCACCCGCATCCCCGACGGCTTCGTGCCGCAGTTCGAGTTTGGCGATGGACTCAGCTACACGACGTTCGCCGCCAGCGGCCTGAGCACGAGCGAGGCCGAGATCGGGACGGACGGCGAGGTGGACGTGGAGGTGACGATCACGAATACGGGCGACCGCGCGGGACGCCACGCCGTTCTCCTCTTCTCGCGCCAACACTTCGCGAGCCTCACGCCCCACGTTCGCCGCTTGCGCGACTTCTCAGACGTGGACCTGGAGCCGGGCGAGTCCGAAACCGTCCGCTTCACGCTCACGCCAGAGGACCTCGCCTTTATCGGACTGGACGGCCGGCCGGTCGTGGAGCCGGGCACGTTCAGCGTCATGATCGATGACCAAGAGGCCACGTTCGAGGTGATCGGCCCCGTCCGGTTCCTCGCCGACGTCCCGCGCCGATGAGCACGACCTCGCCCTCGCAGCCACAGAGCGCGCCAGAGGCCCCCGGCGCCACGCCCGCCGCCCGCTACCGGACGCCGTTTATCGTCGTCACGAGCCTCTTCTTTATCTGGGGGTTCATCACCGTGATGGTGGACGCGCTCGTGCCCCGGCTGAAAGCGGTCTTCGAGCTGAGCTACTTCGAGGCGGCGCTGGTGCAGTTCGCGTTTTTCGCGGCGTACTTCATCGTCTCCATCCCGAGCGGCAACCTCATCGCGCGGATCGGCTACAAGCGCGGCGTGGTCGTGGGGCTGCTCGCGATGGGGGCGGGGTGCCTGCTGTTCGTGCCGGCGGCGGGGATCCGGGTGTACCCGCTGTTCTTGCTCGCGATGTTCGTGCTCGCGGGCGGCATCACGGTTCTGCAGGTGGCCGCGAACCCGTACGTGGCCGCGCTCGGACCGGCGCGCACCGCCTCGTCCCGGCTCAACCTCGCGCAGGCGTTTAACTCGCTCGGGACCACCATCGCGCCGCTCGTAGGCGCGGCGTTCATCCTGGGCAACACGGTCCTCACCTCGGACGAGATCGGCGCGATGTCACCCCAGGCCAAGGCGGCCTACTTCGCGGCGGAGGCGGGGACGGTGCAGACGCCGTTCATCGTCCTCGCGGTCATCCTCGCCGCTATCGCCGTCGGCTTCGCGCTGTTCAAGCTGCCGACGATCCTGGAGGGCGACGGGCACATCGCGGGCAGCTACCGCGCCGCGCGGGCCTCTGGCGCGCTGATGTGGGGCGCCCTCGGCATCTTCGTCTACGTCGGCGCCGAGGTCGCGATTGGCAGCTACCTCGTCAACTACTTCCTAGAGTTGGACGTGGCCGCGCTGGTGCGGGAGAGCCCGGGACTCGCGGGTATCGCGGGCTTCCTCTCCGGCGGCGACTTCGAGACGTTCAACGTGGAGCGGCTGGCGGGCACGTTCGTGGCGCTCTACTGGGGCGGCGCGATGATCGGCCGGTTCGTGGGCTCGGCGCTCCTCCAGTTCGTCTCGCCCGGACGGCTTCTGGCGCTGTTCTCCGGCGCGGCCATCGCCCTGATCGCGCTCAGCGTCTCGTCCTCTGGCGCCGTCGCGATGGTGGCGATCCTGGCCGTCGGGCTGTGCAACTCCATCCAGTTCGCGACCATCTTTACGCTCGCCATCGACGGGCTGGGCGAGAACACCGCGCAGGGCTCGGGCATCCTCTGCACGGCCATCGTGGGCGGCGCGATCATCCCGCCGCTCTACGGGCTCCTGGCGGACTCGGCCGGCGTGCAGCCCGCGTTCCTGCTCCTCACGCTCTGCTACGGATACATCGCGGCCTACGGCCTCTGGCGCGCCCGCGCCACGCCCGAGGCGCCCATTCCAGAGGCGCATCTGGTAGCCACCACCGTCTGACCCATGCGCTACCTCGTTCTCCTGCTCTGCCTCTCCGCTGCCACCGCGGCGGATGCCCAGACCGACATCCGCCTCAACCAAGTCGGCTTCTACCCCGACGCGCCCAAAGTCGCCGTCGTGACGGCCTCTGGCGCCAGCGGCGCGTTCTCGGTTGTTCGTGAGGGTGACGGCGCGACGGTCTACACCGGCACGCTCGGCACGGCGCGGACGTGGTCGGCCTCGGGCGAGACGGTCCGGCAGGCCGACTTCAGCGCGGTGACGGCGCCGGGCAGCTACACGCTCTCGGTCGAGGGCGTCGGGTCGTCCTACGCCTTCGAGATCGCGCCAGCGGCGCTGGAGGGCGTGGCGCGAGCGGCTCTCAAGGGCTTCTACTACCAGCGCGCGTCGACGGCGCTGGACGCGCAGTACGCCGGGCCGTGGGCACGCGCGGCGGGCCATCCCGATACGTCCGTCCGGGTCCACGCCTCCGCCTCCACCGCAAGCCGCCCCACGAACACGTTCATCTCCGCACCGAAAGGCTGGTACGACGCGGGCGACTACAACAAGTACGTCGTCAACTCCGGCATCTCGGTCGGCACGCTGCTCTCGCTCTACGAGTGGGAGCCGGTGTACGTCGAGGCGTTCGAGACGGGCATTCCCGAGAGCGGCGACGCGGTCCCGGACCTCCTCGATGAGGTGCTCTGGAACGTTCGCTGGATGCTCGCGATGCAGGATGAAGACGGCGGCGTTTACCACAAGCTGACGACCGCCAACTTCAGCGGCGAGGTCATGCCCGCAAACGCCACCGCCCCGCGCTACGTCGTCCAGAAAGGCACGGCCGCCACTCTCGACTTCGCCGCGACGACGGCGCAGGCGTCCCGCATCGCCAGAGGCTTCGAAGACGACCTGCCCGGCCTCGCCGACTCGCTTCTGACGGCCTCGCTGGATGCATGGGCGTGGGCTCGCGCGAACCCGAACGTCCGCTACGATCAAGGCGCGCTCAACGCGGCCTTCGACCCCAACATCAACACCGGCGAGTACGGCGACGGCTCCTTCGAGGACGAGTTCGACTGGGCCGGGATGGAACTCTACGTCGCGACCCGCGCCGACAGCTTCCTCACGATCACGCGGCCCTTCGACCCGATCCAGCTCGGGCTTCCCTACTGGGGAGGCGTGCGCGAACTCGGCTACCACTCGCTTCTGGCGCACCGCGCCGAGATCGCGGCCGACGTGGACACGACGTCTCTTCGAAACGCACTCCTCGCCACCGCTGGGCCTCTGGCGTCGGCCGTCGCGAGCACGCCCTACGGCGTGCCGATGGGGCGGGACAGCTGGAACTGGGGCTGGGGCAGCAACTCCGTTGCGGCCAACCAGGGCGTCGCGCTGATGGTGGCCTACCGGCTCACCGGCGAGGCGCGCTACCTCCACGCCGCGGGTGCCAACCTCGACTACCTCCTCGGCCGCAACGCGACGGGCTATTCGTTCGTGACCGGCATCGGCGACAAGTCGCCTCGGAACCCGCACCATCGACCCTCGCGCGCCGATGGCGTGGCCGATCCCGTGCCGGGGCTTCTGGCGGGCGGCCCCAACCCGGGCCAGCAGGACGGCTGCACGACCTACCCCTCGGCTCTGCCCGCGCGCTCGTACACCGACGTCTGGTGCAGCTACGCCTCCAACGAGATCGCGATCAACTGGAACGCGCCGCTCGTCTTCCTCGCGGTCTCCGTCGAGGCCGCCCGCTCGGCCACGGGCGTGCCGGCGGCCTCGGAGCCCGTCCGACCGAGGCCGTCGCTCGACCTCGGCGTGGCGCCCAACCCCTTCGGCCGCGCTGCGTCCGTCCGCTTCTCGCTCGCCACCCCGGAGGTCACCACCCTCCGCGTGCTCGACGCGCGCGGACGCGAAGTCCTCCGCCTGCTCGACGGCGTCGCCCTCGGCTCTGGTGACCACACCCTCGACCTCGACGCCAGCGGCCTCGCCCCTGGGCTCTACGTCCTCCGTCTGCAGAGCGGGTCCCGCTCAGAGGCGACCTCCGTTTCCATCCTCCGCTAGCAGCGGACCCACCGTCCGGGCCTCTCGCGCCTGGTCACCCCACACGTCTCACCTCCATGCGTCTCGCGACTCTCTTTTCCTTCTTTCTCGCCCTCGCCTTTCTGGCTCCGCCAGAGGCCCACGCGCAGACCTACGCCTTCGAGGCGGAGGACGCCACGCTCTCCGATTCTGACCCCGACGACGCCGACCCCGGCGCCGAGGTCCGCGATGCCTCGACCGACACCAACGTCTCCGGCACGTTCACAGGCACGGGCTTCGTCGCGCTCCAGAAGGGCGTGATCACCGTCGACATCTCCAGCGTCCCCGCAGGCGAGTACGACCTCTCCGTCAACTACGCCTCGCCCTTCGGGCTCAAGTACGAGTACGTGGACGTGGACGGCGTGCGCTACGGCGATAGCGCCGAGTGCACCGAGTCCTTTACGTTCGCCGACACGGCCGTCTGGACGCCTCTGGCGCTGGCCGACGCGACGACCGGGACGGTCACCGTCGATGGTACGACGGGCACGCTCGTCATCACGGCGTGCTACGGCTACACCTACTTCGACTCCGTCACGCTGACCGCTCCCGGCAGCGGGGGCATGACCATCGCCGAGGCCCGCGCCGCTGGCGTCGACGCCGAGGTCACCGTCTCGGGCACGGTCACGCGAGCGGCGGGCGCTTTCAGCTACTTCCAGGATGAGACGGGCGGCCTCGCGATTCGCCAGACCTCTGGCGCGTTTTTCGATGACATCGCCAGCGGCACCATCACGCCGGGCACCGTCATCGAGGTGACGGGCACGATCTCGCAGTTCCCCAGCGATCCTCGCGGCGGCATCCTGCAGCTCAACGGACCAGACCTCACCAGCTACACGGTCGTCAGCCAGGGCGACGCACCGGACGCGCAAGAGGTCACGCTCCAGGAGCTTATCGACAACGGCGAGCAGTACGAGTCCGAACTCGTTCAGGTCAGCGGCCTCACGACCGCATCCACGGGCACGTTCGCAGCCGGGACGAGCTACGAGGTGACGGACGTGTCGGCGACCCTCACGGACGGCCTCCGCATCCCCAACGCGGACGACACGGCCATCGACGGGACGGACATCCCCTCTGGCGCGTTCACGGCCACAGGGATCGTCGGGCAGTTCACGCCCTCCAGCAACCCGGATCCTGCGGCGGGCTACCAGGTGCTCGTCATCGCCTCTGGCGACGTCGAGGCGGACACGCCACCCGTCGGCGGCTTCACGTTCGAGGCCGAAGACGGCGCGGTCTCCGACCCGCTCCCCGACGACACCGAGCCCGGCGCCGAGGTCCGCGACGCCACGACCGACACCAACGTCCCCGCCGATTACACCGGGACCGGATTCGTCGCGCTTCAGAAGGGCGCCCTCACCATCGACATCTCCGGCCTTGAGCCGGGGGAGTACAACCTCTCGGTCCGCTACGCCGCTCCGTTCGGCGACACGAAGTACGAGTACGTCGACGTGGACGGCGTGCGCTACGGCGACAGCGCCGAGTGCACCGAGTCCTTCGCGTTCCCCGAGGCGACGGCGTGGACCAACCTCGCGCTGACCGACGCGTCGTCCGGTACGGTAACGGTGGACGGCTCAACAGGTACGCTCGTCATCACGGCGTGCTACGGTTACACCTACTACGATTCCGTGACGCTCACGCCGCTCGTGGCGCCGGGTACGGAGACGCCAGCGGCCTCTGGCGGCATCGCGCTCGGCCGCGCCGCGCCGAACCCCTTCGGCACGTCGGCCCGCATTCCGTTCTCGCTGGAGCAGGCGGAGACCGTTCGCCTGACCGTCTACGACGTGCTCGGCCGCGAGGTCGCCGTCCTGGCAAATGGCCCGATGGCCTCTGGCGACCACGAGGCCGTTCTCTCGGGCGCGAGCCTGCGCAGCGGCGTCTACATCGTCCGCCTGACCGCGGGTGACGCGTCGGTCGTCACGCGCGTGACGCTCCAGAAGTAGCTCGATGACCCATTCCCCGACCGCTCCAGGATGCGATTGATCGTCCCCATGGGCGGTCGGGGCACACGCCTGCGTCCGTTCAGCCACACGACGCCAAAGCCTCTTCTGCCCCTGCTCGGGCGCCCCGCGATCGTCCACATCCTGGACGCCTTCGCGGGAGCGCTCGGGCGGCCGGTGGACGAGGCTGTTTTCGTGCTCGGCCCCGACGCTGCCTCTGGCGTCCGCGACGCGCTCGCGGCGGCCTGCGACGCCCACGGGCTCCGCGCCGCCTTCGCGGTCCAGCCCGAGCCGCTCGGCACCGCCCACGCCATCGCGTGCGCGGGCGACGCGATGGACGGCGAGATCCTCACATGCTGGGCCGACACGCTCTTCACCCCCGACAGAGGCGCCGCACCGCTCGCCTCTGGCGACGTGGACCTCGTGGCGTGGACCGTCCACGTGGACGACCCGCGCCGCTTCGGCGTCGTCGCGCGCGATGAGAACGGCCGCATCGTGCGGCTCATTGAGAAGCCGACGACCGCCGAGTGGACCGAGACGCTCATCGGTGCCTACTACGTCCGCGAGGGCGCCGCGCTGCGCACCGCCGTAGACGACATGCTCGCCTCTGGCGCGACGGGCGCGGGCGGCGAGTTCCAACTGACCGACGCCTACGACCGCCTCGTACAAAACGGCGCGCGCATGGCGACGGCGCCCGCGGCGCGCTGGCTCGACACCGGCACGCTGGCGTCCTACCGCCAGACCGTCCGCGCCCTTCTCGACGCGGGCGAGCACGAAACCGCTGCCTCTGGCGCCAGAGGCGAGTCCGTGATCGTTGCGCCGAGCTACGTCCACCCCGACGCCGACGTGCGGCGGTCCGTTATCGGGCCGTACGCCGTCGTCGAGGCCGGGGCGGTGATCAGAGACGCCGTCGTGCGAGACAGCGTGGTGATGCGCGAGGCCATCGTACGCCATTCGGCACTCTCCGGCGCCCTTCTCGGCGACCGGGCCTCCGCCTCTGGCGCGAATGGAGCGCTCGTCCTGGGCGACGATTCCGAGGTGCACGCCGATGGATAGCGCTCGCATCCAGCACGCCTTCCGCCAGAAGTTCGGCACCGAGCCCACGCACGTCGCCCGCGCGCCGGGCCGCGTCAACCTCATCGGCGAGCACACCGACTACAACGACGGGTGGGTGATGCCTCTGGCGCTGGCCCAGTCCGTCTGGCTCGCCTTCCGCCCCCGCGCCGATCGCCGCGTCGTACTCCACAGCCTGGATGTGGACCCGCCCGTCGACTTCTACCTCGCGGGCTTCTCGCGCGCCAGAGGTTGGGGCGAGTACGCGAAGGGCGTCGCCTGGGCGCTTCAGGAGGGCGGGCACGACCTCGGCGGCTTCGAGGGCGTGCTCGCGTCCGACGTGCCGCGCGGCGCCGGGCTCTCCTCCTCGGCGGCGCTCGAACTGGCGCTCGCGCGCGCCTTCTCCGTCGCCAGCGGCTTCGCGTGGGACGCGCGCCGGATGGCGCTCGCGGGCCAGAAAGCCGAGAACGGCTGGGTCGGCGTGGGCTGCGGCATCATGGATCAGATGGCCAGCGCGATGGGGGAGAGCGACCACGCCCTCCTCATCGACTGCCGCTCGCTGGACGCCACGCCGACGCCGCTCCCGCCTCGGACGGCCGTCGTCGTGCTCGACACCGGCACGCGCCGCGCCCTCGTGGACAGCGCCTACAACGAGCGCAGGGACACGTGCGCCCGCGCCTCTGGCGTCCTCGGCGTTCCCGCCCTCCGCGACGCCACCCTCGCCGACCTCGACGCCGCTAGGGGCCAGATGGACGCGACGACGTTCCGCCGCGCCCACCACGTGATCTCCGAGAGCGCCCGCGTGCTCGCCGCCGCGGGCGCCATGCGCGGCGGCGACGCCGACCGCCTCGGCGCGCTCATGCAGGAGAGCCACGCCAGCCTCCGAGACGACTACGAGGTCTCCAGCCCGGCGCTCGACGCCTTCGTCGAGGCCGCGGTGGCGCACGGTGCCTGCTACGGCGCCCGCATGACCGGCGCCGGATTCGGCGGCTGCGCCGTCGCCCTCGTGGACGCCGCCTCCGCCTGCACCTTCGCCGACGCTGTCTCTGACGCCTACCGCCAGAGGACCGGGCACGAGCCCGCCACCCTCGTCGCACGCGCCGCCCCTGGCGCGTCCGTCGAGCCCCTCCACACCCTCACGCCCGACCCCTCATGACCTTCGGACTGGTCGACACCCTCGTCTTCGTCGCCTTCGTGGCCGTCGTCGTCACCGTCGGTCTGCTGCGCAGCCGCAACGCCGACGGCTCGGGCGAGGACTACTTCCTCGCCGGGCGCGACCTGAAGTGGTGGCTCATCGGGTTCTCCCTCATCGCTGCCAACATCTCGACCGAGCAGTTCGTCGGGATGAGCGGCAACGCCGCAAGCCACGTCGGCCTCGCGATTGCGTCGTACGAGTGGATGGCCGCGATCACGCTTGTCGTCGTCGCCTTCGCGTTCCTGCCGTACTTCCTGCGTGCGGGCATCTACACGATGCCGCAGTTCCTCGAAGTCCGCTTCAACGGCGCCGCGCGCACCGTCATGGCCGTCGCCACGCTCGGCATCTACCTGCTGCTGTTGGGCGCGGTCACCTACTCCGGAGCGCTCACCATCCGGACGCTCGCGGGTGACGCGGGCTACGCGATAGGGCTCTTCACCCCGGCCCTCGTGATCGGCCTCATCGCGATGCTGTACGTGGCCGCTGGCGGCCTCAAGGCGGCCGTCTGGGCCGACCTCATCCAGGGCAGCGCGCTCCTCCTCGGCGGCCTGCTCATCACGTACTTCGCTTTCCAGGCCCTAGGCAACGCCGGCGCCGCGACGACCGTCACCGACGTGGCCACGGGCGCCATCGAGAGCCGGCCTCTGGCGAGCGGCGCAGGTGCGATGGAGCGGTTTTTGGACCTCAATGGCAACCGGCTCAACATGTTCTTGCCCGCGACCGACAGCGTGCTGCCGTGGACGGCGCTGCTGCTCGGGCTCTGGATCCCCAACTTCTACTACTGGGGCCTCAACCAGTACATCACCCAACGGACGCTGGGCTCGGAGTCGCTCGCCGAAGGCCAGCGCGGCATCGTCTTCGCCGCCGCGATGAAGCTTCTGCTCCCGCTCGGCATCGTCATCCCGGGGATGATCGCCTTCAACCTCTACGCCGACGGGATGGCCGCCGACGCCGGGCCGGACAACGCGAGCGTCCTCGTGCAATACGTCAAGGCCAACCCGGAGACCGGCTTCGTGGACGTGGACGAAAGCCCCACGCCAGAGGCCGTCGCCGCGCACGAGGGCGACCAATACCTCCTCGCGATCTACCCGACCGAGGACGCCATCCCGTCGGAGGCCAGGCGGAGACCCAACGTGATCCCCCTCACGCGCGCGACCTTCGACGCGACAGAGCCCGGGCCCTACGCCACGTTCGCCTCTGGCGACCTCGCCTTCGCGCACGTCAACGCGGGCATGGCGCAGGAGATCGCGGCCTTCAACGCGGCGCAGGAGGCGACCGCCAGAGGCATCGGCGCCGCCACGTCGTCCTCGACGCTCATCGCCTACAAGTACGACACGGCGCTGGCGCGGCTGCTGGGCGGCGTGCTGCCGCAGGGCGTCGGCATCGTCGGGTTCATCCTCGCGGCGCTGCTCGGCGCCGTCGTCTCGTCGCTCGCGGCGATGCTCAACGCGGCCTCGACCATCTTCACCATCGACATCTACCAGACGTACATCCAGCCGCAGGCGACGCAGAAACAGATCGTCCGCATCGGGCGGATCTGCGTGTTCGCCTTCGCGGCCGTGGCCGTACTTCTGGCGCCTCAACTCGGGAATCCGGCCGTCAGCAACTCCATCTTTACGATTATCCAGGAGGGCCAGGGCTTCATCTCGCCGGGCATCCTGGCCGTCTTCGTCGTCGGCCTGCTCGTCAAAAAGGCGCCGCGCGCCTCTGGCGTGGCCGGGTTGCTGACCAACATCGTGGCGTACGGACTGCTCAAGGTGGCCGTCCCCGAGGTGCAGTTCCTCAACCGCATGGCGATCTGCTTCGCTCTATGCGTCGCCGTGATGGGCGTCATGACGGTCGCGAAGCCTCTGGCGGAGCCGGTGCGGTTCGAGTCCAACGCGGGCATCGCGCTGGTCCAATCGCGTGGCGCGCTGTGGGCGGGCCTCGCCGTGTGCGCCGTCACCGTTGTGCTCTACGTCGTCTTCAGCCCCCTCGGCGTCGCGCGATAGGTCTCGCTCGATGCGGACGTTCGCCCCCAACTCCACCCGCTTCTCGTCTCTCCATCCTCATGAACCGACTCCTCTGCGCCCTCGCGCTCACCCTCGTGGCCTCTGGCGCCAGCGCCCAGGACAACGCCCCCAAGGCCGTTGGCCTGGCCCTCACGCCCCCGATGGGCTGGAACTCGTGGAACACCTTCGCCTGCGACATCGACGAAGACCTCATTCGTGAGACCGCCGACGCGATGGTCTCGTCCGGCATGCGCGACGCGGGCTACACCTACGTCAATATCGACGACTGCTGGCACGGCGAGCGCGACGAGAACGGCTTTATCCAGCCCGACCCCCAGCGCTTCCCCTCGGGCATGAAAGCGCTCGCCGATTATGTTCACAGCCAGGGCCTCAAGATTGGGATCTACTCCGACGCCGGGATCAAGACCTGCGCGGGGCGCCCTGGGAGCCAGGGATACGAATACCAGGACGCCCTCCAGTACGCCCGCTGGGGCATCGACTACCTCAAGTACGACTGGTGCAACACGGAAAGCCGCAACGCGCCCGAGGCCTACCGCACCATGCGCAACGCGCTCGCCGCCAGCGGCCGCGACATCTTCTTCTCCATCTGCGAGTGGGGCGACAACCAGCCGTGGACCTGGGGCAAGGACATCGGCCACATGTGGCGGACCAGCGGCGACATCATCAACTGCTGGGACTGCGTGGTCAGCCACGGCAACTGGAACTCGCACGGCGTCATGCGGATCGTCGACATGCAGGTCGAGCGTGGCCTCCGCGTCCACGCCGCGCCCGGCCACTGGAACGACCCCGACATGATGGAGGTCGGCAACATGCCGACCACGAACGAGGACCGGGCGCACTTCGCGATGTGGGCCATGCTCCACGCGCCGCTCATCGCGGGCAACGACGTCCGCACGATGACCGACGCCACACGCGACATCCTCACCAACGAGGAGGTCATCGCCGTGGATCAGGACCCTCTCGGCGTCGAGGGCTTCCCGCACAAGCGCGCGGGCGGCGTCGAGATCTGGTTCAAGCCTTTGGCGGACGGCGAGTGGGCCATGGCGATCCTCAACCGCAACGACGAGCCGGAGGCGGTGACGTTCGACTGGGTCGAGGAGGACGTGGAGGACGCGTTTTCGCAGAACCGCCCGCACTTCGACCAGAACACCTACGCCATCCGTGACCTCTTCCGCCACGCCGACGCGGGCACGACCGCCCAGCCTCTGGCGGTGACCGTCCCGGCTCGCGACGTGATGATGGTCCGTCTCACACGTCCCTGACCTCACGCGATGGCCCGCCTCCTCTTCGCGCTCGCGCTGCTGCTGCCTCTGGCGCCGCCCGCCAGAGGCCAGCATTCGGGTGCTCCGCACTCGGTCGCGCGCGAGTGGAACGAGGCGCTCTTGGAGGGCATCCGCGGCGACCTCGCACGCCCGACGGTCCACGCCCGCAACCTCTTCCACGTCTCCGCCGTGATGTACGACGCGTGGGCGGCCTACGACGCCACGGCGCAGCCGTACTTCCTGAACCAGCCGCGCGGCGGAACGGCCTGCAGGATTGGCGAGCCGCCCGTCGTTGGCGACGTGGAGGCCGCCCGCGAAGAGGCCATCAGTTACGCCGCCTACCGCGTGCTCACGCACCGCTTTCTCAACTCGCCCGGCGCGCTCGACACGCTCCCGTTGCTCGACTCGTTGCTCGTCGCCAGAGGCTACGATCCCGGCGTGGTGACCACCGATGCCGCCAGCGGCGCGGCCGGGCTCGGCAACGCCATCGCAGCGTGCGTCATCGCCTTTGGCATGGGCGACGGTGCGAACGAGGCGCTGGGGTATGGCTACGTGGACTACGCGCCCGTCAACCCGCCGATGGACGTGGCTCAGCCGGGCAACCCGACCCTACTCGACCCCAACCGGTGGCAGCCGCTCCGCTTCGAGACGTTCATCGACCAGAGTGGCAACGAGGTGCCGGGCGGGACGCCCGCGTTCGTCGGGCCGGAGTGGGGGCGCGTGCGGCCGTTCGCGTTGCGCGCAGACGACCGGACCGTCTTCGTCCGCAACGGCGCCGACTTCCCGGTCTACAACGACCCTGGCCCGCCGCCGCCGCTGGACACCCTGAACTGGCAGGGCACCACGCAGGCTTACCTCGACGGCTTCGCGCTCGTCGCGCGGTGGAGCGGCCACCTCGATCCTGCCTCTGGCGTGACGTGGGACGCCTCGCCCGGCGCGACGGGCGGGCTGACGGATGCGGACCTGCCCGACGGGTTCCCCGAGTACGCCGCATTCTACGATCCCGAGGGGCGAGGTCCGCTGGGACCCGGCCGGAGCCTCAACCCGCGCACGGGCCAGCCGTACGCGCCCAACCCCGTCCTGCGCGGCGACCTCACCCGCGTCCTCGCCGAGTTCTGGGCCGACGGCCCCGACTCCGAGACGCCGCCCGGCCACTGGTTCACGATCCTCAACACGGTCAACGACGACCCGCGCCTCGTCAAGCGCTTCGGGGGAAACGGGCCGGTGTTGGGCGAACTGGAGTGGGACGTGAAGGCCTACTTCGCGCTCGGCGGCGCCATGCACGATGTCGCCATCGCGGCCTGGGGAATCAAGGGCCGCTACGATTCCATCCGCTCCATCTCCGCGCTCCGCGCGATGGCCGACCGCGGCCAGAGCAGTGATCCCGACGCGCCGAGCTACCACCCCGCCGGGATGCCTCTGGCGCCCGGCGTCGCCGAGATCATCCCGCCAGAGGATCCTCTGGCGGGCGACAGCGCCCAGCACGTCGGCAAGGTGAAGGTGTGGGCGTGGCGGGGACCGGAGGCCGTAGAAGACCCCGAGACCGACGTGGCGGGCGTGGGCTGGATCCGCCTCGAAGACTGGTGGCCGTACCAGCGGCCGACGTTCGTGACGCCGCCCTTCGCGGGCTACATCTCGGGGCACTCTACCTACTCGCGCGCCGCCGCCGAAGTGCTAACGCGGCTCACCGGCGACCCGTTTTTTCCCGGCGGAATGGGCGAGTTCATCGCGCCAGAAGACAGCTTCCTCGTCTTCGAGGACGGCCCCAGCCAGACCGTCCGCCTCCAGTGGGCCACCTACCGCGACGCCGCCGACCAGTGCAGCCTCTCGCGCATCTGGGGCGGCATCCACCCGCCCGCCGACGACATCCCCGGCCGCCGCCTCGGCGCCGTCCTCGGGCCGCAGTCGTTCGACCTCGCCGCGTCGCTGTTCACGGGCACCGCTACCTCTGGCGAGCCGACGCCAGAGGCAGTCTCGCGGCTTCGCGCCTTCCCGAGTCCGATCCTCGCCGGGCGTGAGTTGACCATCGAGGCGGATGCCTCTGGCGCCCGCGTGGAGGTGTTCGACGTGCAGGGGCGCCGTGTGTTGGAGGCGTGGCTCGACGTCAGAGGCCGCGCGAGCTTCTCGACCGAGCCGCTGGCGGCGGGCGCCTACGTCGTCCGCATCGTGACCGCCAGAGGCGCCGAGTCGGCGCTGGTCCACGTGGTCCGATGATGCGCCGGACGCTCCTGTTCGTGGCGCTCGTCCTTCTCGCCAGAGGCGCGACGGGGCAGGGCTTCGAGTACCGGACGTTTCTTTCCGGGCTGGGCTCCGTTACGGGCGCGAACGGCGTCGCCGTGGCGGACTACGACCGTGACGGCGACCTCGACGTGTACATCGTCGTGCGCGAGGCGTATGACGCCGCCAACACGACGACGTGGAGCCGCCTCTTCGCCAACCGCGGCGATGGCACGTTTGTCGACCAGACGCGGGCCTCTGGCGTCGCGGGGAGCGCGGGCGTCGGGCTACCCAACACGGCAGGCAACGGTGCCAAGCTGGGCGCCGCCTGGGGCGACTACGACGGCGACGGCTGGCCCGACCTCTACCTCACGCACGCCGGTCCCAACCAACTCTACCGCAACAACGGCAACGGCACGTTCACCGACGTCACGGCTACGGCTGGCGTCGCGGGCGGCGCCACCCAACTCTCCACGAGCGCGCTCTGGTTTGACACCGATGGCGACGGCGACCTCGACCTCCATGTCGGCGTGTGGGAAGACTATCCCGGTGATGGGGCGCCGCGCGATCTCGCCAACCCGTACTTCGTCAACAACGGCGACGGCACGTTCACCGAGGCGGGCGCCGCCAGAGGCCTGGGCGATGTGGGCAAGACGTACACCACGCTACCCGTAGACGTAGACCACGACGGCGACGTGGACCTCTACGACGCCAACGACTTCGGCGCCAACCGGCTTTTCCTCAACGACGGAACAGGCACCTTCGACGAGGCGACAGCCGCATTCGGCCTGGAGAACACTGGCGAAGGCATGGGCCTCGCGCTGGGCGATCTGGACGGCGACGGTCGCGAGGACATCTTCCTCACCAACCGCGCGGACTCGCCCGTACAAACCAACGCGCTCTTCGTCGCGCAAGAGGCGGGCGGCTACGCCGGGCAGGCCGAGGCCGCTGGCGTCGCCGAAACCGGATGGGGCTGGGGCGCCGAGTTCTTCGACTTGGAGAACGACGGCGACCAAGACCTCTTCGTCGCCAACGGATACTTCGCCTCCGACACGCCGAACGCGCTCTTCGAGAACACCGGCACCTTCCCGCTTGCCGACATCGCCCCGGATCTGAGCGTGGATGACCTCCACCCCGCCAGGGGCCTCGTCATCTTCGACGCCGATGGGGACGGTCGCCTAGACGTGCTAATCGCCAACGTCTCGCGGGCGCCGCACTTCTACGCCAACCGCGCCTCTGGCGGCGCGTGGCTCTCCATTGCGCTGGAAGGCGACGTGCCCAACGTCGACGCTCTGGGCGCGGTGGTGGAGGTCGAAGCGGGAGGCCAGCGCTGGGTGCGGTCCCACCATGGCGCGCAGTTCCTCGGCCAGAGTCTGGCTCCGGTTCATGTCGGGTTGGGCGAGGCGGAGATCGTAGACCGACTCGTCGTGCGCTGGCCGGGCGGGGGAGAGGAGGCCGTGACTCAGCTAAGGACGAACCAGCGCGTCCGCATCCGGCAGGGCTACGGGCTGCTGGAAGGCGAGACGGTCGCCTCTGGCGAGGCGCCAGAAGCAGGCACAGGCTTGCGCATCGTCAACGCTTCGCCCAACCCCAGCGCGGGGTCTGTCTCTTTTGTCGTCAGCATACCAGCGGGCCTCTCTGCCGACTTTACAATCACGGACCTCCTCGGAAGGCAAATTCACACTTCTACCTCAGTCGGCAGGGGCTCTGGCGTCGTCACATGGGATGGCCGCGACGCTCGAGGCATGCTTGTGGCTGCAGGTGCATATGTGGCGAGCCTCTCTACGGCGGGGTTCCGACCATCGAGCATCCAGATTATTCGTAGCTCGAATTAGACCCATCCACCGGCCTGGTCTCGCCGCGCCCTTTGCTAAGCGTTCGAATGTGCGAGTGTTCGCCTTTGATAACCCATCGTGGTTGGCAGGGAGCGGCAGTCCTAAAGCCGTGGAGGCGGCCCGCCAGCAGGGCGAGGCCGAAGGGTTCTGTGTTGACCACAACGAGGACGCGCTATGTTCGCAGGCCGGGTACGCCGTGGTCGCGTTCCTGCAGGCCTTGAAGGCATACTGAGCGCCGAACTAGAGGCGGGGCTCGTCCAGGCCGGAGGTGGCTACGTGGGTCCCACTCCACGGCCAGCACCGAGTACAACGGGCCTTCTAGTCCGGCTCGTCGGGGAGGCGGAGCTTACCCGAAGGGGACCTCCGATCTTGTCGTCAATGTCGTGGACCGGGTTACCCGTGAACAGCGCACCTCCCGGCGCGGTGAGCGCGGACCGACGAGGGATACAACTACCGGGGGGCGACCGAGGGGGAAGAGGACGTGCTCGCGACACTTGACGAGACGACGGCAGGACGATGGGAAATGCAGCCCCGCCAGCGTCTCAGTCAAGCGCTCGTACTCCCGTGCCAGCGGACGGAACCGCGCCGGTTGGCCTCGGTGTGGTTCGAGGCGGTCAGCCGACTCCTGTGCTCCACCACAGCATCGCGTGGTGTGGACTCAGGAGATCTCGCGCCGCTTCGCGCCGTCGAATCCTGCCCGCGTGCTGTTGGGGGCGGGGTCTGACATTCATTGGGACGGTACTGTACGGTAGAGGCGGCGTGAGCCTCGGTTAGGCTGAGCCATCGGTCTCCGCCCGCTCGGTCTCGATCCGCCGGAGGTGACCCTTGACCGTGTTGTAGGCGAGCCCCGTCCGCCGCGCCATCTCCGCCTTCGCCACGCCCCCGTCGAGCATCTCTTCGAGTGTGCCCCGGTGCTCGTCGAACGTCGACGGCCGCCCGAGCACCTTTCCCTCGGCCCGCGCCCGCTCTAATCCGGCGATGGTGCGTCGGCTGATCTTCTGGGCCTCGTACTCGGCGAAGTAACTCAGCACCCCGAGGAGCACGTGGGACACCAACTCGTTCTCAGTCGAGAGGTACGGCTCGGTGTAAGACCGAAACCGGACGCCGAGCGCTTCGAGCTGCTGGAGGTAGGCGACCGTCTTGCGGATGCCCTCGCGGCTGAACCGGTCGAGGCTCCAGAACACGAGCGTATCGAACTCCCGCCGCTCGGCGGCCTCGAACACGTCGGCGAACGCCGAGCGCTCGCGGCGCCCTTTCCGTCCGGACTCGCGGTCGACAAACTCCCGGAGCGTCCCGTCGCGGCGGGCGAGGTCGTATCCCTCCTGCTCCAGGAAGCGGTGGAGTTGGAGACGCTGGTTCTCCTCGGTCTGGTCCCCGTCGCGCTTCGAGACGCGGAGGTAGAGAGCGGCCCGCTTCTTCGGCGGGGTCGGGTCCGGGGGCATCGAGGGTTCGGCAGTGGCGGCCACATTATATATGGGCCGCGCGCGGGGGTGTCAACAACCGAACGTTTCTTGCTGCCCCCGGCGACGCTGGCCGAACCGGCCCGCACGGCGCGTAGAGCGGCACGGCTGGGGTACCCCTTTCCTGATACCCCCGCCCCGTTGGGGCCATGCCATGCCCGTCGAGTTCCTCACCGACGACCAAGCCGCTCGCTACGGCCACTTCAACGGGCCGCCGATGGCCGACCAACTCGCCCGATACTTCTACCTCTCCGACGCGGACCGCTCGGTCGTCGACGAGCGCCGGACTCTACATAGCCGACTCGGGCTCGCGGTCCAACTCGGGACCGTCCGGTTCCTCGGCACCTTCCTCTCGGACCTCACCGAGGTCCCGCCCGTCGTCGTCCGCACGGTCGGGGCAAGCCTCGGGGTCTCAAACCCGGAGGCCGCCTTCGCTCGCTACCTCGGCCGCGACGAGACCCGGCGGGAGCACGCGGCCGAGATCCAGGACCGCTTCGGGTACCGGCCGCTCACCGACCCGTCGGAGTCGTTCCGGCTCACCCGCTGGCTCTACGCCCGGGCGTGGCTGGCGTCCGAGCGCCCGTCGGTGCTCTTCGGCCTCGCGACGGCCCGGCTCGTCGAGCGAAAGGTGCTCTTGCCCGGCGTGACCACCCTGGCACGTCTCGTCGCCCGCGTGCGGAGCCGTGCCGCCGACCGGCTCTACGACGCCCTCGCACGGCTCCCGACGGACGAGCAGCGTGCGGAGCTCGAAGGCCTGCTCGACATCCCGGAGGGCGACCGCGTGAGCCGACTCGAACGGCTCCGCCGCGCGCCCGTCCGTGTGAGCAGCCCCGAGCTCGTGCTTGCCCTGTCGAGGGTGGAGCAGACGAGGGCGTTCGGGGATCTCCGCGCGGCCCTCGGCGCCTCGGGTGTCCCCGCGGCCCGTCTGGGGCTGCGGGCCCGTCGGCCAGTTCGCGATCCAGAGTGCCTGGATGATGGGTGCCGGCCGTGTGATCGCGATCGACCGAGAGCCGGAGCGGCTGCGCATGGCGAAGGAGAACTCGAAGGCGGAGGTCGTCAACTTCGAGGAGATCGACGGCCCCGTTCACAAGCACCTGATCGATATGACCGACGGGCGTGGCCCGGACCGCTGCATCGACGCGGTCGGCGCGGAGGCCCACGCGGCCAACGACGCCAAGGCGCTCGTGGACCAGGCCGCGCAGGCGGTCCACCTCCAGAGCGACCGCGGCTACGCGCTCCAGCAGGCCATCATGGCGTGCCGCAAGGGCGGCACGATCTCCGTCCCCGGCGTCTACGCCAAGACGCTCACGCTGCCCTTCGGCGCGGCGATGAACAAGGGGATCACGTTCAAGATGGGCCAAACGCATGTCCAGCGCTATCTCGAGCCGCTGATGAAGAAGATCCAGGACGGGGACATCGACCCGTCGTTCATCATCACGCACACAGCGCCGCTCGACGACGCGCCCGAGATGTACGAGACGTTCCGTGACAAGAAGGACGACTGCATCAAGGTGGTCCTCAAACCATAATGCAGAGGGGCCGGCGTGGCCCCGTGTATCCGGCTCTTCCACCTACGGCCCTGCCTGCCTCCGCCCCCGGCGGGGTGGGGCCGGACAGGCATGCCCCGTCCCCGTTCTGTTCGACCTACGGAGGAGGTTGACCTCTGGATCGACACGCCTCGGGTTCCGAGACGGCTTGGTGAAGGGGTTATGCGCGGGAAGTGAGACCCATACAACACCGTGTAGAGGCAGGCGGCTCTTTGTGCTCGTCCCCGGTCCGTCAGCAGCCTCCCAGACGATCGGGACCGCGGGCCGGTCGTGGCGGCCGCTCCGCCTGAACTCGTAGTCGACGACTTCGCACGGCAACCGGCTCAGGCCGCACAGGGGCATACCCATCCTGCTCCAGAAAGCGGCGGAGCTGGCCACTCTGCGTCTCTACGGATGGGTCGCCGTTGTGTGTGGGGAGACTCGGCCGCTCCGGGACGCTGTGCTCCTCGGCGTAGGATGGGCTGAGGCAGCCTCGCACAACCAAGCTGCCTACCGGACAATCCTGTGCCATTACTTGTCGGAGGCCTATCAAGCCCGTCATCGACCGCGTCTTCCCCTTCTCCGAGGCCGATCACATCTACAAGGTCGTCGTCTCCATCTAGCCCCCCACGCTATGTCTCCCCACGGGATCCACCACCTCACAGCCGTCTCGGCCGCCATCCGCGACAACTACCGGTTCTACACCGAGACGATAGGCATGCGCCTCGTCAAGCGGAGTGTGAACCAGGACGACGTCTCAGCCTACCACCTCTTCTACTCCGACGCCGTCGGGACGCCGGGCCACGACCTGACGTTCTTCGACTGGCCCGTCCCGCCCGAGCAGCGCGGCACGCGGTCCGTCGTCCGGACCGGCCTACGCGTCCCGGCCGCAAGTCTAGACTACTGGACCGACCGACTGGCGGCGGCCGGCGTCGAGGCCGAGCCGGTGCGCGTGATCGACGGCCGCCTGACGCTCCGATTCGAGGACCCCGAGGGCCAGCGCCTCGCCCTCCTCGCCGACGGTGGCGCGGGCGACCCGCCGACCCCGTGGGACCGGAGCCCGGTCCCGGCCGAGCACCAGATCCGCGGCCTTGGGCCGATCACGATGAGCGTGCCCGACCTCGAGAACACAGACCTCGCGCTGCGGACGGTCCTCGGAATGCGCCTCGTCCGGACGTATCCGCTGCCGGACCGTCCGGCCGACACGGTCCACGTCTACGAGATGGGCGAGGGCGGTGGCCCCCATGCCGAGCTCCACGTAGCGGTCCAACCTCGCCTCCCGGTGGCGCGGCAGGGTGCCGGCGCCGTTCACCACGTCGCCTTCCGCGTGCCCGATGACGCCTACGACGACTGGTCCGAGCGGCTCCAGCGGTTTGGCGTCCCGTCGAGCGGCCCCGTCGACCGGTACTACTTCCGGAGCCTGTACTTCCGCGAGCCCGGCGGCGTGCTGTTCGAGCTGGCGACGGACGGCCCCGGCTTCGCCGTCGACGAGGACGCGGCGACGTTGGGAGAGACGGTCGTGCTGCCGCCCATCCTGGAGTCGCGCCGCACGCAGATCGTCGCGGGCCTCAAACCTCTGGACTGACGAACGGCCCGACATCACCGACCGTCCCCCCCGAACGATCGGCGTAACGTCGGGCGGGAACGTACGGATGGTCTCGGCACCGCGCCGGTCGAGGCCGTCGAGGAACTCGGGCAGCCGGCCGAGGCAGACCCCCGGGATGTCATGGAGCGCGAAGACGGGCCACCGCTGGCGGTCAATGTCGGCGAGTGCGTAGATCGTGAACGGGGTCGGACGCGACCCCCGCGATGCCGGGCCGGTGGGCGAGCCCGTCAACGCGGCGGGCCGGAGCCCACCTGGGAGTGTCCCGGGTCGTGGCTCCGCACTCCGTGCCAGCCAGAAATCCCGTGGCCCCCTTCGCTTCCCATGTCGCAACGAGCGCGACGACATCACCGGCCGAGCAACTTGACCTCTTCGCCCTCCTCGCGCCCCGCGCCGCCGTTCTCGCTCCGGACCCTCCTCGCCAGAGGCCTCTGGCGAACCCGAGCCCCCAGCTGAACGCCCGAGCGACCTGGCCCTTCGAGGATGCCCGGCCTCTGGCGGTCGACGTCGCAGCGGAGACCGCGGCCTCGGGCGCGCTCACCGCCAGCGTCTTCGACGCCTACCGCCCGAGTGTCCGCGTGCTCGGCGCCCAGCCCCACCCGACGCGCCTCGTCGAGTCGGCGGCGATGGCGGCGGCCACGGCGCCCGAATGCGACTACAGCCCGCTGCTTCCTGGGCACCTCGTGGCCCGTGGCATCCTCTCCGACGCCCAACTCGAGACCGTGTGCCGCGCGGGCGCTGCCCACGCCGAGCACCTGCCCGGAGAAGGCGGGGCCTCTGGCGCGAGGCAGGGCTTCTTCGTCGGTGACGGGACCGGAGTGGGTGGGTGTCAAGACGTCTGGTATGGCCCAGATGTCCGAATTTGTGCCCGCGCCACGGGGCGCCGTGCAGAGCTACGCCCTCGGCGTGGTCCTCGCGAGCCCGTTGATCGTTGTAGTTGCCGCCAGCGCGCGTCGATTGGGTGGCCGAAGGGTAGCGCTACCCTTCGGCCACCCGCGCTCATCGCCATGTGTCCTCCGTAAGAGCCGCATCCCGGTCGTACCGCTCGGCGTCACGGAGATAGGAATCCGCGATTCGCTTCAACATGGCTGCAGTCCGCGGGTACATCGCGCCCACGTGCGCAGCGTACTGGCGATACGTCCGAACCAAAGCGCGCTCCTGGTCGCCGCCGTCGGTCATCCCGCGCGAAGTGGTACCGCGACTGTTGTAAACCTCCAATGCGAATCCCGTTTCGAGGTCCTCGCTCGCGACCCTTTCGATCACGTCGCGGATCGCCTCGGCAGGCCACACGCGCTGGCGGGGGGCGTCAGTGTCCCCTTCCGGCGTTCCAGAAAAGACAGCCTCGGGCTCTGGACCGTAGCGAAGGACACGGCCGATGTACTGGTCTCCGACCTCCGAGCGGTTGGCCTCGCTCAGCAGACGCCGCGCCTCATCGACCCACGCGTCGAGCACCTGGGCGTCGATGGTGCCGTCGTCGCCCTGACCCGGAACAGTCCGCCACGACTCGAGGAGTGTGTGCGCGTTGCTTGCTCGGTTCTGCTCTGCCTCCGTCAGTTCCGTCGGCTCCTCGCCGCGTCCCCGGAATGCGAACGAGAGGATTTGGACGAAGAACTCGGGGTTCTCCGCGAGCTCGCGGTGGAGCACGCCCGACTGGCGTCGGTCGAACCTAAACAGAGGGAGGTAGGCCCATTCGAGCGCAGCCAGACGGTCGGAGTCGAAGTCGGCTTCGTCTAGCCGGTCGAGGTGCTTGCCAATGTCATGAGCCGTGGTTGCATCAACTGCACCCTCACTCGTCTGGAGGGCTGCCTCCAACGTGTCCGCCAATAGATCCAGCGGTACCGCATCCGCGTCTCGGTAAAGGATCCGTTGGAAGTGGTGCAGCGCCGCGCGAGCGCGGCCCGCTGCGGTCAGCTTGCGTGCCGCTTCGAGGGCAACCTCGCCCTCCGAAGGCAGCGCAAAGGGGTGAACCTGCTCCCAATACGCCTTGTCAATCTCGGGTCCCCAAGCCTCGGCCAGTGTCCAGACCGACGGTGATCTGGGAAGAGCCCTCAAGAAAAGTGATGTTGTTTCAGCCGGCCACTGCTCCGCTCGCTCCGCGAGAACGGACTCGGCCCATTCCGGACCGTTCAGCTGCGCCGCAGGCCAGACATAGCTCGTCCCGATCCGCCTGTCTGTTTCGTCTTCGGATGTGAGGAGGTCCAGCGCGGCGGTGTCCCGAGGTAGTACCCGGGCGAGCGCCTCACCAACCAGCCGTGCGGAGTACTCACGATCAGAAAGCGTGTCGACCCAAGCAGACAGGTCACCGACGCCGATCTCTCCCAGGACCTCCAGGAGTGCAGTGTCCTGCGCGATAGCCCAGAGCCTGTTCTGCTCGTCGTAGTCGTCCTCGTCGTCCGTCACGAATGCGTCGGCGGCCTCACGATCGAAGAGCCAGCTGTTTCGGTGTACCGCTGAGGTGGGCTCGAATTTTGGCGCGAGTGCGTTGAGACGCTGGATCCCTTCTGGGGACATCGACCATTGAGCATCCGGGTAGCGCTTATGTCGGTTCGCGATCTCTCGGAGCGTTCGGTATAGCGCCCGCCGCCCATCGTCTGTCAGAGCATCTGGGTCGAGCGCTTCCAATCCAGAGAGAACCAGGTCCCGAACGGGGTAAGCAGAGGACGCCGTCTTCTTGACCAGCGCCGCCCACCGCTCCCCATCGGTCGCCGCGTACTCGCTGGCTCGACGAACCACTCCGTCGAGCGCTCGGTCGAATTCGTCAGCCCGGACCCCACGTCTCAAGTCGTCAGGCTTCCAATCTCGGTACGCCGGCGAGGACGGCGGAGATGTACTGTCCGATCCCGACGGAATAAGCGCGAGCGAGAGAGACCACGCCACGTCCGGTTCGTATTTGCGGAGGAGGTCCAGGATCTGGACCCGGGCGTCCAACGATGCCGCCGTCCCGTTCGACCAGAGCACCAGAATGGATTGAAGACTGTTGAACGGCCGATTAAGGATCTTGACCGGTGGAGCCAGTCGTGTCAGGATCGCCAGCGCGCGCGCGGCCCGTGGGAGGTAGTCCGGATGCCACGCGAGCGTTTCGAGCGCCCACAGCAATGATGGGTGCGGCGAACTCGACGACAAGAAGCCCGTGTCCTCCTGAAAGAGGGTCAATACGGGGCCGTCGGCGTCGCGGGCGCCCGACTCCACAGCGCTCAGGAACACCTCCGGCGCGGCCTCGGCCATCAGCGGGAGCGCTGACGATGCCGCGTGCCAGAGCCTCCCCGACTCGTCCTCGTTCGCGGCGTCTAGAACGGTGCGGACGACCACCCCAGCTTCGGTCGCACCTCGCCTTCCTCCAACGAGCGGCACGTCGTCGTCAGCCACGGCCATCATCGCAAGCGTGTCGGCCAGGGCGTTCACGAACATTGGCGAGTGCGCGCGCTGCTTACCCAGGATGCTGGCACCCGCGCGCTGGTCTGGCGGGAGGTCGAGCGCCGGGTCGTCTCCCCCCAACACCGTCAGCGCGACCGTACGGAATCGGTCGAGATCGTCCGAGGTCAGCGCGTGCGCCGTCAGCGCCCACGCGTCCGCCTTGGCAGCTACGAGCCAGACCTCGCCTACCCGCCGCACCGGTGGGTTCGACGTGTTCACCCAGCGCGTCAGCGCCTGCGCGACTTCGTCGTAGCTCCGCCCGGCGATCTCGCCGACAGCCGCGCGGTCGCCCTCGGCCGCGTCGTTCCACGACCCCGCCAGCACCGCCAGCGCGATCGTCCGCGCGTGTTCGGGCTCCGCCCACTCGGGACGATCCGCGTCCGGGTTGACGGCGAGCTTTCGCCGCAGCGAGAACAGGCTTCGCCGGCCGAGCGTCGCGAGGTCCGAGGCCCGGTCACGTAGAAGGCCCGCCTCTTGGAGCGCCTTCTCGATGCCAGCCCGACGCACTCGGGGAAGCTGGATGCCCCCCGACGTTTTGGCCTCCCGTCCGAGCGGGACGATGACGTGGTGCCCAGCCTGAACGGCGCTCGCGACCGGAGGACGCTCAAACGTTGGAAGGAGAACGAGCGGAGTCGGCCACGTCGACAGCCGCCGCCATGCGGCCTGCGTCCGGACGATGAGCGAACGGTCGAGGCGCCGCGGAGCCCCGGCAAGCGCTGCTGCGAGGAACGCGAGGGCCTCATCTTGGCTATCTCCCACGACCGACGTAGACCCCTCCGTCTCGGACAAGAACGACAGCACGCGTTGCACCTCCTCGTCTCGGCCCGAGATCAGGACCGCCGCGGGGAGAGGAGGGCGCGTGGCCTCGGACCACGCATCCCACCACCGTTCCAAGCTCTCGGCCTCCCACACGTCTTTGCCGAGAAGGTCCGAGATCCACGCGTGGACCGAAGGGGCCGTCTCCAGCCAGGCTTCGAGGTCGTCTCCGTCGATCACGCGAACGTCCTTCCAGACCCCATCCGCTTTTCGGCGCTCGACCCATGCGTCTTTCTCCCTCCATCGCTTCGGTGACACAAATACGAACGTAGTCGCAGCCGGATCGATGTTCCCAGGCTCGTCAGTACGCTTCCGGTAATCCTTTTGGGCTTTGCCTTCGGGTTCCCCGACGCCCATTTCCCACACGGATAGACCCTCCGGTACGAAAGCGGACCACCCAGCGGCCTCGACAATCCCGTCCCATCCCGGTAGGCCGACGCCCTCCCCCGCACGGACGGAGACCCGAGTCAAGTCCGTCGCCGTCGCCGTCACCAACCGGCGAACGAGCTGGGGCAGTGTCGACTGCGCGTCGCGCCGGTTCGCTGCCCACGAGGCCAGGTCAGACGCCGTTGCAAGATCGCGATTCGACCCCACCTCCCCAGTTCCTGCCCGCTCCAACAACCGGCGCTGAGCTGTCACGGCCCGGTACAGATCTTTCAGGTAGGGTTCGAGGAGAGCAGGTTGATCCGAACGGAGCGCCGTCAGCTCGCCTTCGTCCCCAGGAATGAACAAGGTGTGTGAGATGTCACCGGACTGGTCGATACCCACCCGAAGTACGTAGCGCTCGTGCTCCGCCGTCGCCTCGAAGTGCTCCTTGGGCTGCACCGAGAGGTCCGTCGACAGGTCAGTGAGCGCGGGGCGAGATCGCGTCCAGATGAGATCGCCCGCTTGGGTCTGATCCAACACATCGGTTATGACCCGCGCGGCCTGTTCGGTAGTGTAGTGCGTCTTACTCATAGCGATTTGGCTTGCTCGTCTTCGATGACGAGTTCGAGGTACGTAACGATCTGACGGGTACAGCTCCTGACGGTCTGGCCACTTTTCAGGTTGATGAGTCCGGATCGCTGCTTGATTTGCTGAGACAGATCGGTGACCACGTCGAGGTGCTGGCCTCGCAGGTGGACGACCAGGAGGGAAAGCGTCTGAACGATGAGACTGGTGACCTCCTGGGCCTCCGCTTGGTTCGCTGTGAACTCGCTCAGCAGGGTGTTCAGGCGTGTCGCGTGAGCATCCAGCTTGCTCCGGTATTCCGGGAGACGTTGCTTCCGCGTGTACTGGTCACGTAGAGCCTCTGCATTAGCCAGCGTGCGGGCCGCGGCTTGCTGGGCCTTCTCGCCCTTGCGTGCTTTGTGCACACCGTAGATCGTCAGCAAGAGCCCCACGATCGACGCGAGGCCAGACCAGAACCCGAACGTGTCCGGCTCACAGTCGGCTCCCACTGAAAGGGAGTCTGCGGCCGCCTGGGTCGCCTGTGCGAGCAAGCTTGGCATGTGGGGTTCTTCGGCGGAGGATGTGATTAGGCGACAAGATGAGCACGCTTGGTGGCTTGGGCTCGGTCGACACACCGCTTCTCCTGCCCTCCGCTTCTTGCATGAAACTAGAGCCCTCGCTCTGGCTCCGCCGCCGTGTGGCTTCCGACGGTCGAACCAACTCTCTCCTTCCTGATCTCGGCGAGTAGAGAAGGGCGAGGGTGGGGAGGACGGACCGGAAAGGAGAGGCAGGTCGTGGTCGAACGCTGGCTTCCCCACCCCCCGCGATGCCGGGCCGATGGGCGAGCCCGTCAACGCGGCGGGCCGGAGCCCCTTGGAGGGTTCCGCACCAGTCGCCAACTGGAACACCCGATGGCTCCCTCCGCCTCCCATGCCGCCTCGAAGGCGGCAGCTACGTCGGTCGAACAACTCGACCTCTTTGCCCTCCTCGCACCCAGAATCGCGAGCCTGGGTACGACGCCTCCTCACCTACGGGCCAGGTCAGCTCCGTCAGCGCAGCCCACGTCATCGTGGCCCTTCGCAGACACCCAGCCTCTGGCGGTCGAGACGACGACGGAAGCAGTCCAGACCGGTGCGCTCACCGCGTCCGTGTTCGACGCCTACCGGCCGCAGGTCCGAGTCGTCGGTAGCCAGCCGCACCCGACACGGCTCGTCGAGTCGGCGGCCATGGCCGCGGCCACCGCGCCGCCGTGCTTCTACCGGCCTACCCTTCCTCGGCATCTCGTGGAGCGCGGCACGATCTCTGACGCCCAACTGGAGGCCGTCTGCCGAACGGGCGACGCGCACAGATCGCACCTGCCTGGGACCAGCACCGACGAGAAGGGGCCACGGCAAGGCTTTTTCATCGGCGACGCGACGGGCGTTGGAAAAGGCCGTGCTCAACCCCTCCACGCCCGCGTCCTCACGCCGACAGGTTGGCGGTTCATGGGGGAAATCCAGGTTGGCGACCTCGTCGTCTCCGACGACGGCCGCCCGACGCGCGTGACCGGCGTCTTCCCGCAGGGCGAGATGGCCGTCTACCGCGTGACGTTCTCGGACGGCTCCGCGACCGAGTGCACGGACGACCACCTCTGGCTCACACAGACGAAGCGCCAGCGGTACTACCAGAAGAAGGGGTGGGGCATCAATTACCCCAAGCCCGATGTCCGGACGCTCCGCGAGATCCGCGAGTCGCTCCACCTCTGCCACTCGGTCCCTCTCGTGGCCCCGGTCGCGTTCGAGGCCCGCGAGGTCCCGGTCGACCCGTACCTCCTGGGCGTCATGATCGGCGACGGGTGCATCCGCCAGAGCAGCATCCAACTCACGCTCGGCGAGGCCGAGATGGTCGAACGGACCCGGGCGGCTCTTCCAAAGGGCGCGATGCTCCGGAAGGTCCCGTCGCGGGAGTACCACTACGATGTAACCGGGGGGACTCGGACGACGCGAGGGCTCCCGAAGCACCGGAACCCAGTTCTGAACGGCGTCCGTGCGCTCGGGCTCTGCGGAAAGCGGGCGTGGGAGAAGTGGGTCCCCGAGGACTACCTCTTCAACACCGTCGCCGTCCGGCTCGCCGTGCTCCGTGGGCTCATGGACTCCGACGGGTACGCGGACCCTCGTGGGGTCACTATCCACTACACGACCTCCGAGCGTCTCGCCGATGACGTGGTCTTCCTTGTCCAGTCCCTCGGCGGCGTGGCCCGGAAGCGGGTCAAGAAGACGCCCAAGCGCGACTGCTTCGCGACGACGATCACACTCACCCACCGGCTGGCGCCGTTCCGTCTCCGCCGGAAGGCTGAGCGGTGCGGCCCGCGCGAGAAGTACCCGGCCCGGCGCTACATCCAGTCAGTCGAGTACGTGGGTGATATGGAGGCCCAATGCATCGCGGTCGAGGCCGAATCCCGGCTTTACGTCACGGACGACTTCATCGTGACCCACAACACCTCAGCCGCCATCCTCCTCGACAACATCCTCCAGGGGCGCCGCCGCGCCCTCTGGGTGTCCGAGAACTGCAACCTCATGCGCGACGCCATCCGCGACTGGACCGCGCTCGGCGGCCCGGAGGACTTCGTCTTCGACCTCGGCGCGTGCAAGGGACCCATTCAGCAGGCCGAGGGCGTCTGCTTCGCGAGCTACGACACGCTCAAAGGCAAGCCCCGCGAACGCGACGGCGCGGCCGGCAGCGGCCGCCGGCAGACCGGCATCGACCGGCTCGAGCAGGTCGTGGCCTGGCTCGCCGGTGGGGGAGAGGATGGTGGGCCATCCTCCGAGGCCGAGTTCGAGGGCGTCGTAGTCTTCGACGAATCGCACAACATGGCCTCCGCCCTCGACCGTCAGGGCAGCCGAGGCATCCAGAAGGCGTCCCAGCGGGCGCTCGTCGGTGTGGAGTTGCAAGAGCGGCTCCCCAATGCCCGCATCGTCTACGCCAGCGCCACAGGCGCCACCGAGGTCGCCAACCTTGCCTACGCCGCCCGCCTTGGCCTCTGGGGCCGGGGCACCCCTTTCCCGACCGTCGAGGCGTTCGTCGAGAAAGTCAGTGCCGGTGGCATCGCCGCGATGGAGCTGGTGGCGAAGGACCTGAAGTCGATGGGGCTCTACCTCGCCCGGTCCGTTTCTTACGACGGCGTCGACTACCGCACGCTCGTCCACGACCTCGAATCCCACCAGGCTCAGACCTATGACCGCTGCGCCGAGGCGTGGCAGGTCGTGCTCCGCAACATCCAGGACGCGCTCGAAGTCACGAAGGCGGACAAGTGCGGGCGCGCCCGGGCCGCAGCCTACAGCCAGTTCTGGGGCGCCCATCAGCGGTTCTTCCTGCACGTGCTGGTAGCCATGAGCGCGCCGAGCCTGATCCGGGACATGGAGGCGCGCTTGGACGCGGGCGAGAGCTGCGTCGTGCAGTTGGTGTCCACGATGGAGGCGGCCACCGAGCGAGCCTACGCGAAGGCCGTTGCGAACGGGGAGGACCTCCGGGACCTCGATGTGACGCCACGCGACCAACTCTTGCAGTTCGTCGAGGCCAGCTTCCCGACCACGCTCTACGAGGAGTACCTCGACGACGAGGGCCGAGTCCGTTCGCGGCCCGTCAAGAACGCAGCGGGAGACTTCGTCCAGTCGCCTGCGGCCGTGGCCGCGAGGGACCGGCTGATGCTGGAGGTGGGGGCGGTGTCCGTGCCCCACGGCGTGCTCGACCAGGTCGTCGCCCACTTCGGACCCGACGCCGTGGCCGAGGTGACGGGCAGATCGCGGCGGTTCGTCACCAAGACCGTCGATGGCATCGAGCAGGTCGTCGAGGAGCGCCGGACGAGGCGGACGTGCAACGCCGAGGCCGACGAGTTCATGGCGGGCAAGCGCCGGGTGCTCGTCTTCAGCCAGGCCGGCGGCACCGGCCGGAGCTACCACGCCGATCTCGCGGCCGAGAACCAGCAGCGCCGGGTCCTCTACTGCGTCGAGCCCGGCTGGAGCAGCGCGCGGTGCGTGCAGGGCATGGGCCGGGTCCACCGGGCCAACCAGGCGTGCCCGCCTGAGCTCGTGCTCGTGACCACCAACCTCAAAGCCCAGCGCCGCTTCCTCTCCACCATCGCGCGGCGGCTCGACCAACTCGGCGCGCTCACGAAGGGCCAGCGGCAGACGGCGAGCCAGGGCCTCTTGTCGAGCGAGTTCAACCTGGAGACCCCGCTCTCCCGCGCCAGCCTGCACAACTGGTTCGTCGACCTCTACCGGGGCGAGGGTCGGGCGGTCGCCTCGGGCGTCACGCCGGCGCTCGTCGAGGAGCAGATGGGCATCAAGGTTCTGGACCAGGACGGGCAGCTCAACGTGAGCGCCGTCCCCGAGGTGCCGAAGTTCTTGAACCGCTTGCTCTCGCTCCAAACCGGCGCCATGGACGCCGTCTTCGATTCATGGTACGGCTACCTCCTTGAGGCCACCGAGGCGGCTCGGGAGGCAGGGACGCTCGACCTCGGCGTCGAGACGATTCGGGCCGAGCGCGTGGTCAAGACCGACGAGCGGCTCGTCTACACGCACGAGCGGTCCGGCGCGACGACGCAGGTCGTGACGCTGGAGCTCACGCGGCGGACGGAGATCGTGGACTGGGACGAAATCTGGCGCTGGGCCAAAGACTCTCAGGCGATGGGCTCGTGGCTCGGGTTCGTCCAGAACCGCCGGAGCGGACAGCCCTACGCGCTCTTCCGCGCCGGGAGCCGGACGACCGAGACCGGACGCATCGTCCAACGCGTGCGCCGGGTCGGCGTGCGCTCGAACCGGCTGATGGACGAGACCGAGATCAACAGGGCAGGGGAGGAGGGAGGCCACCGGCCCGTACCCACGGACGACGCCAAGGCGCTCTGGGCCGCTGGCGTCGACGCCGCGCCTGAGTTCACGACCGAGCCCATCCATCTCGTGACCGGGACCATCCTGCCCATCTGGGACCGGATCGCGGGGCACCCGAGGATCTACCGCGCCCAGACGGACGCGGGCGAGCGCATGATCGGCCGGGCCGTCATGCCGGAGCACCTGAGCGCGACGCTCAAGGCTCTCGGGGCCTCTGGCGACCGCGTCAAGATCACGCCCGACGCGCTGGCTGAGCGCCTGGTAGCCGGAGCTGAGGCCGATCTCGCCAACGGCTGGCAACTCCGCCGCCGACGTGTGGCGAACGAGCCCCGGATCGAACTCGTGGGGCCGGACCTGGCCGCGATGCGCGAGCTGGAGGCCGACGGGGTCTTCGCCGAGGTCCATGCCTTCCGCACCCGGTTCTTCGTCCCGACAGGGGGGAGGACGACGGGCGTCCTCCGGGCGGTGACGGAGCACCGGCCTGTGGTCGAGATCCGAGGCGGTGAGGGGCGGGGCGCGCTGCGCCGGGCAGCCTAGCGGCGCCGGAGGGCCGCTCCCCTCGGGCGAGGAGCGGCCCCGGCACTCGGCTGGAGTTCGTTCTGCGACTCTCCTCTTCGAGACCCATGTCGAGATCCATGCCCGGCCCCGGCGACTTCTGCCACGGCTGCAACCGCCTGCTCTGCCGGTGTCTCCCTGAACCGGACCGCGACGCCCACGATGAAGCGTCCTATCAGGCGGGCTACGAGGCCTGCCTCGCCGACGGCTACGCCGAGCGCCCGCTGACCGAGTGGATCTACCAAACGGGCTCGCGGGCCGTGTGGGATACCGAGGCGAAGTGCCTCCGTCACCACATGACGCCGCTCCGGTTCGCCGAACTCACCTGGCGGCACCGCCACGCGAGCGCGTGGGCCTACAGCCGGTGGTTCGAGCGGCTCTACGGATTTGGCCTGGAGGCCTACCTCGCGGGCTTCGACGACGCGGGCGCGGGTCTGCCGTCGGCCGTCTGCGACGAGAGAGCCCACGCGCGAGCCGAGGCCGCGCTCGACGCCTACGGCCCTGTTCCTGAGCCTGACCCGGAGCCGGTCCAGCCGTCGACCGAGGCGGTCGAGGTCGACGACTGGATGCCCTTCTAGTCGCTCTCGCTAACCCGGCGCTGCGGTCCGCGAGTCCGCTCGCGCCGCATCCGACACGAGGCCCAGTTTCGATGCCGGGCCTCACTCCCCGCGCCAGAGGCCCCGCCGCTGGCGCCACCACCCAAACCAGACCGGGGGAGGCCCCGATCCCGATGGCACACCCCGCCCACACCCGTTCAAGCCCCAGAGCCTCTGGCGGCATTCGCACCGCTACGGACGTCTGGACGTCCGCTGGGACGCACATCCCCGAGTCCGACATCCGCACCCGTCAGATCGCGCGTCAGGCCCGCTCCTGGCGCGCGTTCGCGAGCGACCATTCCCGAATGCAGCCGGATACGCTGGACACCAAGGCCTTCGACGCCTGCGCCTTCAGCGTCCACCACCGCGCCTCGTCCTTCGCCGTCCCCTCGAAGCTCGTCGGCACCTCGCGCCATCAGCCGTTTCTCCGGTCGCTCTCCCAGGATCCGAAAGCGGCCTGGCTCGCCCTCGACCTCGACGCCAGAGGCGATCACCTCGTCGCCTCGCATGGCGGTCGCGTGCTCGGCCGCGTCCAGCCCAAGCACCTCGGCTGGGTCCGGCCGCTCGTGCCGTTCGGATTCCGGGTCTACCTCTCCCGCGTGACGGGACGGGGCGAGCGCGGCTACCGACTCGGGTGCAACGTCGCCTTCGGCCACGTCGGTGATGCCCTGGCGGGGCTCGCGAACGCGTCCCACGGTGGCGACGGCGCGCCATCCGTGCCCAGCCGCAGCCCGCTCCGGCTCGTCGTGCCGGGCGAGTCTCGCGTCCGAACGGCCCCGGCCCGAGTCCCCGTTCTCCCCGAGCACGAGTCGCTGGACGGTAGCCGGTCCTCGGGGGAGCCCGACGACATCGTCTTGTGGCGCACGCCGGAAGGAGAGGCCCGCGCCTCGGTCCCCCACGTCGCTCGGCACTCACCGACCGGCATCGAGTGGGGATACGGCGGGTCCGGCCCAGCCGACCTCGCGCGGAGCGTGCTGCTCGCGCTCGTGGACGAGCGGGCGGCAGACATGCTCTACCAGCGGTTCAAGCATGAGGTCGTGGCGGCCGTCCCCAAGTCAGGCGGTGTCCTGCGAGCAGCCGAAGTCCGAGCCTGGGTTGAGCAAGTACGGAGGCCAATGCAACGCGCGGCGGAGCAGTAGTGATGCCGCCGATCCGCTACCTACAGTTAAGTAGACCTCCCACTCGACGGGACCGCGCTCGGGCGCTCGACGGCGTGAGCCCACAGAACTGCTTTCTCCGGATCAAGTGCGCTCGTCGGAGCCGCGACCGCGTCCTGCTCGGGTCGGTCTCCCATCGCCTCCGAAGGACCGCTACCGAGGTTCGCGACAAGGACAGCGATCCAACCGACTAGCATGACGAAGTAGTAAAGCTGGAAAACCTTGCGGTTGGAGAATGTGCCGGCGGTGTCCGCCCGCTCTTTGCCCTTCGTGATGAGCGATACCCCACTTCCGCGTTCGATCTCGATCGCTCGCTTTCGGTACCCCTCCATGTAGGCACCGATCCTCCGCTCGTTGTTCCAAGCCACGAGGCACACAATGAGCCCAAAGATCGCCAGGGCGTACCCCCTGAGATCCAAGGCCACCAATTGGTCCCCGATTACGGTGAGGATGGCCCCCTGGACTCCTGTGAAGAACGCTAGCCCCGCACGCCGTTGAACGACCCCGTTCTGCCACCGGTCGTTAAATGCTTGGTACTCCAGTCGTAGCCATTCGTCGGTCGGCGTGGGCGATGAAGGCCTTGGAGCGGGCAGCGGGGGCGGTGCTCCTTCCTCAGGCGGCGGCGGAAGGGGAGGGGTAGTTTCCATCACTCGCGGAAAAGCGAGACTTGTACAAATACAGAGCAATGAGTTCAAACGGTCAACTCGACGCCGACCCCGCTATGTTCTGGTGGCGTGCAGGGCTTGACCCCGAGCGGTACGTCTGGGCTACATACGTCGTTGAGACCTCGCACGATCCCGAACGGGTCGCGACCATGCTCGCCCAAGAGCAGAGCGCTGTGAGCCCCAACATCCCCCATACCGGGCGGCCCGTTGACGCGGACGCGTTCGCCGCCCGGGTCGTGTCTGTCGAGTCCCTCCCAGACGCACCCCCCTCCGGCATTGAGCACTACGCGCTGACTCCCCACGAGTCAGCACCCAGCCAAGAGACGAGGTGGGCGCGGGTCGAAATCGCGTACCCGTTTCCCGGCAGTCCTGCCAGCCTCACGCACGTTTGGACCATCATCGGCGCAGAGGTGCATCGATTCGGGTTCGTGAGGGCGCTGCAGATTGAGGACTTCCGCATCCCGTCCAGTGCTGCGATCCGGGGGCCGCGATTTGGGGTCCGCGGCCTACGGGACGTAGCCGGCGTCTTCGGTCGGCCGCTGCTCTGCCGGTCCGCCCGACCCGCAGTGGGCGCGACCGACGATGAGATGGCCGAAATGGCAGAGCTCGTCCTGTTAGCAGGGTTCGATGCCGTGAAGGACGACGAGCTCACGCTCGCTCGCGGCGCCGACGCCGCCGCAAGGCGGGCGAGAACCGTCGCTAAGGCTGTGCGAAATGCCGAGGACCAGACCGGGGAGCGGAAGCTCTACGTCGCCAACGCGATCGGATCGCGCTCCCAGACGCTCGCCATCGCCAATGCAGCCGTCGCCAATGGGGCGGACGCTCTTCTTGTCAGTTCCGCCCTCCAGGGTCTTGAGGTGTGTGGTGAGCTAGCCGACGAGTTTGGGGTCCCCATCCTTTGCCACAACACGTGGTCGGATGTCCTCTCGCGACATCCTCGATTCGGGGTCTCAGACGCCGCCCTCGCGAGTCTTCATCGGCTCAGCGGTGCCGACCTTGTGATGGCACCTGGCCCCTTTGCAACTCAGACCGCCCCCTCTGAAGCACCCTTCCTTGACGCCGTTCGAGGTCCTGTGGAGGGCGTGAGATCGGCAATGCCAATCTTAGCGGGAGGAAAAATCCCAGAGGGGGTTGCGCAGTATCTAGAGGCGGTCGGGTCCCCGGACTTCATGCTCATCGTCGCGACGGCGGTCGACACCCACCCCGAAGGCATGGCCGTAGGCGCGCGTGAGTTTCGGGACGCCGTTGAAGCCGTCCGATTGCCTGCGCCTCGGTGACAGAAAGACGGGTCCTTGGCGGCGTTGGATCACGATGCGCACCGCGGCGGATACATCCCGGCCAATGTTGAACGCGGGCCGAATCCTATGACGAGGTGGGACATCCGAGCCTCAAGATGCTCCTTGGGTCGAGAGATTCGACCGAGCGGCGCATCGCATCGACTGCGTCAGCCACCCGCTGATGAGATCCGGTCGGGCGGAGTTGACCCATCGCCCGGAGCACGAACTCAACCCGATCATCTGGAGCCAGAGCTGGGACCAGGATTGGATCGTACCCGAGGGCCTCGCTGTATTTGAGGATGAGGTCGTGGAGGCGACGCCGTCTCTCAGGGTCCTCCGTTCGGATCCCATCGGGCACGAACTGGAGCGGCTCTAACACGAAGACGTGTTGATACCTAACGGTCGTCGCCTCCCGCACAATCCTGGAGGAATCGGCAATGCCGGAAATGCCAAAAAAGGCAAACTGATCAATCAGCCCCCGATCGAAAAAGATCGTCGCGCTGGACGCAGCTGCGAGTCTCTCGTGTAAGAGAAGCACGTGGTCGAGGACGAGATTGCGAACCTCATGATCGTTCGCCTCCAGGCGCTCGCGGGTGACTCCCCTTTCCATCAGCGATGAGAACAAGAGCCGCGTCACCTCGGGCGTCACCATTGCCCCCCGTCCCGACAGCGACTCACAGAGCGTGGTCTTCCCCGAGGACGTCGTCCCCGTAATCAGGCACCAGTTCGTGTCACGTCGGTCCACAGAAGGCATGAGAGTTCAGCGGTCAGCTCATCGAAGGCCAGCGCGTGGCTGTCCCTCTCCGCAGAGCGAACCTACCATTGCCTGTCAGGGATCGTATCGGAAGAGGAGAGCCTGGCCACACGACGAGAAGCGATGCGCCGCTTGCTCTGATGCCTGCGTGGGCGGCAGCGGCCGCCAGACGTGGTAAGGGGGGGGGCGGTCAGGCCCTGCCGGACCTGGCGGGTCTCCCTGCCGGTCCGCTGGCCGCACACCGGCAGGAGGGGCGGGGTGGTGGCAGCGGTTTTCAGCAAGCTAGGCGACGGCCGGACAGCGTCAAGGTCGTCGCCCCCGTGCTCGCGCTGCGACGACCAAATCGGAAGACCGATTTGCCCGACGGTCCCTCCGCGCGAGGGCGCTCCACCTTGACTCAACCGCGCGGGCGAGCCGCGCTGTCCGGCCTTACGCCTGCTGGCAAGGATCAAGCCGCTGGCTAGCGGGGGCCACTCGGGTCCTCGGGCACAGCGGCCCTCACGATCCCAAGAGGTCCCGTTATGCCCCGCACGTACTCCCGTCCGCACTACGCTCAGGCCCGTACCTGGTACCGGTTCGCCTGCTGGCTCCGGCGCGCGTCCTGCCCCCAGTTCCATCCGCACCTCATGAAGGAAGACGCCCTGCGTGAGAGCTTCCGGCTCGGTAGCCGGTCAATCATTCTCCCATCGCGCCTCCAAGACTGCGAGGCCGCTGGGCTGGCCCGGCTCGCGGCCCGAGCTTCTGGCGGAGACACGTACCCGGAACTGGTTGCCAGAATCGCCCAGGTCGATCCCGATGATCCGACGGCCGACGAGGTCCACCTCTTCCTCGAAGTCGCCGACCGGACGGGCACGCACACCCGGAAGCACCTGCTCGGCAAGCTGCCGCCGGAGGACGCCCTGTGGGTGGCCCCTCTGATCCGGCTGGAGTCGGACGCCTACGGGACCGGCACCGTCCTTCGGTACCACGTGACCGGAGGCATCCCGGCCGACGATGGCCGGGCCGAGGAGGTCCACATTGCGATCAGCCGGGCGCACCAAGCGGCGGCGGCCTGGCTCGATTGGGCCGACGACCGGAAGGCCTGGGCGGAGGCCCACGCCGTCGCCGACGAGAGCCCGTACGCCTACCGGGCCACGTACCGAGACACCGTCGCGCCCGGCTCCTTCGGAGCCTCGGACTACGGAAGCCTCCTCTACACGACCGATGCGTACTCCGAAACGGACTGGGGCGATGCGTAGCCCCCATCCTCAGCCCGGCGACCGCGTGGTCGCCGGGCTTCTTTTTTTTGCCGCAACAGGAGGGGGGCAACAGGGAGCACAAGGCACCCCCGCCGACCGCGAGTGCGCGTCGGCCGACGGGGGCGCTCCCACCGCGGGCGACGTGAGACCGTGCGGAGCGACCCGCAGGCCGAGCGTCTGCTGAGTCATCATGGCGACCCCGAACCCGGATGGACTGACGCACCCAGGCGGCGTCACGGCCCTCAATCTCCGCGTGCTTCGCGACATCGAGGCCAGGATGTCCGAAGGCGGCGACCGCTACGATGGCGCGCCCGTCGTGCCCCAGCCCGCGCTCGACCGCCGCGAGCGGTACCACGCGAGCCGCCTCGCCGCGCGCGGTCGTCTCCGCCGCGTCGAGACCGACGCGCCGTGGTTCGCCCGTCGAACCGTGCTGTACGGCTCGGTGCCTGAGCCTCTGGCAGATCGCCCTCATTCCGTCGTTCGAGAGCCTGCCCACGCGCTCCGCCAGTCTGAGGCGCACGTCGAGGGCACCGTCCACGGCGCCTACCGCGACGCGCTGTTCTCCGGCGTCCCGCTCTACACCACCCGGCTCGTGCGCGAGCGGACGTTCACGTTCCCGACGCGCGACCAGGTCCGCTCACCCGCCGACGCCGCGGCGGTCCTCGCCGAGTACTTCTCCGACCGCGACCGCGAGGAGTTCGTCGTCGCCTTCCTCGACACGGCCAACACGCTGACTGGGCTCCACGTGGCGTCCGTCGGCGGGCTCGCAGCGAGCATCGTCGAGCCGAGGCAGGTGTTCAAGGCCGCCGTGCTGGCGAACGCAGCGGCCATCCTCCTCGCGCACAACCACCCCTCGGGCAACCCGGAGCCCAGCCGGGAGGACGTGGCCGTCACGCGCCAGCTCGTCGAGGCGGGCAAGGTCATGGGCATACCCGTCCACGATCACCTCATCATCGTCCCGTCTACGGGGACGACGGACCTGAGCGACGACGGGGCGCCGTCCTACACGAGCCTGGCCGAGCGTGGGCTGGTGTAGGGGGCTGAGACGAGGCCGCCGGGCTCTCCCGGCGCGGGGGCGTCGAGGGACGAACGCCCCCACGCCGGGGGACCCCTCCGAACCAGCCTCTCCACTGCAATGGCTGCACCCGCTCCCGCGAGCACGCGCTCGCGCGCCGCCCGCTTCCCGCTCGGTCACGTCGTCGCTACGCCCGGCGCGCTCGACCTCGTCCGCACGCACGGGCTCGACGTGATCGCCCTCGTCGGTCGCCACGCGGGTGGCGACTGGGGCGACGTCTCCGAGCACGACGCCCAGGCCAACGACCGCTCGGTCGAAGGCGGGACCCGAGTCCTCTCGGCCTACGAGACCAAGGGCGGCAAGCTCTGGGTCCTCACCGAGGCCGACCGCTCCGCCACGACGGTGCTTCTCCCCTCGGACTACTGACCCATGCGCCCGCCCCTCCAGGCACTCCTCCAGCACATCGAACCGCACGACTGCCATGACCCGTATCGCCATCCTCCTCGCTCTCACGCTCGTCTCGCTCCTGGCCGCGCCCACCGCCGCCGCGCAGCGCGACCAGCCCTACAACCTCACGGGTGCCACCATCCAAGAGTGGCAGGACAAGCCTCTCACGTGGCGCAGCTACGGCGGCGGCACGCTCTCGGCCACCGCCACGATCTACGGCAACGCAAGCCGCCACGACAGTGACGAGCGGTCGTACAGCGTCGTTCTGGTCCAGGGCGAGGGCAACCGCGCGCCCATCACCGAAGACGCGAAGTACCTCGCCGAGATCATCGGCCGCGACCTCGGTGTGTCGCCCACCCGGCTGGCCTTCCTCTTCCGCTTCGCCGTCGAGGGCACCGACCGACCGCTCACGATCCGGGCCACGTTCCGGCTCTCGTCGTCGGGCAACCTCGTCTCGCCGTCGTGGCGGGTCCTCTCGACCGAGGAGGTCGAGGACTACACCGACCGCCAGCTCCGGTAGCCGCTATGAGGAGGCACACCCAGAAAGTCACGTGGAGCCGGTTCGTCTACGCGCTCACCCGCGCCTGCCGGAGGTTCTCGCGTCGCTACGAGCACACCCCGGCGCAGGCCCGCGCCTTCGTGGCCACGCTCGCGCTCCCGGCGCTGCGCGCTCGCGCGCTCGCCGCCGCCGATGCGTGCGGCTACGCGGACCCGGCCGACCATCTCTTCGTCATCGAGGCCGTCGCCTTCGTCCTGGCCGAGCGGTTCGACGTCTGGCATCGGGCCGAGTCCGCACACCCCAACGTGGCCGAGGGCGACCCCGACAACCCGCTCGTGGCCGCGGTCTACCGCCACCGTCCGGGCCGAGAAGGGGAGACGGAGAGCCTGTACATCGCCACCTTCACCGCGGCCGTGAGCGGCTATGGATGGGGACGGAGCCGCATGGGAGAACTGGTGGGCTTCCGCGCCGTCGAGCCCGACCTGGAGCTCGACCCGCGCCGCATCGGGTACGTCAACAACAGCCCTCGGACCCGCGCCAGCCGGGGGTTCTTCGCCCGGACGTGGATCAAGGCGCTCCTCCCACCTGAGGCACGCCGCGCCGTAGGGCAGGCGCGGCGAGCGCGCCGCCAGCGCAAGGCCGTGCTCGCCGGGCTCCCGTCCCGTCTCGTCCGACTCGACGGCCAACCCGGGCGGCCGACGCACAGCGTCCAGCCTGAGGGGCACGTCGAGCCGCTGCCTACGGGCTTCCACGCCACCACCAAGCGGGACCTGTTCCTCGCCTCCCTCGACCCGGCGACGCTCGCCCTCATCGAGCACTACGTCGGCCCGAGCGACTTCTGGCGGATCGCGACGGGCGACCTCTACCCCGACGAGCTCGCGGCCACGCTGCGCGTGCCGACCACGGGACCGGGAGGCATCGAGGAGCCGGGCGGGATCGCCCGGCACCGAGCGCTCGCGCGTCGCCGTGCTGACCGCCAGCGCCGCGAGGCCCACGGCCAGACCGATTTGTTCGTGTAGCCGCGTCACTGACGCCGCAGGCGAGAGCCTCTGGCGCGAGATCGACCGGGTCCATCTCGGTCGCACAGACACCGGCTCCGCCCGGCGCGCCACTCCGCGTCCCCCTCCGCTCGGCTCTGTCCGCTCGCCAGGACCGAGAACGGTCCACTCGCTCCCGACGCCTCCCGTCGGGGTCCGCTTCGGACCCGCCCGGCTCCGCCTCCCCGGCATCATGATCCCCAGCCGCAGGCCGACGGCGGCCAGCGGCTGCCCCTGTCGGGGAAAGGGGAACTGCACAGGCCCTCGCCCCTCGATCCGCTCAGCCGAGGCCGACGGAGCCTGCGGGCAGCACCGAGAGGCGCCTGCCCGCAGGCTCCACCGACCCACCCAGCATGGCCCACGGCTCCATGAGCTCTACCCCAGACGTCCCCCTCGCCGATCTCCCTGAACGGTACCGACCGCTCCTCACGCGCTTCGACGCCGTCCGGCCCGACTGCGCCCGCGTCGCCCGGCTCGCGGTCGCCCGAGGCGAGAGGACAGGCAAGCCGTACGACCTCGCGTTTCTCCGGACTCTCGTCGAGCGCGCCGAGCGCCAGACGCCCGCCGACCCGTCCCGGCGCTCGCCGGTCGAGCCCGAGCCCTACACCGAGGCCGACCTCCGCCGCCACGTCGAAGGGACCTTCCGCCGCTCGGAAGGACTGTGGGACGCCTTGCGCGAGGCCGAGCCCCACGTCGTCCCCGCCGTGCTGGAACTGGTCGCCCGGCTCGTCGGCCGCCTGGCGTCGTGGGGGCTCCACGGCCGCGACGTGCGCGCCTCGACGCGCGGACCCGAGGGCGAGCAGCCACCCAGCGACTACGGCCGCGCCGTCGGTCGGCTCACGACCGGCGCCGCCCGGCTGGCGAAGGACCTCGCCGATCGGGACGCTGGTCGCGACCCCGAGGGCACCGCGCGCCGTCTGGCCCGCGACCAGGCCGCGTTCGCGAGCGCCGTCGAGGCCGCGCGCAGGCTTCTGAGTGGTGGCCCGCTCGTGCTCCCGACGCCGCCGCCCGAGCGCGTTGGCGACTACCGCTCTTGGTGGGCCGTCACCGGAGGCCCCGGCACACCACGCGGAAAGCGGTTCGGCATCAAGCACGGCTCCGTCTCGAAGCGCTTCGCCGACCGTGACAACGTGCTCGGTCCCTTCCCAACGAAGCGGGCGGCCACCGACGCGGCGAAGCGCGCCGTCGCTACCCCGGAGGACCGCCGGGTCGGCCTGTTCGCAGTCCGCTAGATCGGTACTCGTACAGCGTGCGCCGCCATCGTGCGGCGCAGCCTTTTCCAGCGACGGATGCTCTGACGATCCCCACCAGGGGCTCCGGCTCACATCGCACCAGCGAACCTGCCCATCCGCTCGGATTCGAGCTCCCGTCGATCCGCTTCGAGCCGCTCGCGCCCTTCGACGACCGCGGCCTCCCACTCGCGAACCGCCCTTTTTTGATGCTCGAGAGCCTCGTTTTCGTGCTTTAGCGCTTCTTGCCGCGCCTCTAGCGCACGGCGCTCCGCTTCCAGCGCCGACCGCGCTTGGGTCAGGTCGGCCCACCCTGCGGTGTCGTCCGACCCTACGACCGCTCGAGTCGCCGCCCGCCCCTCTAAGGTTGGTGCGTACGTCACGCCGTCGTCGTTCTCCGCCCGAGCGAGCATTTCATGCCGGGCCAGCGCCTCCAGCGCCTCGTTCGCCGACGCTAGGCGGCCGGGGTAGAACCCCGCCTCCCGCACGTCCGACGCGGTGAACGGGCCACGCCGACGGCAGGCCCATGCCATCACGGCACGCCACCGCTTCCGGCGTGCGCCCGAGAGCGCACCCACGTCCCGAGCCGCGTTGTTCGACCGGAGGTACACCCCAATCACACGACCTAGCTCGAGCACTTTCACGGCGAACCGAGCGTCCGTCGACAGCCCCGACAGAAGCACGGGTCCGAGCCCAGCCCCCGACAACGCCGTGCGCAGAGCATCCAGGAGCCCGTTGAGGGACTCCCGGTCCCCGGCCCCCATCCAGTTGAGTGCCAGGCGTGTGCTCTCGTGGACCAGCGCGTCGGCCGTCGAGTCTGCTACGTCCCCCTCCCGCAACGCGGAAAGGATATCGCCGACGGTCGCTCCCACGACCGCAGGGTCAGAGGGGAGCTCCAGAACGCGCTCAGAGAGCGAAGGGGCGGGGGCCTGCGGGGTGGTGAGAGCTTCCATGAGTTGAGGGGGCAAGGGTGCCAATACGAACAGCGGACAGGTATCGTATGGGCTCCACCCGTTTTTATCGTACACGCAGCGTAAGGTACGGATGTTTCATCGTACAGTCAGCGTAAAACTTAAATTGCCTCGCTAGAGCCCCCTTCTCGACCTACCGAGCGCCCCCGCTGAACCAGTCGAGCGTAGGGAGGGGGACCTCCACCAGCACCCGGCCGCTGTCGGGAGGGGCGCTCACTCGCGAGGTCTCCGCTTCGTCTCGTCCCTCATGGCCAGACGGGAAACGGGCGTGCCCGCCTGCGTCCTCCGGCTCAGTGGTCAGTCCGCCGACCCGGTACGGGAGGGACCAAAACGCGACATCGACGCCATCATCCGCCACCCACGCCGCGTTCACGTAGTAAGTCGCCGTCTCGTGGTGGCGGCCGGACTCCTCGGCCTGCCCCCAAAACCACGCCGCTGCGCTCCCATTCATCGAGGGGATCACCACGTGGTCGGCCGACCGGTACGCCTTCGTTCGGATGTCGCCGAAAGGCCCATCTGCTCCCAGTACGAGCGCGTCCTTGCAGATCAAGACCGAGAACGCCCCCACAGGCGTGGGTACCACCCGGACCCGCCCACCTGGCTGGATGTGCTCTCGGACGGCTGTGCAGCTCTCCGCTTCTGCCCGCTGCTGGATGTCGCCGCCCAACCCCGCCGGTCCGGTCGTGATCGGCTCCGTCTTCTCGACGGTGCACACCGGGACCGCCACCCCCTCGACGACGGCCCACACGGGGGACCCGTTCGCTACGGCGTCGGCGTCGCGCTCTGAGGCCACGTGGAAGCTCCCGGCCACCACGAGGCAGAGCGAACCGGGCGTGGACTCGATCGCGTCCCGGAGCGCTGTCCTGCCGGCCTCGTCCACGGCCAATTCGGGGAATGCCAGCACGTGGACACCCCGCTCGACGGCCCAGGCGACCGCCTCGCGCAGCGGAGCACACTCCCCGGACGGATCGTCCACGGACATCCCCCGGAAGCCAAGCGTGTCGAGGTCGACTACCTCTGTGGCCTCGAACGCCGTCGGCCCGCTGCCCGGAAGTGCACAGAGGCCCACTCGCAACGCCCCGTCGAGCAGGGCGGACCCGAAGGCCTCTGTCACCGCCCTCTCCTCGACCCACTCCTCGCGGTGGAGCACCCCGCGAGCGAGATGAGGGAACGGCTCTTGAATCGTGAACGGGCGGCGGGGCCGCGAGGCGACCGCCCCCCACCACCGCTGGCCGACGAGCCGAATCCGCTCGCCCTCGCCGTCTACGGGTTGGAGCGGCTGGCCTCCAAAGTGGATGTCGAGGGCGTGAAGAACCGCCTGGAGGTGGACCACGCGCCCTCGCTCGTCCAGGTCCCCTTCGCGTTCCGCCCACCAGGCCAGCGCTTCGGTCACCGCTCCCTTCCCCTGGATTCGCTCCCGCACCTCGACAGACAACTCATCTCGGTCGGGGTCCGGCTCCATCGACAGCATCGTCGGATCGTCCTCCGCCAGCGCCCGCCAGGCGTTGAGGAGAGGGTCGAGCTGGGAGAGGACCGTGGGCATGCGCTTTTGGAGTGGTGCAAGCTACCGGCCACTGACCCACCATACCCGGGGTCGCTCCACACCGACTGCAGCAGCGGCCCCAAGGGGGGCGCAGAGTCGGGCAGGGGAGAGGGCCTCGGGCGACCCCGCGTTTACCTACGATCACCACTCGTTATCCTGCCGCCTCGATCCACCTCACGTCGACTTCGGCCATCGGCTGCCCGCCCGGCCCCATCAACGGGAACGTCGCAGGCTTCACCAGCCCGCTCACGTCCGCCAGTCGGACCCGGTAGCGCGCCACCACATCGTCCTCAGCCACGTCGTCGTCGTAGACCTCGATCCACATCACGTCCTCCATTCCGACCCGAACGCCAGAGACCGCCCACGGCAGCGGGTACTGGCTCGGGACCGCGTTCGCCACTACCGAGCCGTTGTAGAGGACGGCCCCGTTCTCGGCTCGGATCACGACGAATGGGTCCGCTCCACCGCTCAGGTCCCATGCCGAGCCGTCCGGCTTCGACGGAGGAAGCGTGAGGAGCGTCACTGCGGTCACGTCTCCGCCTGAGTACGTCGGGAAGGCTTCGTCGAGCGCTTCTGCAAGTCCGGCGCAGCCGGAAAGGGGGAGAGCAAATAGGGACAGCAGGGCGAGAAGACGCATCGGGGAGAGGTGAGATAGGTGTGGGTTAGGGTTCGACAGGTTGCCGCAGTTCTTAAACCCTGGGGGCTCTCGTCACCCTGAGCTCCCTCGTGTCACTCCCGAACCTGTCACCGCACGGTGCATGACCATGAACTGCCGCGCCAGCCCCTCGTCTTCGGAGACGATCTCCTGACCATCGAGCCCCAGCCGCACGTAGTCCATGTTGACCCACCCCGCGTTCAGCACCTCGTCGCCGTACACCTCACCAAGCGCCGCAGCCAGATCCGCCGGGTCCAGGTACGCCGAGGCCGACTCGTATGCGTCGCGGTCGTACTTCGCGGGGTACGGCTCCGTCTCGTTCATCTCCTGCGTCATCGGCACCTGGGCGCGCAGCAGGGGAACTGACTCTCCGGGTGCTGCGGTCAGCCTCTGGCGGATGTAGGCCGCGACCTCCTCCTTCGACCGGTGCCGCGCCCAGGTCCGGTACCGACTCCCCGCATTCACTCCCGTGGCGAGGTGCGGCGCCTGATCGGCGGACTCCGAGATCACCCGGTCAGCGACGAGCGACTCGAGGCGGGCGAGCGCTGGCTCATCGATTAGCGGACCCTTCTCGCCAGCCGACTCGGGTCGGAACGCCCGCAGTGCTGACATCGCTTCCTCAACACTCGGGTAGGCCTGCTCCGGGACAAGGCATCGTCATCACCTGCCAGCACGTCGAGGCGGGCAAGGTCATGGGCATCCCCGTCCACGCCACCTCATCCTGAGGGACCACGAACTCCCGAGCCTTGCGGAGCGCGGCCTGTTGCAAGCGTAGGTCTCATGGTGCGAGAAAGCTCCCATCGTCTGTCCGTGCGAACCCGTCCACATCCGATTCTCGGAGGATGTGGTGGGCGCCCGGTCTGAACCTGGCTAGACGTCCCCGGACCACGAAAGGGAGAACAGCTCTCGAGGGGTCAGGGCCCGGCCGAACCCGGAGTCCAGGACTGTACACGGGCAGGTCCCATAGTCGCCGCCGCACCCATGGCACTCGATCCCGTCGATCAGCCATGCCAGGGTGACGCCGAGGGCCCCCGTCTCCAGCGCCTCGGCGAGGACGCTCCACCCCGCGTCTGCGTAGACGCCGGAGGGGCGGGTGAAGGAAGCCGCCCATCTCTCGGCCTCCTCGTCGTACCTCGGCCGCGGCGAAAGAGCTGCCGGGATTGGTGTGCGCTCGAGGAACAACCCGCTTGGCGTCAGCAGGTCGAGAACGGTCGGCGGGGCGTGCCCCTGCCCAGCGTAGTGGGATGCCACCTCACCCGACCACTCGGCCGCTTCGGCCCGAGAGCGAGGCAGAGCCGGCACCGCATCGAGCCACGCAACGAGGTCGGCTGCAGAGCCGGCCGCCGACACCCGCACCACCCGGTTCTCGACCGGATACGCGACCGTGAGCGTGAGGGCAGTCGTCGGCCCGGACCCCAAACACGACGCCGCGTAGGCTTGGAGGCCGGCGAGAGTCTCCTCCACGAGGCCGGCGTCCTCGGTCCCGTGTACAAGCGGGCACAGGTTGACGATGCCGTCGCGGTAGTGCACGTATTGCGTGCTCGGCGGGAGCACGACCTCCCCGCCGCTATGGTCCAGAATCTTCTTGAGGTCCAGCGTTCCGAGCTCGAGCAGGGGGGCTGGGGCGTAAGGCTCGGGACTCGGGAGGAACGTGAACGGGCGGAACCACCGCTCCGGGGTCGGGTCCTGCGATCGGGGGTGGAACGACAGGCACGCGCGGACTCCGCTGCCAGAGCGCAGGGTGGGCGAGGCGAGTCGGTCCCGCAAATGCTCCACGGTACTCGCCTCCCTCAGGGCCGGTAGGACGCCAGCGCCGTCATTGGCTTGACTAGTGGGGCCAGGTGGGGCCGTGGGTACACCCACGAGCGCAGCCCGCTCGCTCCCGTCGCTCCCTGCCAGGTACTCACCGACCAGGTAGTTGTCTCGGTAGTAGTCGTGGACTAGCCGCTTCCACATGGCGAGAGGCAGCGGGTCGTCCGTCCTCCACAGCTTCGTGTAGTCGGTCTGGCGTGTGGCCCGGTTCAAGTGCAGGTCGAGCCGTTCGACCATCTGCGTTTCGTCGTACACCCGCACGGCGCCGTCCAGATGCTCAACGGTCCCCGTCTCCCCGTCGACGATCGAGTGCACGTAGCGGCACCCGTAGCGGTCCCCGAGTGCAGCAGAAGGCCAATCCCTCACCTCCTCCACCTCGAGCGTGAAGGCCCCGTTCCGCTCGTACCAGTGGAAGTCGGTGTGGATCACCTGGCTAAATAGGTGGTGCCGCTCGTCGCTCCCATGACGGACAGGCCCCGCCTCGATGGACGACAGGTCGTCCGTGAACGGCGGGCCGAACCAATACTGGAACTCGTAGGGCTGACGGTATGTCGCGGCCAGCCCCACGAGGTCGGGGTCGAGTGCCACTCGCACAACGACCCCCGCTTCCACGGCTTCGCGAAGCGTGTCGAAGAAGGCGCCGTTCAGCGTGTTGTAGCGGGAGAACGACCGGCGAAACATGGGGTGGCCGAACACGACGAGGTCGCCGCTCTGAAACGCTCCCCCACCCAGTGGGACTAGGCCCGCGAGCTCGATTAGGCCGTCTCCGTCTTCGGTCCCGTAAAGCCCGGGGAGCGCCTCGCGGACGAGGCCAGGTCGGAGCAGGCACGCGGCCCCGGCGTAGAACAGCTCTGCGGTCTCGCCAGCCACTGGGAGCGCGCGGCGCAGCTCCGCCTCGTGTGGACGGCACTCTCGCTCGACCCTCTCCGCGAACAGCGCCGCGAGCCGTTCCCGGAGGGCATCCCGTTCCTCCTCTGTCTCGGCCAACTCGGCCACACCGTACGCCGAGGTCAGCCCGGGGTCGAAGCACAGCGCATACGGGCGGCCCCACCCCTCCAGGCGCTCGTGGTCGTGCGATACCAAACGCGGCAGTCCCTCCTCCCATGCGGTCCACATCGACCCCGCATGGGCACCGGCCGTCACCCGGATCCTATACCGGTTGACGGCGTCGCTCCCGAGCGGGACGAGGTGCCGCTCCACCGGGGCTACGGCTGAGGACCACTCGAGGTTGGTCCGCGTCGCTTCCTCGACCTCGCACCGACCCGACCCGCCTTGAAGCCGGACCGGACGGAAGTTGACGTACACCTGAAGCCGGACGTGGGCTTCGTCTTCACCTTGAGGTCGTGAGTGGGCATAACGGTGGAGCTATCCGACCTTAGCGTCAGGATAGGGGAAGGCGCCCGCTGGAAGCGATGGGTCCACGTGCGCGCGGAGGGCCGCGTCGCACACGGCGTACCCCCAGTTGATCAGCCGCTCCTGACGCACGTCCGACAGTCGCTTCAAGCGAGTCGGCGTCTCGGCCAGCCGCACTGTCTCCGGGGCAGGGCAGGGGAGGGCGTCCCCGAGCCCGTACCTCGCGATGTCCGTCCGGATTCCCCAGTACGCCCCCCTCTTCCGGCCCGAGGCGAACGCGCCGATCGTCTGGCGCTTCCGGAGGTTCCGGACCTGACTGTCGATCACGCCCAGCACGCGGACCGAATGGCGCGCCCAATCGCTCGGCGGGTCCGGGTCGGGCTCGAACGCCCCGCCACCGTCGGAGACCAGGACCGTCCCGTGACGCTTCCAGGCGGTCTCCAGTCCGAGGTTGTCATACACGCCCCCGTCGCTTAGGACGACCTCTTCCCTGTATGCGCGCCCGGTCAAGCCGTCCCCCGTGCTCGCGTCGAAGTCGGACGAGTCGAGGTCGAGCACAACTGGGGAGAGCACTGGCGGGAACGCCGACGACGCGGCGACCGCCCGGGCGAGCGGCACCGACGGTTCGCGGACGATACCCACCCGCCAGTCGCCCATGTACGGCCGCGAGAACCTCCACAGCTTCCCGCTTTGGAGGTTCGTGGCGTTGATGACGAAACGGGGCGCGTCCCCGGCCGAGTCGTCCGGAAGGTCCTGGAGCGTCGCGTCCCCGAACAGGTACCGCGCGTACGCCGCCGCAACCTTGTCGCCAACGGACCCCGGCAGGAGCACACCCGTGAGCACCGCGCCCGCGTCGAGCGTCCGGCTTGCCAGCACCCGAACGGGGTCCGCTACGCGAGTCTCGAACTGTGTCGCGACTCCACCGGCCCACCCCAGGTCGTCCCATGCGAGCGCCAGCACGCCGGCCGTGATCGAGCCGCCCGACACGCTCGACACGCGCGCGAGCGTTCGGAGCATCCCAGCCTCGTTGAGCCGCCACAGCGAGCCGACGTGGAACAGCATCGCGCGGTAGCCACCGCCGGACAAGCAGAGGGCTACGTCGCTCGCGGCTCCAGCGAGCGCTTCAGCGTCGGGCTCGGGATCGTAGTCGTGGATCGGGTCGGCGGGGTCTGGGAGCGTCTCCATCGGCTTCTGTGAAACGGAGATCCAAGGAACGGGTGCGCGTTCAAACCTGCAACTGCGAAGACGATACATGATTAAACGTGTGATCGGTGCATGGGGACAGGTAGATCGGTACGCGTCTGGATCGTAGAATCCTCGCTGTCGCCACCGACGATCATGTCCAACTACCCCGCCCCCCCTCGCCGCCGTCTTCGGGCCTTCGCGTTCGACCCTGGTCGGTCCACTCGCCTCGACACGGCCGCCATCAACGAGGTCACGATCCCCGTCCGCTGGGAGACCGACCTCTCTCCAGGCCCTGTCGGCGAGTACCTCGAAGTCGTCGACGTCGACCCGGCGTCGAACCGGCTCTACCGACCTGTCGACCTCAACGACCCCCACCTCCTCGCCCAGGACGGCCTCGCCCCATCGCTCGGAACCCCCCAGTTCCACCAGCAGATGATCTACGCCGTCGCGATGACGACGATCGAGCGGTTCGAGGAGGCCCTCGGGCGGCGCGCCCTCTGGGCCGCCGGTCGCTACGTCGGCGCCGACGGACGGACCAAGTACGTCGAGTTCGTCCAGCGCCTCCGCGTCTACCCCCACGCTCTACGCGAGGCCAACGCCTACTACAGCCCGGCGAAGAAGGCCCTCCTCTTCGGGTACTTCCCGGCCGCCCCGGCCCGCCGCGACGGCGCGCTCCCGGGAGGCCTCGTCTTCACCTGCCTCTCCCACGACGTCGTCGCGCACGAGACGACCCACGCCCTCCTCGACGGGATGCACCGGCGGTTCGCCGAGCCGTCCAACCCCGACGTCCTCGCCTTCCACGAGGCCTTCGCCGACCTCGTCGCTCTATTCCAGCACTTCTCGTTCCCGGAAGCGCTCCGCCACCAGATCGCGCGGACCCGTGGCGATCTCGGCGCTGAGTCGCTCCTCGCTCAGCTCGCCCAGGAGTTCGGCCGAGCGGCCGGGGGGCACGGCGCGCTCCGCGACGCGCTCGGCGGCCCCAGCGACGACGGCCGCTGGCGGCCCCGCCGGCCAGACCCCCACGCCCTCGAACGCGCCCTGGAGCCCCACGACCGCGGGTCCGTCCTCGTCGCTGCGGTCTTCGGCGCCTTCGTCGCGATCTACCGCGAGCGGACGGCGCGCCTCGTCCGCATAGCCACCGGGGGATCTGGCATCCTCCCGGAGGGGGCGCTCCCGCACGACCTCGTCGACGCGCTCGCGGACCAGGCTGCCAAGGCCGCCTCGCACCTCCTGCGGATGTGTATTCGGGCGCTCGACTACTGCCCGCCCGTCGACGTCACCTTCGGCGAGTACCTCCGCGCGCTCATCACTGCCGATCGGGACCTCGTCCCGGACGACGCGCACGGCTACCGCGTCGCCCTCGTCGAGTCGTTCCGGGCTTGGGGGATCTATCCCGACGGTGTCCGGAGCCTCTCCGAGGAGGCACTCCTCTGGCGAGCTCCGCGCGGCGAGGAGGCCGACGCCATCCGGCGCGCGCTCGGCGACGCGGAGGCCATCCGGGAGCGGTTCGTCCCCGACTGGGGCCTCCGAACGGACCGCGAGGCCGTCAGCGACGCCGCAAACGAAGCCTGCGAGGAGGTCAACAAAGCGCTCATGAGCGGCCCGCACTACGACGCCGCGGAGGCGCTCGGTCTGACCCTCCGTCCCGACGCGCCGGGGTCGATCTCGAGGTCCTCCTACTGGTCAAGGACGCACCCCAATAGCCCAGCCCTGGAGATCCACGCCGTCCGACCCGCCCGGCGTGTCGCCCCTTCCGGCGAAATCCACACCGACCTCGTCGCCGTGGCCACCCAGCGCCGGTTCGGGTTCTTCGACTCGGACCGCCAGGCGGCGGCCGACGCGGGAACCATGAAGGACGTGGAGGAGCAAGCCGACTTTGTTTTCCGTGCCGGCGCCACCCTCCTCATCGACCTCGCGACCGGACGTCCCCGGTACCTCATCGGGAAGCGGATCGATGACGACGCCCGCCTCGACCGGCAGCGCCGCTACCTCCGTGACCGGTTCAATCCAGCTCTCCAGGGGGTCTATTTCGGGGCGCGATCCGCTGCCGATCCTGCCCCCGAACCCTTCGCCCTCCTCCACCGCGCCGCCCCGTCCCCATGAGCACCCTCAGCGCACCCCCCGGTGGCGCCGTCGTCCGGATGTACGACCCCGGCGGACTAGGCGACTGCTTCCTCCTCGCGTTCCCTGGTCCCGGTGGCGACGACCGGCCCGCTCGTTACGTCCTCGTCGATTGCGGCGTGTTCAACGGGACCCGCGGGGGCTCGAAGCAGATGCGGAACGTCGCCGCCGACGTTGTCGCGGTGACCGGAGGGCGAATCGACGTCCTCGTCCTCTCGCACGAGCACTGGGACCACCTCTCGGGCTTCCAATGGGCGCGGGAGACGTTCGAGAACGACCTCCAGATCGACGAGGTCTGGGCCGCCTGGACCGAGGACCCCGCCGATCCCGACGCCGTCCGCCTCCAGCGAGAGCTCGACGCCGACTTCGGCACGCTCCAGCTCGCGGCCAGCCGCCTCCGGGAGGCTCGCGACCCCCACCTCCGCGCTCGCGCGGACGAGATCGGCGGGGTCCTCGGCTTCCTCGGTGTTGGTGCCTCGAAAGCGGCGCTCCGGACGCTCGCCGCCGTGCCGGACCGGTTCGCAGCCAAGCGGAGCCGCGGGACGGCCAAGCAAATGGACCTCGCGCTCTCGCTTGGCGATCACGCCCGGTACCTCTCTCCGGGTGAGGCTCCGGTCCCCGTCGCTCCGGGCGTCCGCGCGTTCGTTCTCGGGCCTCCTCGGAATGAGGCCCTTCTCCGGCGCTCCGACCCGCGCCGGCACAGCGGCGAGGTCTACGAGCACGCGGCAGCCGAGACCGCCCGGACCCGCGACGGGCTTGCCGACGCCCTCGCCGACGACGACCCTTCGGCTCCGTTCGGCCCGGACACCGGGGTTCCGCTCGGCGACGCGTCTACGGGCGACCTCGCCGACTTCGTCCTCGACCACTACGGCGGCGACGAGCCCCCCCCCGAACTCGCCTGGCGGCGGATCGACGAGGACTGGCTGGGGACCGCGGAGGCCCTCGCGCTCCAACTCGACGGCGACGTCAACAACACGAGCCTCGCCCTCGCCTTCGAGCTCGCCGACGGCCGCGTCCTCCTCTTCCCTGGCGACGCCCAGGTCGGCAACTGGCTCTCGTGGCACGAGCTCTCGTGGGACGACGACGGCCAGCTGGTCACAGCCGAGACCCTCCTCGGCCAGACCGTCCTCTACAAAGTCGGCCACCACGCCAGCCACAACGCGACCCTCCGCGACCTCGGCCTCGAGCTCATGAGCCATCCCGACCTCACCGCGCTCGTCCCCGTCAACGAGGCCCAGGCACGCAAGAAAAAGTGGGCCATGCCCTTCGCGCCGCTCGACGCCCGGCTCCAGGAGCGGTGCAGCGGCCGCGTCCTCCGCGCCGACACCAAGGTCCCCGACCGACCCGCTGGCGTCTCTCAACGCACCTGGCAGTCGTTCCTCGGCCGGGTCTCGACGGACCCCGACGGCCTCTGGGTCCAAGTCGAGATCGAGTAGTCTCGTTTCGGTCCTAGCGAGCCCCTACGGGTCGAGAATCAGGCTCAGGGTGGCGTCGAGAGACGGCATCGCGAGGCAGTCCTCGTACACGTCCGCCGACGGGTCGAGGTCATCGTCTGAGAACCACGCGGTCACAGGCGTCGGCTCCGGCCCGCGACTCGTGGCTCCGCTCGAAAACGCCTCCCCCGCCCCCGAATAGGGGTGGACCGCCCGACCCCGCTCGACGTACCGGCACGAGAACGACGGGCTGATCAACGACCATTCCACTCGGCCGCCGACGCAGAACACGAGCGCGCTCGGGGCGACGTCGAGGTGGACGAACCGGAACGCCGCCGCTGTCAGAGACGCCCGGTACGCATCGGCCACCTCCCCGACCGACGCCAGCGACCGCGCTCCGTGCGCGTCGGCGCAGAAGGCGGCCTTCGGCATCAGGAGCTCAGCGGCGAACCGATTCGCCTCCGTCTCCTGAGGGCGGCGACGGTGCCAGTCGAGGAAGTCCCTCCCGTCGCAGACAAACACGGGCGCGTCTCGGTGGAGCTCGTGGTGCCCGAGCTCGTGCGCCGCGACGAACCGGCGCTTTCCGTCGTGGCGGATCGCCGAGTCCACTGTCGCGATCGACCACTCGTTCCGCCGGATGAGCCGGCCCTCGGACCCCCGGATGGGGGCCGCCCGGAGCACGAGCTTCCTGTCGAACGCGAGGTCACGGAGGTCGATGTCGGCCGCCCGCGTGATTCCGTACGCCTTTAACATCTGACGGGCGTGGGACTCAGCCCGAGCGGAGGCGAGATCGAGTCGAGGGCGCGCCGTCACTCGTCCGCCTCGCCCTCGTCTAGCAGACGGAGAAGCTCGGCCTCGGTGAGCATGTCGGCCACGTCGGCCTCGTCGAGGTGATCCACGTTCCGAAAGTGGACCTGTAGCTCGCCCTCCGGCGTGCCCAGAAGGTCCGCCAGCGCCGACACCAGGTCGACCCCCCGTGCGCGGGCTTCGCGGAGCTTCGCCGCCGCGACTTCTTTCATTCCGGTCAGGCGCGAGGCCGTCGCCTCTCTCGCCATGGCCGCCGACCGGAGCCGGGCGCGACCAAGCAGGGGAGCTATGAATGCCGCGCCCGCAGCACGGACGGCCTCGGGGTCACGCCCATCCCCGCGGTGGGTTTCGTCCGCGAGTGCGTCGTCGCGGAGCGCAGCCTCGGCGAGGCCGTCTAGGAGGCGGAGATGCGGGTCGTCGGACGGAGCCATCAGCGGGAGCGGTTGGGTGTCCCAACGTCGGACCAGCACGGGTGCGCCGCAAGCGCCTTCCGCATCCGCCGGACGAACGTCTTGGTCATCGCATACACCTCCTTCACCGTCGTCCCGATCATCTCGGCCACGACCGACCGGCTCTCGCCGTCCTCGATCCCCATCCGGACCGCCTCGTACCGATCGTCGTCCCCGACCACCTCCGCACAGATCGCCTCCAGTGCGTCCGCGCACTCCCCGTCGGCCAAGGCCGTCTCGGGGTCGGCCTCGGCGACGACCACGCCGCCGATCCGGTCCTCAACAGTCTCTGGTACCCGGTGTCTGTGCTCCGCCCGCTGGATGAGATTCGACGTGATGCTGTCGACGGCGGCCCGCAGGTGATCCACGAGGTCGGGGTATGTCTCCGGGTCCCACGCCCGCGACCCCTCGATCGTTTGGGCAATCGCTTGTTGCACGACGTCCTCCGGTCGGCGTCCAAGCGGGAGCAGACCGGTCCCCGAAATGCGGAGCCGGGCCGCCTTCCAGGTCGCGTACGCTTCCAGTCGACTATAGATCGAGGGCCAGTCCGCGTCGTCGAGGGGAGTAGGGGAGGGGGGCGGCAAAAAAAGTCGAAGGGGTGTGACGAATCGGGGGGCGACCCCAGCAGGATGTTCTAGGGAGCCTCTGCTCCCTCTACTTCTGACCTCCAAGTTTACATACGCCCCCCATGCCCACGATCACCTGCTTCCCGCTCGACAACGCCGATTGCTCGCGGATCGACCTCGACGATGGTCGCTCCATCCTCGTCGACTTCGCGGCCGTCGCCACCGACGACCCCTCTGACAAGCGCGTAGACCTCCCGGCTGAACTCCGCGCCCACCTCAGCCGCAACAAGAAGGACGGCTACGAGGCCGTCGCCTTCACTCACTTCGACAATGATCACATCTGCGGGGCTAGCGACTTCTTCTGGTTCGACCGCTACGAAAAGTACCAAGGCGAGGGGCGAGCCAAAATCGGGACCCTTATGGTCCCGGCCGTCGCCATCCTTGAGACCGGCAACACCGGGGACTCCCGGTTGATCCGGGACGAGGCACGGCACCGCCTCGTGAAGGGGTACGGGATCCGGGTCTTTTCAACGCCCGGACTCCTCACCGACTGGCTCCGCGACCGCGGCATCGACCCAGCCACGCGCGCCCATCTCTTCACCGACGCCGGAGAACTCGTCCCGGAGTTCACACTAGAGCGGGACCGCTTCGAGATGTTCGCGCACTCACCGTTCGCCACGCGCTCCGAGCAGGGCCTCAAGCCCAACCGCAACGGTGACTGCCTCGGCTTCCAGGCCGTCTTCGACGTGAACGGCCGCCTCACGCGCGCTCTCTTCCTCGCCGACCTCCGGGCCAACGAAATCGACCAGATCGTCGCCATCACCGAGTGGCACGCGAAGAACCCCGATCATCCCGACCCGTCGCGCTTCGATCGACTGCGCTGGGATGTCTTCCACCTCCCACACCACTCGTCCTACCTCTCGCTCCATCCCTCCGAGCGTGGCTCGCGCAAAACAACCCCGCTGCCCAACGTAGCCCGCCTGTTCGAGGACTATGGTGAGCCCCAGTCAATCCTGATCTCTCCGAGCCGCCCTGTTCGCCGCTATAAGGACAACGATCCACCGCATCCCGAGGCCGCGGCGTACTACAAGGATGTTGCCGAGGGTCACGGCAACCGGAGGAACTACGTCGTGACCATGGAGCACCCCACGCCGGGCCAGCCCAAGCCGCTCGTCATCGCCATTACTGTCAACGGCGCGACCGTGGCCAACGCCACGCCTCCCGGCTGGGGCGCCGGCCCCGTTGTCGGGGGCGCCACACCTTCCTCCAGCGCCATCGATCACGGCTGAGCCTTTCATGTCACCCGCCGACCTACCCCTCGCGCTTGCCACGGCACTAGCAGAGGCCCGCGAGATCGAGGCCGCCTCCGGGGGGGGCTTCTCTATCGTGGGCATCCGCTATGACGCCGGAAGCCTGACGATTGACGTCGACCTCGACGCCCGGACGTTTATTGCCGCGCACACTCCTGGTGGTCTCCTCTTCGAACCGACCGAGCACGTCAGCATTACGCTTCCGCCGACGTTCCCCGTGGGGTATCCCCGTGCGTCCGTCGCTCACACACGGTTCGCCGGTTACGAGAACGTCCTCCGAGGCGACGGTCTCTGCCTCTTCAGATCCCCGTCGACTGACTGGGACCCGAAAATGGGCCTGTCGGGCTACGTCCTCGAACGGCTCTGGACGTGGTTCGACCGGGTAGCCCGGAACGACGTCGAACAACAGGGGGGGGCGTTCCACGCGCCTACCCTTTCTCGGGTGCTGCCCGTCCCCGCCGCGGTCGTCGCCGAGGCGTCTGAGCCCGACGCCACACGGCCGTGGATGGGATACACGCGCCTGACGGTTGCACCTCCCAAAGCGATCGACCATGCACGGGCGAGCACGCCCGACCGCGTGGTCATCAAGGGGTGGGACACGTCTACGGCGAGACACATCCGCGGTCAGCGCTTTGGGGCTGCGGTCCTCGTCGGTGGTCGGCTCGGATTCGAATTCCCGGACACCCTCGGGTCCCTTCTCCGCTCCCTCGAGTCCACTGGACTCGAGCCCCGAACAGTCGTAAAGCACCTCGGCCGCGTCGCGCGCGCCGGAGTCCGGGGCCACCCCCTTTACTTCACCATCGGGACCTCGATGGGGATAGACGACTCACGTCACTTCTTGACAACGCTGTTCCTTCCTCGGCCCCTTTCAGAGGCTCTATGGGAAGCTGGTGGGACGCGTCGAAAAGAGGAGGCCATCGACCGGGTCCTTACCGAGGGCGATGGGCTGCCGCTGCTCGTCTGTCGATCGCACGAGGCCCGACCTACTGTCGCCGTGCGCCGCGATCAGGGCGCCCCTATGTCATGGTTCGAGGGTCGGGAGGTCGCGATCTGGGGGTGTGGCGCAGTCGGTGGTCCCATTGCTATCGCCATTGCGAGAGCCGGGGCCGCACGGCTCGTCCTCCGAGACAAAGGCGTCGTCTCACCAGGACTCCTCGCCCGCCAACCCTACGAAGCTGACGACGTCGGTCTCGCCAAGGTGGACGCACTCCGCCATCGGATCCGAGGGATCCGCCCTGACCTCAGGGTCGAGGCGGACATCAACGATGTCACTCGGATTCCACCGGGCACTGACTGGAGCGACGGCGCCGAGATCGTCATCGATGCGACCGCTGCAATCCCCGTCCGAGCGTTCCTCGACCTCCGCCGTAGTACGCCGGCGGTCCCGATCCTGACCGTTGGGGTCGACGCTAGAGCCGAACGCGTGTTCGCCCGTCTACTCACAGGAAGTGACCCGGGGAGCCTCGGCGACCTCGAGCGTGACGTCCGGCTCCAACTCGCCGAGCGTGAGGGAGGCCGCGAATACCTGGACGGCTTCTTTCCGTCCCGCCCACGGGACTCTACGGACCCCTTCTACCCCGAGCCCGGCTGTTCAGAGAGTACCTTCGTCGGTTCTGCAGCCGACATGAATGCCCTGTCCGCGATGGCACTCAATTGGAGTGCTCGGCGTCTCGTCCAGTCACAGGGAACGAGTGCGGCCCTCCTCGCCTGCCAGCCGTACCTCGCACTCGAAGACACTGATCGGCTCGCCTCCGTCCAGTTCGGCGCTCGGCCCTACTGTCATCTCAAAGACCCCAGGCTCGGATTTACAGTTCACCTTGGAGAAGGCGTGACCAGTCAGCTTTCGCGCGCGATCGCGGACGCTCGGGAGCGCCTCGGACCCGATGTAGAAACGGGGGGGGCACTTTTTGGCGACTGGGATTCCGTCCGCAGGGTCGTCTGGATCGACCGCGCTGGCCCCCCTCCCCTCGACAGCATCGAGGCCGTGGATCGATTTACGTGCGGAGTAGAAGGGCTGGCCGCCGAGACCGAACGGCTCGCCACCGCCTCGCATGGGGCGGTAGGGTTTATAGGAACGTGGCACACGCACCCCAGACATCCCCCGGAACCCAGCGGGCGCGATCTCGCTAGCCTCGCCGACGTGTTCTCGCGCCCCGAACGGCTGCCCCGTGTGTTTACGATGCTCATCGTGGGGTCCCCCCACACGGCCCCCGAGCTACATCCCCACGTGTTTTCCAAGGGCGAATTCCGTGGGATACCCGCCCCTTGAATACGCATCAGCCATGCCAGACGAGGTCGCCCTGCATGTGGGTGAAGTGGACGGATCGTGCGATCCGGCCGAGCTCGGGCTTCACCTTGGGCCACAGGCGGTCGCCTACTGAAACCTCAACCCGGTTGCCCCTCAACTTGAACATCTCCCGGTTCCACTTTGTCCCGTGGTGGGGCGCGACGATGACGTCGAAGTCGATCAGGCCCTCACCGACGAGGTACGAGAGGGCCCCCGTCAGCGCTCGCCCCTCGAGGTCGCCCAGGCAAAGTACGCGGCGGTCCAGCACGAACGCGAGCCCCAGGGAGTTCGCGGCGTCCCGGAGAGCGCGGTTGACCTCGCGCAGCTCCTCATCGGGGAGCATGTCGTCAAGGCTCTCGTAGTGGTCTGGGTCCAACGGCTCATGCTGCCGCCTCGGCCGTCCCTCTCGCTCCCACGGGTCGATTCGGTCCCGGTTTCGTACGGGAGCTTTGTCACCATCGGCGTAGGCCTCCACGGACTCCGTCGCCTCGTAGAGCTCTCGGAGGCGGGTGTGCCGATCGAGGGCATCATGGAACTTCCGAACGGCGCCCTCGATGGTCTCGCTGAGCGCCCCCTGGATATGGTGGGGAGGCCAGATCACATGGAGTTCCCCGGCAGACGTCTGTACCCTCCGTCCCTGCTCAAGGGGTACTCGCACGACAGGCCGCCGGCTCAGACGTGCCACCCGGTGCCAGAGGTCGATCTCCATGCTTCCCGTGCCGGAGCCCAGCGCGAAGAGGGCGAACGTCGCTCGGAGCAAGTCGACAGCTCCCGGCGTCGGGAGCCGCGGGTGGTACAGCGTGGAGAGGTACGGGAGGGGAGGGACGCTCCCCGCGTCGGACGCGTACACCCACCCGTTGTAGTGGTCGGTGTGGTAGTGCGTAATGAGAAACGCGTCCGTACGCCATCGTTCCTCCGCAGAGCACCCGTTCACCCACCGGCTGGCGGCGAACGCGCCGCCCGACTGGGACCCGCAATCAACGTGGAGCCCCGCCCACCCGCAAGAGGCGTACATCGAGAGGCCGTCACCGACGGCCAGCAGGCGTCGCGTCATGAGGCGCATGAGGTAACGGTCTAGAGAGGTTGGCGCCCGGTGAGAGTCCAACGAGGCAGGATCGTGATTGCACTGCAACGGAATGTTACATGTCGCGCTCCAATTGCCGTGCCCACGGTCGTCCACGACACCACCTTTCTCACGGCCTCCATGGTCGCCGACCTCGTGGGCATCTCCCGCCAGTCGCTATGGCGCTGGAAGAAGGCTGGGCTCGTCCCCGCCGGTCGGCGCTACCGCGGTCGGGAGCTCTTCTACACCCGCGACGAGGTCGAGGCCATCTACGCGCACGCCCACAGCCTCGAGCCCGAGGACGCCGCCGCTCATGTTGACCAACTCGATCTTTTCTCCTCCCGCACCCCCTGACTCTGCACGAGTACCAGTGTGCCTATGCGCTCGCTCCCATCCAGCGAATGCATCATCAACGCGCCGGAGATATGCCGGGGATCGCCGAGCCGCTCGATCGATAGGCCCAGCGCATCGGATGTCGGAACGTCTTCCCCCTCGAGCCGAGAAGGGTAGAGGCATTGAAGGCCGGATCTACCTCATTAGACCGACTACCCTAAGAGCCACTGCGTCAAGCTGAGACAGAGGAATACGCAGGACCACGACATGAGCGTCCTAAAGCGCCATCCTGAGCGGCTCAGTCCTTCATCCGTCGTACGGCACATCCAGCCGTGAGGCCGCTTGCTCCTTTGCCCGCTCCCCCCGCCGGTCGTACCCCGCCGTCGTCGTCGGGCTCGCGTGGCCGGCCAACTGCTGTGCGACGGACAGGTCCGCGCCCTCGTCTAAGAGGTCGCCGACGTAGCTCCGCCGCAAGTCATGCGGGCTGAATGAATCCACACCCGCCTCCTCCGCCCGCGTCTTGAGCACGTGGTAGACCGCCTGCCCCGTGAGCGACGCGGCCGTGCGGTCGAGCCGGCCGCCACGGCGCGCCCGGACGAAGAGCGGGGTGTCGCTATATATAGGTGAGAGAAGAGAGGGCTCGCCTCTGGCGCCGACGAGCCCCTCAACGCGGACGGTGAGGTAGTCCCGGAGCGCGTGGAACGCCCCCGGCGGGATTGGCACGACTCGCTCCTTGTTGCCCTTTCCGCGCACGACGACGCGCCGCTGCACCAAGTCGAGGTTGCCCACCATGAGCGTCGCCAGCTCGTCCCGTCGCAGACCGCACCCGTAGCCGAGCGCCACGAGCGCCGCGTCGCGTTGTCCTTTCTCGGTCACGATCGGAGCATCACCCTTCCGAGGCGATACCGGTGTAAGACACGCCTCGATGAGCGCGCGCAGCTCGCCTCGGGCGAGCGACCGGCCTGTGGCCGCCGAAGCCGACGATCCTTTGACCGCGCGGACCGCCGCTGCCCGGTGGTAGTGCTCGGTCTCCATGAGCCCGAGCTCCCACGCCTCGCGGAGCACGCCTCGTAGCGCGGAGAGCGTCTTGTTCACCGTCGTGTACTTGAACCGCTCCGCCAGCGCGGCGCGGACGGCCTTGGCGTGCTCGGCGCGGAACGACCCCCACGGGAACGCCTCTGGCGCCGGAGGCGGGGCAGCGTCGGGCACGCAGATCGCGGCGACCGTCGCGAGCGCGCCGCGCATGGTCCGACGGGACCCGGGCGCCAAGCGCGCGAGGTAGACCGTCGCCGGGTTGGGACCGGGCCGGGGGCTCGCGACCTCGACGGGCGAGAGGGCTGGGACGGGAAGGGTCGGCTCGTTCATTCCGTTATTGCAATTTCACTTCATTCACTGGCCGATGCCGCCGAGCGGTCGGAGGGTCGCGTCGCGGAAGCTACGCCTATCGAGAACCGTCATTCTCATAAGTCATATCCCAACGCCGAGATTCCGCTCACGCCCGGGAAACTCCGCTCATCGGGCGCCAGGAAAGGAGGCACATCGATACTAATTGCCAACGCGCCGCGTACATTGCCAATCCAACCTCCGCCCGCGCCATGACCGTCACCATCGACAAGTTCGGCCGCGTCCTCATTCCCAAGCCGCTCCGCGACCGCGTCGGCCTCGCCGCCGGCGCCGTGCCCGACGCGCCTCCGCTCGTTCGCAAGAACGGGCGCCTCGTCTACACCGGCGCCATCAACGGCGGCCAGGACGTCGTGGCGTTCATCCAAGCTGGCGGCTCACGCGGACCCGCCAGCTTGCGGGCATGGAGATCCCCGACGCCAAGGACACCGCCTCTGAGGGTGACGACGCGGTCGCCGAGTCCCCAGGCGCGTGAGGGTCCTCGCCGACACGTCCGTCCTTATCCCGGCCCTCATCGAAGCGCACCCCCACCTTGCGCGCACAGCCCCGACCCTTGACGGGGGTACCTCGGGATACGTGCAAAATGTCATCATAGCGCTTTGGAATCGACCAACGCTAGGCGGGGAGGCTGATCTCGGAGCGACGAGCTAATCACCCTGGCCCCGACTGTCCGGAAAGGTTCACCTTCCGGGACGGCAACCGACCAACCCTGAGAGCACGCAGAGGCCGTTTTGCGTTGGCTCTCGGCAGCACCCTTTCGGGACAGGCCCGCTAACGTGACATCCGACACGTATCCCGAAGGTGCCCCTTGACCGCGCCGCCTCTGGCGAGATCGATCTCGTCGTCGCCGCGCACGCGCTCGCCGAGACCTACGCGACGCTCACGGCCCTGAGGCCCCGCCTCACGCCGACGGCCGTCCTCCGCCTGATTGAGGAGGGGGCGCTCCAGTTCGCCGAGGTCGTCCCGCTGGGCGCCGACGACTACCGCGCCGTGCTCGACCTGCTGACGGCCCTCGACCTGCTGACGGCCCTCGACCTGCTGACGGCCCTCGACCTGCTGACGGCCCTCGACCTGCTGACGGCCCTTGACCTGCTGACGGCCCTCGACCTGCTGAGCGGCGCCGTCTACGATGGCCTCCACGTCCGCGCGGCGGAGAAGGCCGGAGTCGACGAGCTCCACACCGTCAACGGCCGCACACCCTACCCAAGTTCGACGGTGACTCTCCCGAGGAGTTGCCAAGGTGTGCGACACCCCTCGCTAGAGCGTCTCGAACAGGTACCCACGCCCTCGGACTGTTACGACCGCCTCGCTCAACCCCACCGTCCGAAGCGCACGCCGTAAGTAATGCACGTACACGTCTACAGCGTTCGTCTGAGGGTCAAAATCCAGCCCCCAAACGCCAGAAAGCAGCGCTTCTCGCCCCACCACCTCGCCCTCCCGACGGGCGAGAAACGTGAGGAGGTCAAAGAGCCGCGGTGTTAGCGTCACCACGGTACCATCCACGGTCGCCCGCGCCCGCCGGGTGTCGATAGCCAGCCGGCCAACCGTCAGGATCCCGTGGTCTTTCGGACCCTCGCGGGCCTCCGTGAGCCGACGGTAGGCGATCAGTCCTGCCTGGACCTCTCGCCACGGATACGGCGCCAGGAGCGCGCGGTCGGCTCCCGCGACGATCGCAGCCAGAGCGTCGTCCCGGTCCGCGCACATAGCAACGGCGGGCACCCCCGACTCACGGTAGGCATGACACACCGCACCGAAAAGCGGCGCGCGGAGTACGTCCCACTCGATGAGGGCGAGGTCCGTCGGCAAGCGCACCGCCCACGCTCCAGACGCAGCCAGCGTTTCCGGGAACGACGACACCCGCGCCACTGCATCTGGATGCCAACGCGACGACCAGTCCTGCGTCGTGTCATCGGTGACGATGTCCAGGCGGAGGGGACGCGGCATGAGCAGTGGGGCTGTACAAGAAATGAGGCACGAATGCCATAGGTCTGGTGCGCCTTTCGGCCCACATATCCAGGGGGCAGCATCGGTCCGTCGAAGCTAGGGCCGTAACGGGTTTTTAACCATACCCCAACCCTCTCCTAAGCCATCTCTAGGGGGCTGCTAAAGCATCCTACAAATGCTATCGGGACCTTAGCGCCCTGCACCACTCCATGTCGCATGACGCTCCCGCTGCCTCGCACCTTCGGCCGCACCGCCGCGCTCACCCTCTTGTCCCTACTCGCGTGTGGAAGCCCCAGTGCGCAGGCGGTGCTCAACCAGTATGGCAGCCAGCCCGAAGTGACGCACCCCGTCGGTCCGGACGCGGCCGGCGTCTCTGCCAAGGGGGACCTCAACCTCTCTATCCCGGTGCTGACGGTCCCAGGTCGAGGAATCGACGTGCCGATTGTCCTCCAATACAACTCCTCCGTGTCCACCCAATCCCGCGCGACGTGGGTCGGGCTCGGATGGAGCTACGACCCCGGCTCCCTCACGCGAGAGGTGAAAGGTGGAGCGTACCTCAGCGGGTCCTATAGGGGTGTAGACGTTCAAGACGCTTCGACCTACTACCACACCAATCCCGCCGACACCCGCTCGAGCGGATTTAATGGAGGCGGGTTAAGTGGGAGCGGGTTCACACCAGACACGACCGGCGGCGGTACAACGGCGCAGACCGCCCCGTGTGAGTTCGTAGAGTGCCCACCCTCTGGCGGTGGGGACCCCCCACCGTCTGGCCCGCCACCACCGCTGCAGCCTCGCCCCGACGGACCTGGACTCACGATCGGGTACCCCCTATGGGCCCCCGACACGTATCACCTGTCGCTCCCCGGCGGCGGCGGCGGCACGGTCGTGCAGGCGAACGGGCGCAACACTCAGGGCAACTTCCTAACGCCCTGCCCCATCGACAAGGGGAAGTGCCTCCCCGCAGTCGACCCGCTCAACTTCTTCACGCTTGAGCGCCACCCATGGAGGATCCACGCTTACGGTGCCGCCTCCGTGACGGCCGGGTCCGGCTCGCCATCGGAATCCGGCGGCACGACGCTCGGAGGCTCGTATTCCACCAGTCGGATCCCATACGGCTCTACCGGGACGACCAAGCCCGACTTCTACCGCTTCGTCGTCACCACGGAGGACGGGACCCGGCATGTGTACGAGGCCCCCACACTATCGTCGTTCAACGGCCTGGAGTCGACCCCCACCGGAGCCGTTCCCATGAGCCAGTACCACGTGGACTCGTGGCGGCTGATCGCCAGCCTCGGTCCCACCTACACCCAACCCATTCCTGAGCGCGGCGTGGTGCCCTACTCCGGCTCTGGGCAGTACGCCTCTGGCGCCGTCTGGCCTGCCGACGACGACCCCGGCGCCTGGGTCCGGTACGAGTACTCCGACGTCGCGTCCAAGCACGTCATCCGTTACGTCAACGCCGAGGGGGGGGCACAAGTGACCTGGGACGAGCTCCGGCAGCGACGCGTCCTGTCGAAGATCGTGACGCCTACCCACACGGCCACCTTCACCGCGGGCGTCGACTACACCCAGGACCCCTTCGGTACCCCCACGCTCACGTCTATCACGCTTACGAGCCGGCTCGGCGGAGCCGCCCAAACCGTCCAGACGGTGCACCTCGAGAGCGACGGTAAAATGGGACCGCGTTCGGGAGGCATGCGCCGTCTCGATCGCGTCCGGACGGAGGGCCACACGGCGTCGGCGACGACCAACGCCGGCACCTACGTGTTTTCCTACCACAACGGGTCGGTCATGACCGACGGATCGGGAGCCATCTACAACCCCCCGATCGGGAGCGGACCCATCGACCAGTTCGGGTACTACCGAGAAGGGATCCCGAACTCGTACTCGTCCACCGGTCTCCCCCCCTGGACGTGGGCCCTTTCTCAGGTGCAATACCCTACGGGCGCTTCAGAGACGTTCGAGTACGAGTCCGATCGCATAACGAACGCGGTCAGCTTTGGGTACGGGGAACAGGTCCGGAACTCCGTCAACGGCACGTACACCTTCAGCGGCGCGTCGCGCGTGTACAGCCTCAGCGGGGCTGCTGCCTACAACCAAGGAGGCAGCCGGCTCCTCTCGAGGACCGCGTCGGACGGCCTCGGTACGAGCCACATCAGGACGTACACGTACGGCGCCGGAAACCTCTCTGGGATCCCCTCCCTCTATTGGCGAACGGCCACCCAGGTCAGCGCGCAGCTCTACCCTGGCGACTTCGGGGAGGCGGCCGTCTACTACGAGACGGTCACGGTCACCCACGCCGACGGTAGCAAATCCACCACCTCGTATACCTCCCCGACGAGCGGTCACGACGGCCTCGTGAGGCCTCAATACGCGGTCCAGACGTACGACAACCTCTACCGGGCCATCCTATCCAGCCCTGAGGCGTGGTCGTGGGGCCTTCCGTACCACACCGATGAGGCGAAGGGGGACGGGAAGCCGCTCCGCTCCTCCCATACGTACCTCCAATACGTCATAAACCGTGGCCTGGATACCAGCACCAGCCACTCCTTCGCTCCTGTCGACGTCTTCCCTGCCCTCCTGGCGTCCGATGGCAGCGAGATCAAGCCACGCATTCGCGCCAACTGGGTCGAGGTCCGTAGCGCAAGCACGTCGAGCAAGGAGTACGACGACCGCGGAGGATACTCTACGACCACGACGCTCTCGGTCAACACCTACGACGACGTCACGGGGCTCGTGCGGTCCGCCTACTCCCAAATCAACGGGGGAGGCGGACAAACCCTGTCGCACAAACAGGAGACGGTTTGGGCTTGGGAGTTGTACCGCAAGGGCGGGGCCTACGCGCGCATGCTCGATCGCAACCTCCTCACGACTCCCGCCCTCCAAACCATGAAGGGCTCCGGGATGGACGCGTCTGCGGCGGTGACGACGTTCTCGCAGTTCCGGCCGTCCTCCGAGGACACCGAGATGACCCTCGCCGACGCCTCGAGTCCGTGCTCTGCACAGACGGCCATCGAGTGCGTGTACCTCCCCCACCGCGCGTTTGCCTACCGCGGCGCTGACTCTGATATCACCGGAGGCGCCGGCACGACCGACGACGACTTCGGGGCCTGGCTACGGGATCAGACCCCTACGGCAGACTGGATCCGCACCTCGACCACGGACGCCTACAACGTAGACGGAAGCCCGACCCGGACGACGGACGCCACGGGCCTCGTCGTCGACCTCTTCTACGGCTCGTCGGGCACCGGATCTGCACCCACGAACTCCCTTCAGTTCTCCAACGCTACGAGCGCCCACAAACGCTCTCGGCTCACCGGCGTCCGCACCACCGCCGATGGCGTCACCCTCCAGCGCGCCATCGACTACGACTCGCGGAACGGGCTGGTCTCCCGCCTCTGGGACGCCAACAACCGAAAGACATCGTTCGCCTACGACGGCATCGGCCGCCTCACGACCGCCACCAACGACGCCAACCAGACCGTCGCGGCGTACGCCTACTCTCTCCTGACGGGCAGTACCCCGAACCGCGTCATCACCACCTCATATGGGACGCCGACGCGGAAGTCGTACGCCTACTTCGACGGATGGGGGCGCCAGGTCCAGGCGCAGTCGCAGGAATCCGGTACCACCTACCTCGTCACCGGAACCGAGTACGACCTCCACAGCCGACCCGTCGTCGCGTACCCCGCCGCTCGAGTGGCCTCGAACGGCGCCTACCAGACCACTCCCAACCTCCAGGCCGCCGTCCGGACCGCGTACGCCTCTGGCGCGGGGTCTACCCCCTGGACGCGCACGACCTTCGAGGACGCCCCCAGCGGGCGCCCCATCCGCATCGACAACCCCTCCGGTACCGGCACCGCGGCCACCTCCATCACCCTCCGCTACGCGCTCGCAGGGCTCGCCGACACCAGCCCCGACACGCCTGCGGTAGGCACCGCCCCCCCCCCAGGGTTCGCCAGCAGCCCGGCCCCCGGTGGCCTCGATGACGCCATGATGGCTCAAGGAGACGAACCGCTAGACCCCGACGGCGGGACCGACACCTCGAACCTCGAGGACGGCCCCGGAGCCATCCCCCGCTACCGACGCGTCACGACCATCGACGAGACGGGCCTCTACTCACAGGTGTACGTCGACGGGGCCGACCAGCCGTTCCTGCAGCGCAGCCCCAGGGCGCTCAACGACCCGGCGCCGCTGATGGAAACCCGCACCACCTACGACGGCGCGGGCCGCGTCCTCACGACGACAACCCCCGAAGGGCGCGTGTCGGCCTACCAGTACAACCGCCTCGGACAACTCACGCGGTCGGTTACGCCCGACCTCGACGGCGACGGCACGGGCGGCCCCACCAACGAGACGCTCGCCGGCACACCCGACGTGGAGGTCGTCTATGACGACGCTGGACGCCCCCGTTTCACCGTCGACCCCGTCCGCCGAGGCACGTCCAAGCTCCTCTACACCACCTACGACGCCTTCGGACGCGTCAAAGCCGAGGGCGTCGCTTCCTCCACCGGCTCGGTGCTCACCGATCCCACCAAGATCAACAGCTCCACATGGCCCGGGACCGCAGGGACGGAGCGGACGGAGTACGAATACGACACCGCCACGCCGTCGAAGTCCACCGGCGGGCTCGCCGTCACCAACCCCCTCGGGCGGCTCGTCCAGGTCGCCTTCAACAGCGCCTCGGCGTCGGCGCCCAACGACGGCTATTACCAGTACAGCTACGACAACTTCGGCAACGTCACCGGCTACAACGCCTACCTTGAAGGGCTCGGCATCAAGCGCGCCACCTACGCCTACGACCGGCTCGGCACCCTCCTCACGACCGCCTACCAGCACGGCGTGACCGCGGACCGGCAGTACTTCGGCGCCACCTACGACGCCCTCGGACGCGCCGTCTCCTCTTGGGGCAACGAGACGACGAGCAGCCCCACCTCTGGTGTTCCGTACCCCATCGCCTCCGCCACCTTCGACGCCGCAGGACGCGCCACGCAGACCGTCACCCTCGGCACCGTCACCAATACGCTCACCTACGATGTCCGCAGCCGCCTCACCGGCATCACGGCCACCCGCGGTGGCGCCACGGTCTTTAGCGAATCCGTCGGCTATGCCCTAAACTCCCGCATCACCGACGCCACCTTCTTCCAACCCCTCCTCCCCACCGGGCAGCCTCTGGCGCACAAGTACGCCTATACCTACGACGCCACCGGGCGCCTCACAGGGGCGGACTACTTCTCCGGCACCTCTCCTGGCTCCCTGCAGAACACCACCACCCACGACCTCCAGGGCGTGAGCTACGACCGCGACGGCAACATCAAAACGCTCCAACGTCAGCGCTCCGGTCTCGAGAACTACACCTACAACTACACTGCGGGTTCTGGACGCCTCAACACCGTCACAGGCAGCGGACCCGCCGGAGGCATCTTCTTCTACGACCGCAACGGCGCGATGACCGGAGCAGAAGTCGGGCAAGACATCGCCTCCTACAGCATGGGCCGCAACGGACTACCCTTTCAAGTCACCAACGACGTAGGCACCACGCGTTACCTCTACGACGGCGTCGGCCAGCGCGTCTACGCCTCGGCCTCTGGCGGGCGGTACACCGTCCGAGGTGCCCACGGCGAGGACCTCGCGGAGTACACCGGCGCAGGCGCGCTCGTCTCCCACTCGCTCGGCGGCGGGCGGCGGGAGGCCTCTGGCGCGCGCGTGGCGTACGTCACGGACCACCTCGGAAGCGTCCGGCTCGCCGTCGATACCGTGGGGCAGACGCGAGCGGTGACGGACTACTACCCCTTCGGCCTCCAGATGCCCGGCCGCGTCTACGTCCAGGGGACGCCCACGAGGGAGGACTTCACCGGGCACGAGTTGGACCAGGAGACGAACCTCCACTACGCCGGGGCAAGGTACTACAGCGCGGCGCTCGGTCGCTTCACGTCCACGGACCCGCACGCCGCCAGCTATCCGGGGTGGAGCCCATATCACTACGCAGCCAACAATCCAGTCTCTGTCATTGACCCGGCTGGGACAGATTGGGTGTGTGCCACCGACGACGAAGGAGAATGTACCTCATACGAGTGGCGAGACGGCGTAGGCTCACAGGAGGATTTGGGCGGAAGCTGGGAGGAGACAGGTTATTCGTATATAGGTACTAGCGGAACATACACCACGTTTGGGGGGATTAGTGTTAGCCTGATTACAGTATATGGAGTGAATGGGGATCATGTGGCTGGTGATTGGCACTACACGGGAAGTGGGACCAAGATGCTGGCTGTGGCTCCCCTCTCGGAGCGGTATGCGGGCCAGAGTGGAGCGGTTGAAGAGGTAACGCTGGATCTGATTTTGCTGGCGGGGGCAATGCGGTCAGCATATACTCTAGGGACCGCTGCCACCCGGGGTATTTATGCCCGGATGACGGCAAGTAATACTTCGAACTCAACGCTGATCCAAACGACATTCGTTGGTAGGGCGACTCCATCACCTACGGGATATGTTCCCAACTCTACTTATATCAGAACTGTGGGTGATGAGGCAAATTGGGTAAGAAACAAATACTTTTATAATCAGAACGGGAACCAGATTGGCCGAGTTGACTTTGGTCAGAGAGCCGACCCGGCTGCGTTTCACAGATTTCCCGCTGGTGAGCCCTTCCGTGGGATGCATAATTCAATTCCTGAGTCGGCCCTCAAAGATTTGAGGATCTTCGATTTGCCGCCAGGTTTGGCTCGTCGCCCAAGCAGATTTTAACATGAGGTATCGAGGCAGTGAATCATACTTTGGCAAAATAGATATATATAACTCGCTAATCGAAAAATATGAAACTATATACCAATACGTAGACGGAAAGTCTAGCTATGAAGCAAGACTTATCATAAAACTGTGGAGGCCCGGGGTGGCAAATAATGAATACATAATAATTGAAACGATAAATTTGATAAATCATAGTTTAATTTACGATAGTAAAAAAGATTACACCGTACTGTATAATGATGTGATTATTGATGAGGATGAAAATTTGTTAACAATCAGGCTGCTGGGAGAATACGATGATGCAGAAAATAACATGATGAGAATAGTGTGTCATGATTTTGAATACCGATATGTTTTGTCGGATCGTGAACTGGCTGAATGGTGAGAGGCAGGGCTCGCCCTGCATGGAGGGAACTGACGATAAAAAGGCCTCTGGCGCTCATTCTTCCAGCATAGCGGCAGACGCCGTAGAAGCATAAGCCGCGCCGCTGAACCTCCGTGGCAGTTGGCAAAGCTGGCAAGAGTGGCAACATCGGCGGTTTCACCCAGCCAACGCCGCCACTCCTGCTACTCAGGCCAGAACTCGAAAGGGAAGTCCGGCTCCATCGTCTTCGGCCTTGAACTCGGTGATCTGGCGGTCAAAGTCATTGAGGGGTTGACCGGGGTGGGTTGTATGTGGCTCCTGCATCCCCGTGGAGGGCTGTGGCTCCAGTGACTCACGGGGAGCAGTAGCTGCGTATGTGCTCATAAGCGCTCTCGTCTCCCAGTTCTCCTGCTTTGCTCAGGTGCTGGCACCCTACCTCGGTATCGCCTCTCACGTCGATCCTCAGCACACCGGCCAGCGTGTAGCACTCGGGGCATCGGTCGCCTGCTGCATAGGCGGCAGTCTCTGAAGCCACAAGGGCTGCCCCGTGGTTTCCAGACTGCCAGTATGCCGCCGTGAGCAGTTTGTACGCTCTGAAGTCGTGCGGTGCCAGTTCTACCACTCGGTTCAGGTCCTGCTTGGAGCCCAGGAGGTCCCCCAACTGGAGCTTCACGGCTGATCTGACCCCTCTGGAGCGGACACTCGGTTAAGGTCAAGCGGCTAGAAGTTCGGGCTGCCGGGCGCGGTACTGCCGCTCATACTCGTCGGGCGTCTGGTAGCCCAGCGACGAGTGCCGGCGGCGGCGGTTGTAGAAGATCTCGATGTAGTCAAAAAGCGCCGCGCGCGCCTCGGCGTGGGTGGCGAAGCGCTGGCCCCGGAGGTCTGACTTGAGCGAGGCGAAGAAGCTCTCCGCCGGCGCGTTGTCGTGGCAATTGCCCCGCCGGCTCATCGACGCGATCAGACCATGACGCCGGAGTGCCGCGCGGTAATCGTCGGACGTGTACTGCGAGCCCTGATCCGAGTGCGCGACCAGGCCTGCGGCCGGACGGCGGTCGCGGATCGCTGACGTGAGCGCCGCGAGCGGGCCGTTGCGCGAGAGTGATGGCTGCGCCGACCAGCCGACCACGCGGCGGGAGTACAGATCGAGCACGACCGAGAGGTAGAGCCAGCCCTCGTCGGTGGCGATGTAGGTCATGTCTGAGGCCCACACGCGGTCGGGCGCGTCGGGCTCGAAGGCGCGGTCGAGCACATTGGCCGCGACGGGCGTCAGCGGCGTGGTCGGGGTCGCCGTGGGCGGACGCCGCTTCGGTCGGCGAGCGCGGACGTCGTGCTCGCGCATGAGCCGGGCGACTCGGTTCTTGCCGCAGGTGACGCCCCGAGCGCGCAGCTCGGCGTGGACCCGGAGCGCGCCGTACGTCTGTCGGCTCTCGCGGTGGACGGCCCGGATCTCGACGAGCAAGCGCCGGTCGGCCCGCGCCCGCTCGCTCTCCGGACGCGAGCGCCAGGCGTAGTACGCGCTCGGCGTCGCGCCGATCGCCTCGCACATCGCTCGCACCGAACTTCGGCCGTGCTCCTCCTCGATCATGCGGGATCTCACAGGGAGGGCGAGCTGACGATACCGACAGCTTTTTTTAGGATCGCCACCTGCTCCTGCGACCGACGAAGCTCTCGCTTCAAGCGGGCGATCTCCTCGTCGCGTGGGTTGCCGTTGCCGGGGAACGCTCGCGATCCGTCCTCGCGGAGCTGCCGTCGCCTCCGGTGGATCAGATTAGCGCTGATGCCGAGGTCGCGTGCGGCTTGAGATGAGTTGCCGAGGTCGTCAGCGAGGCAGACGGCCTCGCGTTTGTACTCGGGCGTGAACTGGCGTCTGGAAGCGGACATAGGTCCGGGGTCTTGGGTCAGAGTAAACCCTTAACTCCGTGTCCGTCAGGCCAGGGTCAGATCACTCCCAAACTGCGCGCCTCTAGCGGTCAGCTATAGGGCGTCCTCTCTCCGCAGGACGGCCCGAACTCGGATGGCGGATGGTTGGGAAAGCTGGGCGTAGAGGGTGCGATCTGATGTACTCAGCAGCTAGGACGTTCTAACCCCTGCGTGGAGCATCTCTAACCTGCTTGTAATGCGGTCGCTTTCGAGCGAGGCGCACATTGGTTTCTACACCCACAGCCTCTGGCGCGGTCTCAGAAACCTCATATATGATCTCCACCCTCGCACCTCCTCCCGATGCGCTCCGGCGTCTCCGTGCGGTGTCTCTCCCGGGCGAGAGTGGATCGCTCCGGGTGGCGTGCCCCGAGGGCACCGAGGAGGCGGTCATTCGGGATCTCGCCTTCCTCACGGGACTCTCGGTAGAAGCCGTTGGCACTCCTGAGCACGAGCTTCGAGACCTACTGTCTACGGAGGCTTCTGGCGAGACCACATCCCAGACCCTACGACCAGCAGGACTCCTCACAGTCCCATCGGGATCTGCCGTTCAGGTTGTAGACGCGTTCCTCCGTGGCGCAGCAGAGCGCGCTGCTAGCGACATCCACTTGGAGCCCTCTGAGGCAGGCCTCGCCGTCCGCTTCCGCCTGGATGGCGTCCTCCACGCCGCCGCCGACCTCCCTCCGCACCGCCGCGACGAGGTTATCGCCCGCGTCAAGGTCCTCGCTGGCCTCGATATCGCCGAGAAGCGCCGTCCCCAGGACGGACGCCTTCGTTTCACCCCGTCCGGGCGACGACCCGTCGACGTTCGCGTCTCCACCATCCCGACCACCTCGGGCGAGAAGGTCGTCCTCCGCCTCCTCGACCGCGACCGTGTCCGCCTCGACCTCGCCACCCTCGGCCACGAGCCTTACGTCCTCGGCGCCCTCCGCGAGGCCATCGTACGCCCCCACGGCATGGTCCTCGTCACCGGCCCCACCGGCAGCGGCAAGACCACCACGCTCTACGCCGCCCTCCACGAGATCGACCGGCAGGCCCTCAACGTCACCACCGTAGAAGACCCCGTCGAGTTCGAGATCGAGGGCGTCGCGCAGGTCCCCGTCCGGCCCGAGATCGGCTTCTCCTTCGCCGAGGCCCTCCGCGCCTTCCTCCGCCAAGACCCCGATGTCGTCATGGTCGGCGAGATCCGAGACCGCGAGACGGCCGAGGTCGCCGTCCGCGCCGCCCTCACCGGGCACCTCGTCCTCTCCACCCTCCACACCAACGACGCCGCCTCCGCCGTCACGCGCCTCGTCGATATGGGCGTCGAGCCCTACCTCGTCGCGGCCTCGCTCCGTTTCGTTCTCGCGCAACGCCTCGTCCGCCGCACCTGCCCCGAGTGCCGGGCCCCGCTCGCGCCGGAAGACCTTCTCCCCGAAGAACGCCCCTTCGCCACGCCAGAACGTCCCGTCTGGCGAGGCTACGGCTGCACCGCGTGCGCCCACACCGGCTACGCAGGCCGCATCGCCGTCGCCGAGGCCCTTCCCATCAGCGACGCCATCGCCGCGCTCATCACCGACGGCGCCGGTCCTGGAGCGATCCGTCAGGCCGCTGCCGCAGACGGCTGGCGCTCCCTGCGCGAAAACGCCGAGCGCGCCCTCTATTCCGGTCACACGACCGCATCCGAGGTGCTTCGCCACACCCTCGCGTAACCCCCTCACGTGACACCCATATCGCTCGCAGCCCGACACCGGCTGCAGCCGTCTCCAGACGAACAGCGCGCCCTCACCGCCACGTTTCTCGCCTACGCCGAGGCCTGGGCCTGGATCGCCGAGCAGGGACGTGCCTCTGGCGTCTCGTCCCTCGCTGGCCTCCACACCCTGGGTTACCGCGTCGCCCGCGACCGTTTCGGGCTCGGCGCCAACCTCGCCGTCCGCGCCGTCGGCCGCGCAGCCCACGAGATCCGCGCAGCAGCACCCGACGCTCCACCCCTTCCCTCTCTCGACCTCGATGTCCGCACCTTCCGCTTCCTCCCGGACGCCGACGCCGTCAGCCTTGCGTCCGTCCATGGGCGACTCCGCGCCATACCCATCGGCCCGTCCGTCCCGACGCACCAGCCGCTCGTGAGCGCCGCCACGCTCCGCGCCGAGCCCGACGGACACTACGACCTCTACGTCCGCACTCCTGTTCTCCAAGGTACCGGTCAGCTCGTGCGCACCCTCCTCGTCGGCCTCCTCTTCCTTCTCCTCGCGCTCCCCGCCTCCGCGCAGATCGACCGGAGCGCGCTCCCACCCGCCCTCCTCGCACCCCTGGACGAGGTCAATGTCCGTGACGCCGACCTCCGCGACGTCCTCCGCGCCATCGGCGCTCAGCAAGGCATCAACCTCGTCGTCGACGACCGCATCGAGCGGCGCGTCACCGTCCAGCTCGTCGGCCTCCCCGTCATCGACGCCCTCGCGTCCCTCGCCGACCAGTACGGCCTCGTCCTCGACCAGTCCGGCCCGCTCCTCCGCATCCGTCCCGCCCTCGGCCCCGGCGAAGGCCGCGCCCTCGACGTCCGGAGCGCCGATGGCCTCCTTTCTCTCGACCTCGACGATGCCGACCTCGGCGCTGCCATGCGCGCCGTCGCCCGCGCCACAGGCCTCAACGTCCTCGTCCCGCCCGAACTCTCCGGAACGGTCTCCGGCCGCCTCCAAGACGCCCCCGCCGAGTCTGGCCTCCGCGCCCTCCTCGCCACCAACGGCTACGAGCTTCGCATCCGCGATGACATCTACCTCGTCGCCCGTGCCACCCCCGGCGGCCCCGATCCCGCAGATCCGTACGGTCCACCCGCTCCCGGCGTCGCCCTTTGGGTCCAGGTCCAAAACGGTCTCGTCAGCGTCGACGCTCAGTCGGCCCCTGTCGCCCGCGTCTTGGATGAGATCGCGGCGCAAGCAGGCCTGAGCGTCGTCGCCTATGGCACGCTCGACGGGACCCTGACGGCCAGGTGGAGTCGCATCCCCCTCGCACAGGCCGTCGGCTACGCCCTCCGTGGCACCTCGCTCGGCTACCGCCTCGATGGCCCCGTCCTCGTCGTCGGTGACCGCACGCGTGGCGGCATCAACGGCGTCGAGCTCATCCGCCTCCGCCACGTCCGCTCCACAGACGCCATCGGTCGCCTACCCGAGTCCCTCCGGCAGCGGGCGGTCATGCAGGATCAGCGCGAGCAAAACGGCATCCTCGTTACCGGCTCCGCCGACGCGGTCGATGAGGTCCGCCAGGTCCTCTCGGCCATCGACATCCCCGTCCCCCAGGTTCTTATCGAAGCCCTCGTCGTGGATTTCTCCACCTCGGACCTCTCCCAACTCGGCCTCTCGTTTGGCGTCGACGGCGACCCGACCCGCAGCGGCGAGCGCACCGGGGCCTTCGGCAGCCCACCTCTGGGCGGAGGCTTCGACGTCACGCTCGGCGCCGACGCCGCCCGTGACGTCGTCGACCTTCTGGGGCTCGGCTCTATCGGTCGCCTCCCCGCCGACTTCTACATCCAGCTCCAGGCCCTCGTTCAAGAGGGCAAGGCCACCGTCCGCTCCCGCCCGCAGATCGCCACGCTCAGCGGCCACACGGCCTCCATCACGGTCGGCACCAGCCAGTACTACCTCCTCAAGTCCATCGTCCCCACCACCGGAACCGGCCTCGGCGTCGAGACCGAGCGCTTCGAGAAGGTCGACGCCAACGTCAGCCTCGTCATCACCCCGTGGGTCGGGGCCTCCGGCGACGTCACCGCCGAGATCAAGCCCGAGTTCTCCAGCCCCGTCGGCGCCTTCGAGGCCGGCGTCCCCCCCACCATCAACAGCCGCACCGTCGACACCACCGTCCGGCTGCGAGACGGCGAGACCATCATCATCGGCGGCCTCATCCAGGAGTCTCAGGCGGCCACCTACAACAAGGTCCCGCTCCTCGGCAGCATCCCCCTCCTCGGCCGCCTCTTCCGCAACCGCCGCGAGACCGCCCAACGCTCCGAGCTCGTCATCTTCATCACGCCCCACGTTTTCTACGGCGACGAGACCGACGGCGAGCGCACCGACCGCCTGAACCAGCGCCTCGGCCTGCCCCCCCTTCCAGCCGCTCCCCGCTACCTTGCGCCCGCGCTCGCCCCTCCACCACAGGAGGACCGTCCATGACGCCCCCCCTCGCCGCGCGGCCCCGCGTCGTCGGGGTGCACATTGAGCCTACCGCCGTCCGCTGGGCCGAACTCGCTCACGAACGCGGAGGCGTCTCCATCCGCCGGACCGTCTCCGTCCCCATCGAGAGCGGCGACGTGCCGGCCGCCCTGCGCGTCGCCGCTGGGCGCAGCATTCCGCGGCTCGTGTACGTCCACGCCCCCGCGTCAGCGCTTCGCCTCACCGTCGTAGACGGCCCCGAGCCGCCGCTGACGCCCGGATGGGCCGAGGGCGTCCTCGGCAGCCAACTCCCCGAGGGCATCGACCTCGGCGCGTTCGCCGTTCGCGCCGCGCCGGTACGCGTCTCGGACACCGCCTCGCGCTGGTACGTCGCCGCCATCCGCAACGCCGCCGTCGACAGCCTGTGTGACCTCTTCCGCACCGCGGGCATCCCCCTTGCGGGCGTCCTCCCGTTCGGTCCCGACCTGGACGTGGTCGCTCCCTCGAACGGCGCCGTCGCGTATGCGGGCTCAGCCGAGGGCGTGGCCCTCGTCCGCGACGACAGCGGCACCCTCGCCGTCGAGTACTACGCTGGACCGTCTGCACCCGGAGACGCGCTCCGCGAGGCTTCTCGGCTGGGCGAGCCCGCCCTTGTCACCGGCCCCAACGCTCCAGATACGTCGCGAGGCCTGGCAGACTCCTCTCCTGCCTTCGCGGCTTCGGTCGCACTCGCCATCCTCGCCGCGTCCGGCGGAGCGGACTCGCTCAACCTTCTCGCTCCTGAAATCGCGCACGAGGGCGCCTCCGCACCCGTTCGCGACGCCGCCCTCCGGCGCGTCCTCGCCATCGCGGCTCTCACGTTCGTTGTTCTCGCAGTCTCTCTGGCCCTCGCTCCCACACCAGCCGAGGACGTCGTGACAGCCCCGGCGCCCGTCGCCGCACGCGCCGCGTCCAGCGCACGCCTCGCGCCCTCGCTCGACCGCATCGGACGCGCCATCCCTCCCGGCGTCTGGCTCCGCTCGCTCCGCCTTGATCCCACGTCGGATGACTCGGTCATCCTCACAGGCGTATCACTCAGCCCCGACGGTCTCTCGGACGTTCTCAGCGGCCTGCAGCGCGACGCACGCCTCCTAGACGCGCGGCTCACCGACGCTTCCGCACAGGGCCAGCCCGGCTCCCCCTTCCGGTTCGAGGTCTCCGCACGGTTCGCACCATGACCCAGACACGCCTCCATCTTTGGGAATGGGCACCCATCGCCACGGCGGTGGGTGCAGTCCTCGTCCTGTGGTCCGTCGCGATTCCTCGCCTCACGGCCGCTGCCGACGCCGACCGCGCAATTCCCCCCGAGACTCCGACCATCACTGCAGCGCCACCATCACGCCCTGCCGAGCCCGGTGCCCTGCTCGACGGCGTCCGAGCCGCATCGGCGACAACTGGAGTTGGCCTCTCCAGGTGGCGCCCCTCGGGTCCCAGCGATGGGTCCGACGCATCCTTCGAAGCCGTCGTGCAGGGCAGCTTCCCATCCATCGGGCGCTTCGTCGACACCATCGAAGCCCAAGCATCCGTGCGGTCGGTCGATATCCGCGCCACTGACGATGCCTCAGCCGCTGCCGAGGCCGTCATCATACTCTCTGGCGCTCCATCACGTCCATGACCGCTTCTCCTCCACGCACTGAGCGCAAAGGGCCCCTCGTGTTCCTGACCGTCACCGCCCTCGCGCTCTGGGGATACAACGCCAGCCTCGTCGCTCGGGGCCTCTCTGCCTCTGCCGACGATGAGGTCGCCGCGCCTCCTGTCCCGGTCCATCAGCGCAGTTCGCGCCCCCTCTTCGGCGTGGGGTACCCCGACCCGTTCGAGCCGCTGGCCTTCTCCTCGCCAGACCACACGGTCACCTGGGATCCCACCACCAGCGGGGCGAACGTCTCGCCTGGCGGCACGGCCCCTGGTGCAGACACGCCCCCTCAAGCCTCTCCGGCGACCCCGTCGTACGAGCCGCCCTTCGGCTGGCAGCCCGAGCCGTACGCCGAGCCCCCGCCGCCGCTAGCGCTTCGCGGCGTCGTCGGCCGCCGTGCACTCATCGCGGACATGGAAGGGACGGTTCACCTCCTCGCACCGGGCGACACCCTCGCTGGGGCCACGCTCCAGCGCGTCGGCGACGGCGAAGCCCATCTCACCTTCAGCGGCTCCCCTTTCACGCTCTCCCTCTAACCCCGTGACCACTCCCCCCCGCTCTCACGACACCCCCGAAGCCGGGTTCTCTCTCACCGAGCTGATGGTCGTCCTCGTGATCGTCGGCATCCTCGCCCTTCTGGCCATCCCCCGGTTCATGAACGTCACGGCAGACGCCAAGAAGACCGAGGCCAAACTGATGCTCAAGCAGGTCTACTCCCTCGAACAGGGCTACCTCTACCAGAACGACGTGTACGCCTCGTCTCCTGGCCTCATCGGCTTCGAGCAGACCCCCCTCGTCTCTCAGGGAGGCTCCGCACGCTACGTCATCGCGGTCGAGCGCGCCGACGACCGCGGCTTCACCGCCACCGCCACCTCCGTCGTCGACTTCGACAAGGACGGCACGTTCAACGTGTGGGAGGTCAGCGAATCGGGCGTCGTCCGCGAGCGCGTCCCCGACTGATGGCGCCGGCTCTCGCCAGCGTGGCCGTGCTCGGCCTCGTCTTCGGCAGCTTCCTCAACGTCGCCGCCTACCGGCTTCCACAGCGGCGCTCCCTGTCGCCACGCTCCGCGTGCCCCGCCTGCAGCCATGCCCTCGCGTGGCGAGACCTCATCCCTCTCGTCAGCTACGGCCTTCTCCGCGGCAGGTGTAGGCACTGCGATGCGCGAGTCCCGCTCCAGTACCCATTCGTCGAGGTCGCTGCAGCTCTGGCGTTCGTGGCAGTCGCATCGCGCGCGGCGTCGCTAGCCCCCCTCCTCCCCACGGTCTCCAGCACCGGTCCCGTCGGGGGGGGCGCCTTCGTCTGGGCGGTCGTCGCGTTTATCGGCTTCGCGGCCACGCTCGTTGCCACCGTTACCGATCTCCGCCACGGCACCGTTCCAGACCGACTCTCGCTCTCGGCAGGGGCTCTCGTTCTCATCGTTCTGGTCGCTTTGGCACCGGCGTGGCTACCAAGCCGCCTCGTCGCGGCCGTCGCCGCCGCGGCCGTCGCCCTCGCCCTTCGTGGGCTCGGGAGCATCGCGTTCGGCCGACCGGGGTTCGGGCTCGGTGACGCCAAGCTCCTCGCCGTTCTCGGGCTCGCCCTCGGTTGGTACGCGTTGTGGGCCCTCTACCTGGGCATCCTCGTCGCAGGCCTCGCCGGAGCCGTCGGGCTCGCCACCGGTCGGCTGTCGCGCCATCAGCCCGTTCCGTTCGTGCCCTCCCTCCTGGTCGGCGCCACCCTGTGGATCGCCGTGTGGCCGCACGGACCCTTCCCGTGAGCCCCCCTATCGCGGACTCCGAAGCCGGTTTCGGTCTCCCCAGCGTCCTCCTTCTCATCACGCTCCTGTCGCTCTTGGTCGGAAGCGTTCTCGTCGTCGACCTTGCCGGTCGTCAGGCCTCCGTCCAACGGTCCGACCGGCTCCAGGCCCGCTACGCCGCCGAGGCGGCCCTGGACCTCGCGTACGCCGAGGCGACGCCTGACCAGCCGACAGACTCGTTCGAGGTGCCCCTCGGGCCGCGCATCCGCTCGCGCGCGACCCTCGAACCCTTCGGGGTGTTTCTCCTCGTCAACGCCTCAGGCCAGACGGGCCGCGCGAGGTCCCAGGTCCGCTCGCTCATCGGTGCCCCGCCTGGCGAGGCGACCCGGTACGCCCTCGTCCTCGGTGACCCCTCCACCCCGCTCGTCCTCGCCGGTGATGCTGTCGTCGAGGGCACCATCCTCACCGGCCCCGCGGGCATCCAGTACGGCGACCTCCCACGCCGCCCCAATGCCCCTCGTCATGACGGAGCCGCAGAGACGACCACGACCGCGCGGCCCATTACCCTCCCGGTGGCGTCAGCGACGCAACAGCGACTCGAAGCCGTTCTCCACGGCGCTACCCCATCGTCCGATGGGGACTCGGCTCTCGTCCTCTCGTCCTTCGGCGACCTCACGATTCGTGCACGAGACCTACCCCGCTCCGACTCGCGCGACCTATGGATCGTCGCGGGCGGCGACGTCGACATCGTCGGGCCTCTCACGCTGCCTCCGTACGTGCGTATCGCCGCAGGTGGAGAGGTGAGACTGACAGGCCCCATCGCTGGAGGCCCTGCCCTCGCCTACGGCCGACAGTCCGCGACGACCCGAGGCGCCGTCACCGCGTCGCTCCATCTCCTCGCAGGGCGCTCGGTCCGGGTCGGTCCAGGTGCGGCGCTTCGCTACCCCTCCTCCGCCGTCGCTCTGGGCGTGGTAGACGCCGAGGTGGAAATCGGCGACGGATCCACGCTCGACGGCGTCGCCGCCTACGCTCCAGATGGTCCCGGCCGTGGAACGGTCGCGGTCTCGCCGCGCGCCCACGTACGAGGCGGCGTGTACAGCGCCGACCGTGCCGACATCCAAGGCACCATAACCGGCCCCACCGTCGTGTGGCAACTCCGCTTCTACGACTCCCCCGCTACCTATGTCAACTGGCTCCGCTCGGGGCGCTTCGACGCGCGTTCCCTTCCGCCCCGCGCCGTCCCGTTCGGCGTCGCCGCCCCCGGCACGGCTGTCGCCCTCACCGCCGACCGCCGCTCACTCCCCGACGACCCACAGTCTGAGCGATCCCGAGGCAGGCTTTACTCTGACCGAGGCCGCGGTCTCCCTCGCGCTTCTCGCCATCGCGCTCCTCCCGCTCGGCGCCGCGTTCTCGTGGTCCGTCGCCCGCGCCGACGGTCAGGACCGGACGGCCGCCCTCGCGCTCGCACAATCCATCACCGAAGAGGCTCGGTTCATGGCCGACTCTCTGCCTTACTCAGCTGCGCACGCGCCCTCAGAACTGAAAGACGGCTGGATCATCTCGACGGTGACCACGACACAAGGTCCTCTTCTCATTACGCACGTCCGCGTGTGGAAGGCGCCACGAGGCGCGGGGCGTACAGGGCTCTCCCCCAATGCCCCCCCCGGTACCCCACCCCTCGCCGACCTCTCGGCAGCCCGGCCGCTCAGTCCGACGCCGGCTTCTCTCTCGTCGAGCTCTCCGTCGGCGCCTCGCTCACCCTCCTCACCGTCTCGATCGCCGTAGCCATCGTCGTCACCCTCTCACAGCAGGCCGCCACGTGGCGCGACAACACCGAGCTCGCCTCCACCGCCGCGACCACGCTCGAGATGGTATCGGCGGACCTCATGGTATCGACGGAACTCCCGCTCACCCACCTCGGAGGCACTCGCCTCCATATCGCTACGCCAGACGACTCGGCCCGCACGGTCGAGTACCACCTGTCGGACGGCGTCCTCCTCCGCGAGGGCCGGAAGGTCAACGGACCGGGTGTTTCCATCGAAGGGCTGCGCTTCGCCCCCAGGGGCTCCTTTTGTACCGACGTGGCGCTCACGGTCGCGTCGGTGCGCACCCGATCGCGGCGACTCACCGTCGGTACAACGGCCTGCATCCGGGCATCGACTGCCAGCCTGGGCCCATCACACCCATGAGCAGACCCGTCATCGCGCTGCCGTCCGCTCGGGCCGTCGTCGCCACAGCCTCTAAGGTCGCCCCTCCCACCGCCTCATGGCGGCGTCGGCCATCACCGAAATCCGTCGCCGATTTCAGCCGAGGGCTCGCGGTCATGGTGACCGCCCGCCTCCCGATCACGGACGCCCTACGAACCCTTGAGGACCAATTCACCGGCACCCTCCAGGGGGCTGCCCGAGGCGTGCGAGAGGGGGTCGAGAGTGGAGCCGGGCTCGCGGCCAGTTTCGCCCGGTACCCGCTCGTGTTCGACCCGCTCTACGTTCAACTCGTGCGCGTCGGTGAAACGGCGGGCGTGCTCCCCGATGTGCTGAACCGCCTCGCAGGGTATCTCGAACGCGCCGCTGCCCTCCGTCGCCGCGTCCGCTTGGCCCTCGTCTACCCCGCCGTCGTGCTCGTCGTCGCGGGGGGAGCCGTCGGCTTCCTGCTCGCGTTCGTCGTCCCCACCTTCGCAGCCATGTTCGCCGACTTCGGCGCAGAGTTACCCGGTCCCACGCGGTTCGTCCTGGCCGCGAGCCAGGCCCTCATTACTGGAGGGCCTTGGCTCATCGCAGCGGGTATGGGCCTCGCCGTCGCGGGGCAGCGCTGGGCACGAACGCCTGCGGGAGATCGCACCATCGAGGGGCTCCTCCTACGCCTTCCTGTCCTCGGTCCCCTCCTACGAGGAGCCCTCATCGCGCGCTTCTGCCGCACCGTCGGCACGCTCGTGCGCGGCGGGGTCCCACTCGTCGAAGCCCTCGACCTCGCGGCAGGGCCAGGAGCCCCGCCCCGATCCGCCGATGCGGCGCAAGCCCTAGCTGACGGACTGAGGAAGGGAGGCCGACTCCGAGACTCTCTCCTCCGTGAGTCCCTCTTCCCTCCTCTCGTGATCCAACTCCTCTCCGCGGGGGAAGAAGCTGCTCGCTTGGACGACGTGCTCCTCATCCTCGCCGCCAAATACGAGGAGGAGACCGATGGGGCGGTCGACGCGCTCGCCGCCATCGTCGAGCCGGTGCTCATCGTCCTCCTCGGCCTCGTAGTCGGTGGAATCCTCGTCGCGATGTACCTGCCCATGTTCGACCTCGCGAGCACCGTCCACTAGCCGGGGCGATCGTCGGACGGAGCTCCAAGATGATCAGTACCGCTCCGTTTCCATAAGGCTGCGCTCATTCTCATGGGTCATATCTGACTTAGAAAAATCGGCTCGCGCCCGGTAAACCTCGCTCATCGGGCGCCAGGAAAGGAGGCACATCGAGACTAATTGCCAACGCGGCACGTACATTGCCAATCCAACCCCCGCCCGCGCCATGACCGTCACCATCGACAAGTTCGGCCGCGTCCTCATTCCCAAGCCGCTCCGCGACCGCCTCGGCCTGAGCGCCGGCGCCGAGATCTCGCTCGACGTCCACACCGGCGGCGACGGCGCGCCCTCGCTCGAGCTCCGCGCCGTGCCCGACGCGCCGCCGCTCGTTCGCAAGAACGGGCGCCTCGTCTACACCGGCGCCATCGACCCGCACGGCCAAGACATCGTGGCGTTTATCCGGGAGCAGCGCCTCGCGCGGACGGGCCACCTCGCCGGCGTGGACATCCCTGACGCCGACGACTCGGAAGCCGAGGGCCGGGACGCGTGAGGGTCCTCGCTGACACGTCCGTCCTCGTCCCTGGCCTCATCGAAGCGCACCCCCACCACGGGCGCGCGGCCCCGACTCTCGACCGCGCCGCCTCTGGCGAGATCGATCTCGTCGTCGCCGCGCACGCGCTCGCCGAGACCTACGCGACGCTCACGGCCCTGAGGCCCCGCCTCACGCCGACGGCCGTCCTCCGCCTGATTGAGGAGGGGGCGCTCCAGTTCGCCGAGGTCGTCCCGCTGGGCGCCGACGACTACCGCGCCGTGCTCGACCGGATGGCGGCCCTCGACCTGCTGAGCGGCGCCGTCTACGACGGGCTCCACGTCCGCGCGGCGGAGAAGGCCGGCGCCGACGAGCTGCGCACGTTCAACGACCGCGACTTCCGGCGGATGCCGCCCGAGGCTCCCTGCAGGCTCGTCGTCGTGTAGCATCGGCTCACGCCCACCAGAGACCGTTTGTCTCCAGAAGGCTTCTGGCGACCCGCTATCCCTCGCGCGACGCGCCGACTTCCGCTTCGACTTCCGTGCTGAACGTCCCGTAGGAGACGCCGAGCCCCTGCGCCAGCTGCCACAGCACCAGCCCCGACGCGTTCCGCCGCCCGGCCTCGATCGCGCGCACGTGGGTCACGTGAACCGCCGACGCCGCCTCCAGACGCTCCTGCGTCATCCCGACCGCTTCCCGCCGCCGACGGACGACCGTCCCCACCGCCTTGAGGAACAGGCGGTGGACGTCGGGATCCGTGGCTCGGGGGGGTGGCATCGGCGATGGGAGGTCGCCGAGCAGGTTCCGGGGAACGGCCGCCGCAGAACAGAGCGGATCCGCTCTGTAACGGTATGTAGGTCAGTGTGCACATTTATCCGCACCGGCGATGCCCACAGGACTTAAGCGTTTTCACTTGGGCATCATGGCCGTCCAAACCTGCTCACAGATCTCGACAGCCATGCGCCGCAGGCCCACCATCCGGGTGTTCCTCCACGAGCACCGCTACGTCGCCCGCTTCTCCTCCCCCGACGTCCTGAAGACGTTCGAGCAGGACACGCTCCCGACCGCCTACGCCGCCGGCGCGAACCCGCTCGACGTTCTGAGGAGCGTCGCGCGCGACAACCCCAGGGCCGAGGTGATCCTGGCCCCCTCCTCGTCCACGCGGCCCGACAGGCCCACGACCGAGGGACTCCGCGACCAGCCGACGACGAACTGACGCCGTGAGCTGGAAGGCCGTGCCTTTACTCCTCCGCCTTCGGCGACGCCGCTTTCGGCGTCCAGCGCTTCGGGATGTGACGCTCGAACGCGTCGCAGTCCGTCTCCGGGACGGGTACCGAGGTCACCATGTAGTCGCGGACGAACAAGCCGCCCGCGCTCTTGATGTGCGGAAACTCCTCGCGCAGCGGCCCCGACGCGGCCCGGCGAAGCTCGCGCACGATCTTGTGGGGCGACAGCGTCGGTGGGGCGTGGATGTGGATCGTGACCGTGGCCGGGTTCACGTCGATGGACTCGACGCCCAAGCCCATCCGCTCGGCCTCCAGTCTCAGCAGCTCCTTCAGCCTGGCCGCCGCAGCCGCGCCCTCGAACAGGGGCCGCCGCCGCCGCGTGACGAGCAGGACGTAGTAGGTCAGCGCGTGGACCGAGGGTCCGGTGCGCCGGTACGCGGGCGAGGCCCCGCTCGTCGGCTGGAAGCCGTCAGAGTCGGCGATGGGTTCGGACGTGGACACGACCAGGAAAGGATGGCTCAGAGGGGGGTCCGCGGGCCGCTCGCAGGGCGACACAACCTTGACCGTGTCGTAGCGCGAGCACTCTGTCGGCGGACTGACAAGCTAGACCTAGACGGCACCGCACGAGGGCGGAGACGGTGCACGCCCAGCCCACCCGCGACCAGGGCTCGCCTCCTCGATGCGCTCCTCGACCACACGCGCACCCCATCCATCACCGCCCCACCGAACACCCCAATCCTCAACCAGAGAGAATAGACGCCCTTTCGAAAGCGCAGAGCCGGCCCTCTTTGCAGAGAGAGCCGGCCCTACTTCATCCGAGTCACGACCGGGGTCCGGTGACGAATCGGCTGCACAGCCTCAAAGATAGGAGACTTAGAGGTTCGCTCGTTCGCTCACCGACGCTCGGCTGGCTCTCAGCCCGAGCCTCTATGAGCGAGACGCCCCACGCCAAGCCCTCCCCCGGTGACCGGACACCATCGCGGCCATCCAGAGCCGAACTGGCAGCCCAGACGCGCCGCGACAACCGCAACCGACGGGTGACCCACATCCTCTCGCAACGGCCCGAGGACGCCGGGGCCATCGCCATGAACCCGACGACGTTCGTGCAGGCGATGCTGCCTCACAAAGAGCGCTACCTCCTCGGCGCCGACGGCGAGCGCGTCACCATCCATGGCGTGGGTGGCAAGCCCCAACCGCTCCTGGCGACGACCTACGCCGCCACGAATGGCAGCTTTACGCTCACCATCCGCGCGGGGACGAAGCGCGGCCCGAACCACGTCCACCCCGAGGTGTCGCGTGGCATCCCGTTCGGCGGCCTGGCGCGGCTGCTGCTGTGCTACATCATCACCGAGGCCCAGATCAAGAAGCGGCGCACGATCGACCTCGGGACCACGCTGACGGACTTCTGCGAGCGCGTCGACATCACGCCGTCGGGCGGCGAGCACGGACGCATCGCCTACGTCATCGACCAGCTCCAACGCCTGTCGACGGCCGTCGTGGACTACCGCTGGGACACGTTCGAGGGACCGCACGCCCACCAGCGCGGCGAGAGCATCCTGTTCGTCGACAGCTACCACTTCTGGCACTGCGCGGCCACCCCTACGAGCGAGCCCGCCGACGGCGGGACGATCACGCTCTCGGACCGCTTCTGGCACGAGATCGTCGTCGGCTCCTGTTTCCCTATCGACTTCCGCAAGGCACAGCTCTTCCGCGCGCGGCCGACGGCGTACGACCTCTACCTGTGGCTCACGTACCGCCTGAGCGGACTCGAACGGACGGGTCGGCCCGAGGTCGTCGTGAACTACGACCAGCTCCACGCCCAGCTTGGCAGCCACTACAAGACCGACGAGCACGGCAAGCTCACCGCTTCGGCCAAGAAGAACTTCGGCTACAAGGTGCGCGACGCCATCCGCGCGATCGCGGCCGTCTGGCCCGAGCTCCACGTCGAGTTTCCCCGTGGCCGTGTCGTCGTCCGGTCCACGGGTCCTGACGTCCAGACCCGGCAGGCCAAAAGGGCGAAATAGAGACGACACCGACACACCGCCTTACGCCGCCTCTGAGGAGTGCCCCCAGGGACGGTGGCTTGCCGTGTCGAAGCGTCGCGGGCGATCTGTTTTACCTCCGCTCGGCCCCAGTCCGGGTCCGACAAGCAACAGAACCATTGTGAACGGTTGGCGAGGACCACCAACCGGTTAGGACGCCCATGAGCACGCTGCGCGCTGTTCACAGACCTCTCGGAACCGGCTGACAGCTCTCGACTCATCGGTGTCACGGCCTCACGACCGCCTCAGAGCCCAGATAAGGACGTTCGTGGTCGGTTACCGGACAATTCTACGCGTTTAATTGTCGGACCCCATGGTCTGCGTATCAGGCTGATCACATCTAGATAATGAAGTCACCGCCTCGATGGCGGCTCCTATTCGAGCGGTCTCCCGTATCGTGCGGTCAGCCACAACCGCTCCCAGCATGCCTGTCACAGGAGATACGCAAGGACTGCACGACGAGGTTCTCACACGCCTGAAGCGGATATCGAAGCGTCTCGGCAAAGACGTCGTGGTCACCTCCGGCAAGCGGCCGGGATCCCCGAGCGATAGTGCCCACAACTCTGGGATCGCGGCCGACGCGAGGGTCGATGGGCTGACATCCGTCGCGTTCGCCGACGAGTTGGTCAAAGAGGGCTTCACGGGGGTCGGGGAGTACTACACGGAGGGCGGCGCCGAGGAACGGTTCGCCCACGGCGATCTACGGGGCCTCCCGGCCGCGGCCAACGCCGGTCCCTACGCCCCCGGCGGCTCCAAGTCCAAGCCGCTCTGTTGGTACCGCGTCGGGACCGCATACACTTATGGCTCGCGAAAATCAGGCCACTCCTGCCCCCAATAGTCCCTCCATCGAGCCCGCTCTGACATGCCGTCTTACCCCCTCCTGGTTGGTTTCACGCGGGGCATCGAGGCTTATTCTCTTTCCTACGACTCTGACAAAGCCCAGTTTGTAGTAACACGGGAGGCAGCCGTAGAGTCGCTCGACGGGCTTGCTCTCCTCGCGCGTCCCGGCAGTCAGATCGATGATTCTAGGCCGCTCGTCTGGATCCCGATCGTCCCCGACGCGAGCACGTCGCTTCCCGCTGAAGTCGGCTCACCCATGCAGGACCTCGAGGTTCAGTTCAGAACTCGATGCGCGCTCCACAACGCGGGTTCTCTGAGATTCTCTGCCCGACTTGTGGGTGGTAGCTCCCCCGCTGACCCACCAGCACTAGACCAAGCGCGATGGGCGGGACTGGGAGAGAGAACATCCGTTCGGCTCGACCAATCCGTTTTCGAGTCCGAGTTTTCGTGGAGGTCTAATGCCTCTGGCGTGGCCGATCAAATCCATGCTAGTCGCTTCGTCCGAGAAGAGGTCGGTTTAGAGTTACCTGGCGTGTATGACTCGGGGAGGCCGGACTTGTCTATAGGCGTGAGCGACGGCCGGCTCAACTTCAATCTCTCCGCCACGGTACGGGAGGCAAAGATCGGCGCACGCCCGCGAGTCGCGTTTACGGCAAGATTTCCTCAGAGCCTGTCGGGGCTGAAAGCTCGGGGCGAAATCGGCATCGACTCGAAGCCGTTTAAGGTGCTCCTCCGTCAGCGAGCGGCACGCCCAACGGCTGACGTGCAGGGCCTGCCCCGATGGTTCGTGGATACGGACGTGCCCACATGGCAACTCGCGCGACCGAGGACGAGCAACCACCCTGCAACTCTGATTGATGGCGAACGACTTGCAGAGTGGATCAACCGCTACGTGAGCGAGCCGATGCTCCACTCATTGCGGACCGCGCGGGACGGGCACCCCCTGACCCTCCTCCCCGTCGTGGACAAGGCTTGGGCGTACGGCAAGGGGCACTGGGCCGCCACGTTCGCCATGGACGACCTCGGGCCGGCGCCCACGGCCCAGCTCCTCTACCTCTCCCCAGGCTACGGGGAGGGCGGCGGCCTCGCGGGGTACGCCGTGGCAGCCCGCTTCCCCGGGTTCCAGACGTCGGACGGAGACGGCCGCGGGCTACGACGCACCCTCTTCCTACACAACATCAACGACGCGAACGAGCCCGAGGACGGGCTGGACCTCCGGTTCGTCGAGCCCCACCTCCGGTTCGCGGTCTCGGAGGTGTCGGTCTCCCCTTCGTCACAGGACCCCCAGGAGGTCCGGCTGGGCGCCGTCGCCCTCCGCTTCGGCCCGGCCACAGACACGGTTTCCGATATTAGGAGGGGGGACCTCGCAGACTCCCCCGGCGCCCTGTACGTCCGGCGGTCGACGACCGGCGACGCCCGCTCGGGAGGGCCCGTCGTCCAGCGCCTCGACCTCCAACTCGGTCTCGACGGGCTCTCGCCCGGTGGACAGGACCCCGCCGCTGGCGACGAGTACGCGCGCGCCGAGGAGCGCTATGGGGAGGCCCGCTCCGACCCCCACGCCCCGTTCACGCGCGAGCCGCCCCTCATCCTTGAGCTGCCACCTCCCGCGGAGGGGGCAGAGCCGAAGCCTGCGACGGAGTCTCCCGGACGCGTCCGGGTCCAGGAGAGCGCCCTCTCCACGCTCTCCCAGACCGTCCGCCTGACGGTCAGCCGACCCGGGTCCCCCCCGCCCGGAGGTCCGGCCACCAAGTCCCTCCTGGTCCTCGACCGCGACCCCTTTCTCGTCGCCCAGGTCCGGTACAAGGACCCCCTCGGCGACGCGCGGTCAGACACCCTCGCGACCTACCACCCCACGAGCGGGTGGTCCTTCCGATTCGCCCCGTCCGGCATGGACCTCGTCCTCCAGACGCAGGCCGTCGGCGAGGCCATGGAGAAGCAGCGATCGGTCGAAGGGCTCGACCCCGACCTCGCGGAGAAGACGCCCGCCGCCTACCGCTTTGCCCCTCCCACCCGGCTCCGCATCCAGCCCGAGGGCGAGGCCCGTTGGAATCTCCGCCAGCTCCTCGAGAGTCCCGGTCAACGCGAGCCCGGCGTGCAGCTCCTCTCGGCGGTGTTCGAGATGTTCTACGGCATGACGGGGCGCATCGAGCGTGACGACCTGTGGCTCGCGGAAATCGGGGCGTGGATGGGGTCGCTACCTGCGGAGATCGGCCCCGCACCCCTCACCCTGACCCCCGGCCAGGCCGCCCGGTGGGACCGCGCAGCCGAGCGGTGGAGGCGGTGGCACCCCCTCCACCGGGGACGCCTGGCGCTCCTCGAGCCCCGGCGCCTCGGCCAGGGCGCGGCCCCGCTCTATATCAGGGAAGGGGTGTCCTACTCGCTGCGGCCGAACGCCCGCCTCCGGCTCCCCGTCTCTACGTCGAACCCGGAGCGCCGGGTCCCCCACGTCCCGCCCGACACGTACCGGGCCGCCCCGGAGACCACGGTCAACCCCGGTCCTCCACTCCCCGGCGGCTTCGCCTGGCCCTTCGAGTCTCTCAATCTCTACGACCGCCTCTGGCAGGCCGGCACGTCCGACACCGGCGAGCTCCACAGCGCGGCGTTCTCGGCCTTGGGCGGGTGGGGCGATCAGGTCGCCACCTTCGCCGACGGGCTCTTCCGCATCTCGTCCTCGACTACCATGGGTCGGACCCACGAGGTCACCCTCGAGGTGTTCGGCCGCATCAGCGTCGGGTGGCACCGCGCCAAGCTCGTCATCGTCTACGAGCGAACCGTCGCGCCCACCGTCCAGTTCGCCGAGGTCCAGGACACGCTCCTCGGGCGCCCCGCGCTCCGGAAGGTCCGCGAGTACGTCGAGATCCTGGAGCCCGAGCGCTCGTTCCGGGACGAGGGCGGACCGGAGGCCAACGCAGGCCCGGTCGTCGGGATGCGGTTCCATCGAGACCAGCGCCAGATCAACGTCTCGTCGGCGTGGGGCGAGGACGTGGGCTCGCCGGGCGGCCCGGCCACCGAGGCCATCGGGTTCAAGGTCCCCCTGTGGAGGCCCGATGCCACCCCCGCCTCGGTTTACCCCCGCCCGCACATCTCAATCCTCTGCGCGCTAGCAAAGGACGGCGAGCCGGCCCCCGTGACCCTCGCGGAGCCCGAGAAGCTGTACTTCTACACCAGCACTCGGGTGAATCAGCCCTCGGACCCCCACCTCTGGCCCGCCGTCCAGGGCATCGACTACGCGTGGCCGACGCGCGGGGCCATGGAGCCCTCGGATATTCCTGCACACTGGAAGAGGGGAGTCGTCGAGCCCGAGGGAGCGCCCGACCCCGACCCCCCCGCGAAGGGGGGACTCGGCCCTTTCACGTTCCGCCTTGATCCGCTCCCTGAGCCCATCGACGTCGTCGCGGGGCGGGCGGCGGAGGCGGTCGGCGCCCGCCTCCGCAACGTGACACTCATGCGGGGGACCTCCTCCCCCCCGAAGCGTCTTCGCGAAGGGGCCTCCAGTATCGAGGAGACGTTCTTGGACTACCGGGACCGGGTGCGAACGGAGTGGTCCGAGATCGTCGAGGATCTCCGACTGGCGGAGTCTATCCCCCTGGGGAGTAAGGAGGTCGAGAAGTACGTCGAGCGTCTCCGAAAGCGGGTACGCCGTATCCCCTTCAGAACCCTTGGCGACAAACTCCTCGAGATTCCCCTCCCGTCCCAGGGCGAGGTTTGTGGGGCGGTCGAGTCCCAGGCCCGTCGGTCCCTGGCCCCCTTGGCCGTGCTGGCCCGCTCGGCCGAGAACCAGATCCTCGGAGCCATCGCGTCTCTCACCGAAGGGACTATCCCGCAGAAAGAGACCTTCCTAGAAGGCCTCGACGGTCTCCTCGCCCGCATCAGCTGGCTCCAAGAGCAGCTTGAGTCCGAGGCGTCGTCCCCGCTCCGGCGGGCAGTCGACTTCTTCTCGGAGCAGAGCAGGGACGCCCTCGGCCGACTCCGTCCGGGCTTCGGACCGCTCAAGGACGCCATCAAGGATCTTACCACCGCAGCCGACGGCGCTCTCGCGGCGTGGACGCGCGCCCGTGCCCAGCTAGGGACGCTCGTTGGCGGTGCGGAAAGCGCTCTCGCCGAGATCGAGGGGGCCATCGACGGGGCGGCTCGAGTGTTCACGGGAGGCCTGTACAGCACGCCTTCCGAGACGGTAAGGCGCGCGACTCGGGCGGTACGCTCCAAGCTGAGAGGCTTCGAGCGCTCCAAGGCTTTCGTCGACGTCGAGGAGGCCGTCCGAGCGGGCAAGGAGGTCACCTCCGTGATGACCGAGGCCGCTGTCGATGCAATCGAGGCGACCGATGAGGAGGTCGAGGCCTTGATCGGTACCGTCGATACCACCGTGGCCGAGACCGCGCGAATGCTCAAGAGCGGCGTCGTAAGCACTGTGGAGCAGCCTCTCAAGAAGGCCCTGAGAGACGTCCTGTCTGAGATCCAAACGGACGTAGGAACCATCCGGGATAGCATTGACGACGAGTCGGATTCACTCAAGAGGGCGCTCAGCACGCTCCGGAAGCTGGGCGATGACCTCGCGAAGCGGATGCGGGAGGACACCGAAGCGACGATCGATGCCGCGGTTGCAACCGCGCGGGGTCAATGTGAGCAGCTCGTGCCATCCGAGGAGGACGTAAAGAAGGCCATCCAGGATGCGCTCGGCGAGAAACCCGGCGCCTACCTAGAGGGGTGGCTCGACGACGCGCTCGCGGTCGTGCCCGCACCCGACCAGCTCTCGCGACGGCTGGCGACGCTCGGGAAGGAGGTCGACACCCTCATCGACCGCCTCGAGGCACAGGCGGCGCACAAGGCCGGCAGCCTCCTCAAGGAGATCGCCGCCCCCGTCCTCGCCCCCGCCGACGCCGCCCTCCGCACAGTCCGGGCGTTTGGGGAGCTGCCCCGCCTCCCCTCGCTCCGGTTTCAGCTCCCCGACCCGGACGTCCCCCCGGAGCTGGCGCGGGTCGCCTACTACTACCACGCCCTGGGCGACGCGGGCCGGGCCCTCGCAGTCCGGCCGGAGACGACCCTCACCCCCATCCTCGCCCAGCTCGACACCCAGGCCCGGGACGCCCTCCAGGCCGTCGGGAGCCGCCTCCCCATCGCCTCGCTCACCGAGCGCCTCGTCCCGATCGACCTCGAGGCCTTCGACCTCAACCAGATCTTCCCGTCCTTCGCCGGGCTCCGTCTCGAGGACCTCTTCCCCGCCCTCCGCCTCCCCCTCGGGGCCTCGGACCGGATCCGCGTGGCCCACGGGGTCGACCCCGACTCCCGGAAGGCGTGGGTCCAGGTCGGCGTCGACGAGCGGATCGGCGGCGGGGCCGAGGTCTTCTCGCTCGCCGGGTTCGGCCTCCACCTCCGCTCGGCCCGTTTCCAGGCGGAGTCGCGCTTCGAGGTTGAAGCCGGCCGCCCAGGCCGCTCGGTCGTCACGGCCGACATTCAGGGCACCTGGGAGGTCCAGATGGGCGGCACCACCCTCGTCGAGTTCCTAGACACCACGCTCCGCCTCCGCGACGAGCGCCTCTCTTTCGACATCCGGCCGGATCGCGTCCGGCTCCCGGGCCCCCTCCAGTTCCTCTCCGACCTCATCCGGGGGTTCTCGCGCTCGGAGGACGGCGTCACGCTCCGGGTCACCCCGACCGGCGCCGAGGCCACCCTCGCCCTCCCGCTCCCCGACGTCTCCGCCGGGTCGTTCGCTCTCTCCAACCTCTCCCTGGGCGCCCACTTCGGGCTCGACGTCGCGGGCGCCTTCGTCGTGCGAGGCGGCGTCAACCTCGCCTCACCGCAGGCCCCCTTCACGCTCGTCGTCGGCGCGCTCGGGGGAGCGGGGTGGTTCGTCTCCACCTTCGAGTACACCCCGGAGTCGAAGCAGCTCGCGGCCTCGGTCGACGTCGGCATCATGGCGGCGGCGGCGGTCGAGGTTCGCCTCGGTCCCATCTCAGGCGGCGTCCAGATCTACTTCGGCATCACGGCCCGGTACGCCGTCGAGCCCGGCCGCGCGTCCCGCCTCCGGCTCGCCCTCGTCCTCCGCGTCGTCGGGCGCGTCTCCATCCTCGGTATAGCCACGGCCCACCTCGAGATCGGGCTCACTGCGGAGTACTCGAGCGACGGCGCCCTCGTCGGGCGCGGATACGTCAGCGTCAAGATCAAGATCTGCTGGTGCTTCACCCTCCGCGTCCGGTCCACCGTCCGCTACACCTTCCGCAAGGGGAAGGGCGCCCCAGATCGCCGGACACTGAAACGAGGGGGGGCCACCGTGCCCAATGCGTTGGAGCGGGGGGGCGATGCGGACCTCGCGCGGACGCTCGCGACACATGACACCGCGCCTCCCCTCCCGGACACCGACCCGGCCCCCAC